>NZ_JBQCLK010000006.1:0-173308 GCF_051966115.1 Paenibacillus sp. SAFN-117
TTCCGATGCCGACCTCGAAGTGATTCGAGAAGCATTTTCAGCCGGTGCGGAAGGACGTTGCCAAGCGGCTTTTTTTTGTTTTAAAGTGAGAACCAAGCCTTGCGGGTATATGCCGGTGAGGCTTTTTTATTTTACCCTGCAGTTAATACCTACGGCGTTTGTTCATAAAGAAGGGCCATTCTTTCGCAGTGTATAGAAATAGTTGAAAAACCTCACAATGTAAACAATGCTTTGAACTTTGATGGTCGTTGCTCACTGCAGGGCGTTTTTTAATATTTTTTAGGTTAAATTACTTAAAATCCCTTATTTTTACTGCCTTTTCACCATATTTTGAATTGGAAACATTACCATTTAAACGTGTCCTTGACATTAAAAATAGGCTTCTGATAATATTTCAATAATATACGTATAGGCAGTTATCAGGCTAAGGAGGATATTGGTGTGTGGGAAACCAAATTTGCTAAAGAAGGATTGACTTTCGATGACGTGCTTCTCGTCCCTCGTCGTTCGGAGGTGTTCGGACCTAAACAGGTAGATGTATCTACTCGTTTAGGACATCTTAAACTAAACATTCCTTTGCTAAGCTCGGCAATGGATACGGTGACGGAAGCCGTACTGGCTATTGCCATGGCTCGTGAAGGCGGAATCGGAGTTATTCATAAGAATATGAGTATTGCCCAGCAGGCAGAGGAAGTGGATCGGGTTAAGCGCTCGGAAAGCGGCGTTATTACCAATCCATTTTCTTTAACCCCGGAACATCATGTATACAATGCCGAAGAGCTAATGAGCAAGTTCCGTATTTCCGGGGTACCGATTGTCGATGAGAACAATAAGCTGGTTGGTATTCTGACGAATAGGGATCTTCGTTTTGTTCATGATTATTCGATTAAAATTAAAGATGTCATGACGAAGGACAATTTGGTAACCGCGCCGGTCGGTACGACGCTGCAGCAAGCGGAGCATATTTTGCAGAAGCATAAGATAGAGAAGCTGCCCCTGGTGGACGAGACTAACGAGCTTAAAGGTCTTATAACGATTAAAGACATTGAGAAGGCTATACAGTTCCCTAATGCCGCCAAGGACAGCCAGGGAAGGCTGATGGTAGGTGCGGCTATCGGAGCCTCTAAGGATGCGTTAGAGCGGGCTACAGCGCTTGTAAACGCGGGAGTCGATATGATTGTCGTTGACTCTGCTCACGGCCATCATATTAATATTAGCAATACGGTTCGCGAATTGAGAAAGCATTTCCCGGAACTGGTTATTGTAGCAGGCAACGTTGCTACGGGGGATGGGACAAGAGACCTGATTGAAGCCGGCGCTTCCGTAATTAAGGTAGGTATCGGACCAGGCTCCATCTGTACGACAAGGGTTATTGCCGGTATAGGCGTACCTCAGGTTACAGCGATTTATGATTGTGCCACAGTGGCCAGACAATACAATGTACCGATCATTGCCGATGGAGGAATCAAGTACTCCGGGGATGTTACGAAGGCGCTGGCGGCAGGTGCAGATGCCGTCATGATCGGAAGCCTGTTTGCCGGAACGGAAGAAAGCCCGGGAGAATCGGAAATTTACCAGGGCCGGAGATTTAAAGTATATCGTGGTATGGGATCTATCGGGGCTATGAAGGAAGGAAGCAAGGACCGGTATTTCCAGGAGGATGAGACCAAACTGGTTCCGGAAGGCATTGAAGGACGCGTTCCTTACAAAGGACCTTTGAAGGACTCCATTCATCAGTTGATTGGCGGCTTGATTCAAGGTATGGGCTACTGCGGAACCAAGAATTTGCAAGAGCTCAGGGAAGATACGCAATTTATTCGGATTAGCGGTGCAGGTCTAAGGGAAAGCCATCCTCACGATGTGCAAATTACTAAGGAAGCACCTAACTATTCGTTATAAACCCGCGACTAACGCAAATTTGTTGCATACAACCATTCGCTGGATGGTTTCTCGTTTATTAATAACTCTAACGGAAATTAATTAAATAGAATGAAGGTTGAACAGGGTGCGGAATTACCCTGTTTTTCCTTTTGTTTGGACAAGGCTCTATGTTAAAATAAGAGGACTACGACCATGGGAGTGTGAAAGGTGAAGTACGGGTTATCACTACGAAAACCGTTGTGTATGTTTCTTGCAGCTTTAATTGCGATGGCTGCATTTCTGTCTGCCGTTCCTGAAGAAGCCCTTGCTGCTGACAATGAATTAAATTTGGAAGTCAAATCAGCTATATTGATGGATGCAGCTACCGGTCAAGTCATCTATGAATTTAACGCGGACGAGCCTCTGCCTCCCGCCAGCATGTCGAAGATGATGACTGAATACATAGTAATGGAGAAGATAGAGAGCGGAGAACTCAGTTGGGACGATTTGGTGACCACTACGGAATATGCGGCCAATGTCATTGGATCGGGACAGCTCCTCGCCTATCAGGAGAAACTGCCGGTTAAGGATATGTTTGCTTCAATGTCTATCTATTCGGGAAATGATGCAACTGTTGCTTTAGCGGAGCATATCGCTGGTAACGAAGAGAAATTCGCCGAAATGATGAACGAGAAAGCTCGGGAATTAGGGCTTTCCGAGTCTGCACATTTTATCAATTCCACTGGACTTGGAAGGGATGACCTTGGGAAATATGCCCCTCAGAACATTCCGGGGGAAACTATGATGACTGCCCGAGATTCCGCATTACTGGCTTATCATATTATTAAAGATCACAAGGAAGTATTGGAATATACGAAGACCACCCGGAGAAAGCTGAGAGAACGGGACACGACCGAGATGACGAACTGGAACTGGATGCTGGAAGGGTGGAGCAATGATTCAGTCAGCTTGAAAAAGTATGCTTATGAAGGTCTGGACGGATTGAAGACAGGCCATACCGATGAAGCCGGCTATTGCTTTACCGGAACCGCCGAGAGAAACGGCTTGAGATTAATCAGTGTCGTCATGGGTGCCCAATCGGAGCCGAAACGTTTTGAAGAAACCCGCAAGCTGCTGGATTATGGGTTTAAAAATTTCGAGAAGAAAACGATTTATAGTTCCGGCAGTGAAATCGAAGAACTGAAAACCGTCAAAATGAATAAAGGGGTTAAAACCCAAGTTCCTGTCGTAACCGGTTCTGATCTGTCGATATTGGTAAGAAAGGGAGCCAGCGACGAGGAATTTGTCAAAGAAGCAACCCCTCTTCCGGAAGATCAGCTGGTCGCACCTATTAAAAAAGGTGATAAAATGGGTACCTTAAAGGTAAAGTACAACGAACAGGAATTTTCCGTTGATCTCGTTGCGGCCGAGGATAATGAGAAGGGAAGCTGGCTCCGTCTGCTGTTCCGGGCGATTAAGGACTTTTTCGTCAGCATAGGAACAAGCATTAAGAATTTGTTCTAGAGTTTCTTCTTATTAATAAGATAAATTTGGAACGAGAACGGACTAAAATTCCGATACCGGGGATTTAAAATGCGGGCAAACAGTTGTTTATTTAAATCCCTTCCTGTAAAATGTTTTTTTAGGTATATGCAGGATTAAAAATATCCCTTTCGGGAGGAATTACTTTTGTTTGATGCAAAATTGCTTAGATATGAATTCGAACGCGCCCAACAAGCGATGATCAACCGGGGAGGCTCTCCGGATGAGCTTAATCAATTTGTCGGATTGGACAAGACGAGGCGCGAACTTCTGCAAGAAGTTGAACAATTGAAAAATCGCCGAAACGTAGTTTCTCAAGAGGTTGCCGCCAAGAAGAGGGCTAAGGAGGACGCGGAACCACTCATCATTGAGATGAGGGAAGTTTCCGACCGCATTAAAGAGATGGACGAGCAGCTTCGGGGAATCGAAGAGGATTTGAATGCGATTCTGCTGTCGCTTCCCAATATGCCCCATGTCTCCGTGCCTGTCGGGGCTTCAGAAGATGACAATGTGGAAATCCGCCGCTGGGGGGAGCCCAAGTCCTTCTCCTTCGATGTGAAGCCTCATTGGGAGGTTGCCCAAGAACTCGGTATTCTCGATTTTGAGGCGGCTTCTAAAGTAACCGGTTCGCGATTTGTTTTCTATAAAGGATTAGGTGCCCGCCTGGAGCGTGCGCTTGCGAACTTTATGATGGATCTGCACAGCAGTGAGCACGGTTATGAAGAAATGCTCCCTCCGCTGATCGTAAATAAAGAGAGCTTGACCGGAACGGGACAGCTGCCGAAGTTTGCTGAGGATGTATATGAAATTCAAGGAACGGAATACTTTTTGATTCCGACCGCAGAAGTTCCAGTTACTAATTACCATAGAGATGAAATTCTATCTATGGAAGATCTGCCTAAATATTTTGTCGCGTACAGTGCTTGCTTCCGTTCGGAGGCGGGTGCCGCCGGTAGAGATACAAGAGGGTTGATTCGCCAGCACCAGTTCAATAAAGTGGAATTGGTCAAGCTTGTCTCGCCGGAAAGCTCTTACGATGAGCTTGAGAAGCTGACGGAAAATGCGGAGAAGGTTCTGCAATTGCTGCAGCTGCCGTATAGGGTAATGAACTTGTGTACGGGGGATCTCGGTTTCTCCTCAGCGAAAACTTATGATCTGGAGGTCTGGCTGCCTAACAGCCAAGCTTACCGGGAGATCTCGTCTTGCAGTAATTTTGAAGATTTCCAAGCCAGAAGGGCGAATATCCGTTTCCGCAGAGATGCCAAGGCAAAGCCTGAATTTGTCCATACTTTGAATGGATCTGGATTAGCGTTAGGAAGAACAGTGGCGGCTATTCTTGAGAATTATCAACAAGAGGACGGAAGTGTCGTGATTCCGGAAGTTCTTCGTCCATATATGAACAATGTTGCCGTCATTAGCAAAAAGTAACGTTGAAAATTCACTGCTATATGTGATACAATGATCATTGTCCCCAAATGGGCAATGGGAGGATTCCGTATGGAATCGTCCGCTCGGAGAGGTGGTCGAGTGGTTTAAGGCTCTGGTCTTGAAAACCAGCGAAGGGGTGACTCTTCCGTGGGTTCGAATCCCACCCTCTCCGCCAATATTTTAATTAAATAGTAAATAGTTAAGCTGTAACCTGAATAGGTTGCGGCTTTTTTATTTGTCCAGACATTTAGACGGTATTAAAACGAAAAAAGGTTGTGTTAGATGCTAAACAGCTTGGTTCATACTACTCCTTGTATAAAAGAGGCGAAGCTTCGGCATTTTAAACTCATGGAGGTGTTCATAAAATGAGCAATATCGAAGCTCCAGTGGTTAATCAAGCGGCTTTGGTGGAAGCCTGGCAGGAAACCCTGCCGACCCTGCTTAATGATGGTGACCGATCCAATGTCGTCGGGGACGGGGTAGATGAGCAATCGCTTCGTATACACATTGATACTGCAGGGCATACGGGATATTCTTTTGACTTTCTGTGCACGTATGTCGATTCCCGGGAAGTAAAGGTTGAGCTCGTCGATGTAGAGATCAACAATCGAACCATTGATGAGCGTAACGAAACGATTCAACAGCTTGCAGATGATTACGTAAGACATATTCATGAATGTGCTCAGGCTTTACATGAGCTGACCAACAAGTGAGGAGGCCGTTCATTATATGACGAAAGCAGCAAGGAAAGACAAGAATTTGCAGAATGTTGTCGATAAGCTGGAGACAACTGCGGTAAATAGTCACCAGCGGCAGCAGATTCAGCAGGATACCAATGACCGTCGGCATCAAGATGCTTTGAACCATGACGAAGAATAGGGGGTAAAACCATTGCCGAAAACTAAAACGATACCCGTACCTTCTCCGGATGATAAGCAGTTCCGGGATAGACATGATGAACCTGCCAATGAACCTCTCTCCGGCTCCAAGAAGGTCAAAAATCACAATCATTCCCGCAATAACCATGGAGAAGGCAGTTAATTAGCACAAAGAAGATAAACCCTTAAGACTCTGATGTTATGGTAATTGTTGGAGTATGAATATTTATTAATAACGGCCGCATACTATAATCGACGGTGACAAGAGAGGTTGTGGTTCCGTTGAACTTCTCAGCGAAACAACCGAGTGTACGATTATTTTAGCTCGTTATAGAAACTGGAGGGATGTGCCAAAGACACGTTAGACGTGTCTCCAACACATCGGGACATTGTCGGAGACATGTTATCCAAAAGGAAGCTATACGAAGCTTGAAATGATCCCGAACAAGTCACCGTCACGATCAGAGGTCTCCTGGAGACCTCTGATTTTTGTTGTTTCGCGGAAGCGGAGAATTAAGGTTAATTAAACGAGTCAGGCTCATCGGGTAATATTTAGTATTACTTCATATTATAAAGTATGACTTTTCGGAGGTGGTTATTAAGATAAACCGTATACTGACAAGCTGCAGAAGCACCGATATAATGAAAATAACGTATAAAGGATGAGAAGATGGAGGGGCCAATTGAAAAGCTATCGGTTTCTATTATATTGGGCGTTGTTTTTGATCTGTTATATGGTTCTCACCAATGAGGTACAAGCGGCGGAACAAGAATCCGTAAGTTATTCCGAGCACAAGGTAATTTATGAAGGTAAATCCTTCACGATTCAATACATAGAAGTGGACTTAAAGGATCCTGGCATTAAAGTAACACCATTGCTTGCAGAGGGCGGAATAGGCCACGTGGAAGAGTTTGACCAAATGATTCGGCGAAGCGGTGCGATAGCTGCCGTTAACGGGACTTTTTTCAACGCATATGAACAGGACTCCGGCATCCGGTACCCGAACGGATTGATGATCGCGGATGGAAGGGCGATTCATTCCGGGATAAACCAGACTTTGGCTATAGGCCTGGATAAGAAGGCTGTTATTGAGCATTGGGAGATGTCACTGAAAGCTCATGTATTCCACGAGGGTCAGAATATTTATTCCTTCACTCCGTGGAGTGTTAACAAATACTTCGGAGCGGAAGCTCATGACCAGGTTAATTGGTACTCCCCCGAATTCGGTAAGCAGCATATTGACTATCCCGGCGGTAGCAAGATTGTGATTCGTGAAGGGAAAATTGTCGAAATTACGGAAGACGAGGCTCAGATTCCGGAGAATGGGGCTGTTCTTTTTATCGGTCATGCCAAAGGAAACATCGAATACTTATTGCCGCATCTCCAGGTCGGGGTTGACATTCAATTAGAGGCGGCTCTTCAGAGAAATACAAACGGTCAGAGCGGCAGCAGTGATTGGCTCTCTGCTATTGGAGTAGGTCCCAAGCTTATAACCGCTGGCCGAATAGATATCGATCCGGAACGCGATGGATTCAATGATCCGAAGATAACGAGCTTGGCGGCGGTCAGGAGTTTTGTAGGAATTAACCATGAAGGCAAGATGGTAATGGGGACAACATCGGCCGCAACCTTATCGCAAATGGGGCATATTTTACTGGATTTGGGCTTAGTTGAGGCGATGAATATGGATGGCGGAGCAAGCTCAGCCCTATATGTGAACGGCAAGTTCGTTCGTCCGGCAGGAAGGCCGTTAAGCAATGCCTGGATCGTTCAGAAGCTGGAGCAACCGCAGGTGCAAATTTTTGTAAACGGGCAATATGTTCATGATTATCGGGGATATATTAACGGAAATACGACAATGGCTCCATTCCGTGGAATATTTGAACGGTTGGAGGCGGATTTCGAATGGGATAATGAAACTCGGACGTTGACCGCTTGGAAGGATAATATCCAGCTCATTCTTAGGCCGGATGACCAAACAGCTTATGTCAATGGGGAATCCGTCAGCCTCGATTCCGCCCCCGTCATTATAGACGGACATATTTATATCCCTTTAAGATTTGTTACTGAAGCATTGGGCGCTACTGTGGAATGGGATTCGGAGCTTTATCGGTCGTCGATCATCGTTCCTTAGAGCCTAATGGGCAATGCTGCCGACTCTTTATTAAAATCTGCCGTTCTTTTCCCGTGTCCAGCGGCGAATGTAGTAAGCGTCCTCCAAGTTCGGTGGAACATCGACGAAGGAATCTGCAGGAGGCTCCGGTCCTATTGAACGAATAATGGCCTGCTGCCCTTCTAAGCGAAGCGATAGGATCCTGTCCGGATTCAGGTTAGGGAGAAGTTCAGGGTCCATAGTTCCGCTCCAGACCGACCAAGGGAGGTCCTTCGTCCATCGGGCAGGGGTACCGTGGAAACAGAGCATACCCTCATCGATCCAAACGATTTCGTCGGCCGCATATTCCCATTCATTCAATTCGTGGGTGGACACGATTATAGCCTTTCGTTCGGATTCCCTCGCTAATTCGCTAATGATCTTCTTCCGTTCGTGTATATCCAGGTAATTCAACGCTTCATCCAATAGAAGGAACAAAGGGTCCCCGAGAAAAGCTTGCGCTATGCCAAGACGCTGATGCTGGCCTTGCGAAAGCTCCTTTATTTTTACATTTCTCAGGGGCTGGAACTGAAATCTCTCGATAACCGCTTCCACCTCCTCCCGGGAATCTAATCCTTTGAGCTCGGCTAAATAAGACAGGAGCTTGTAGGGTGTCATTTCTTCATACATTTGCAATCCGGTAGGCATATATCCGATGCAGCTTCGAATAAGGGGGAGAGCCTCTTTAACGGTATGGTTTAAATAACGAATTTCGCCTTCATTGGGGAAAAGCGCGGTCGCCAACAGCTTGAGCAGAGTGGTCTTACCGGCTCCATTCCGCCCAACGAGCAAAGTGATGCCCCGGGATAAATATAGATGGTCTATGTTCAACAGGAAGTCGGGATGGCGATATTTCACTTTGTTCAGTTCAATCATACCGGATTCCTCTCACGGGATGTCCAATCCAATTTGCGCGGCCGATAGGCCGAAAGGAAGCAAGCCAATCCGGCGATCAGAAATAGTCCATAATAGACTTTTAGCTGTCCCAGTTCGATCCACTGATGAATAAGCAGCCATTCCTGGCCGAAATGAAACAAGAGAAAGGCCGCGATGGAAATGGTGAACCCTGCAGCAATCCCTTTGCGATACGTAAGATACGCCATCAACCCTCCCATGAAGAGAACAACGGATAACCAGGACAACATGAAGGTCAGAAACGAAAAGGACTTAACCGTCCATAACAAAAAAAGTGTACCAAAGAGTCCCAGCACAATATTAATAGCGACGACGATCAGCAGCCGGCTCAATATTAACAGCGCCGGTGGGAAGGGATGGATGCTCTCGATCGTCCTCATTTCCTTATTCCAGGAACGGTAGCTGTAGGCCATTCCGACGAGAATAAACAAGGGAATGGCAGTTGAAAACAGATTTCGCGGGACGAAGGTGTAGTTAGCAATCATACCGCACGTCGTCAAAGTAATCATAATAAATACAACAACACTGACCGCCCAGAACGATTTATGATAGGCTTGAAGCTGGTTCCTGCACAATCGGATGAATGACGGCTTTTTGCGCGGGACGGCGGACAGTTGAAGGGCTTGATGCTCTTCCTTAAGTCGGTCAAATTCATTCTGCAGATTGGCAATCAGACGACGTGTATCCTCCGGCTTCGGGGAACTAACGATATATCTGGATAACGGCTCTGCCAGCTCATTCATCATCTCATCGATTTCTTTCAAATCCGTCTTATGCATACGTATTTTCCCCCTCCTTCTTATGGCGGATCTGCACACCTTCTTGGATTAAGCGTGAACGCAGCCTTTTCAATCCTTGATATAAATTGGTTTTGACGGTGGACAGCGGGATCTCCATAATTTCCGAGATTTCATGCAGCTTCAAATCCTGGTAGAACCTTAGGATAATAATTTCCTTCTGAAGCTCGCCTAATTCATGAAGTGACATTAGAATTTCTTTACGCGTTTCCTGTCTTTCGTAGATTTCGACGACGGAAGGCCCTTCATCCCGTCTGTCCGGCGTTTCAGCAATCTGCTGCTTTTCATTCTGAAATCCGAGGCTTTTCCAGTAATCGCGGCATAAATTCAGAGCGACACGATACAGCCAGGGGCGGATTTGCTCAGGCAGCCTTCCCTTCTTCAATTGCCGGATTAATCGCAGGAACGTCTCTTGAACGAAGTCTTCCGCTCTTTCCCGATTGTACAGATGCCGTTCCAAATAGCCGAGCAGGGGTCCATGATAGCGATGGATAAGCACCTCAAATGCCGCTTGATCCCCGTCGGCCATCCTTTCGACCAATTGTTCATCCGTCACCGGTTATCTCTCCTCTCCGGAGTATGGTTGCATTACCCGGTTCCACTCCTCCAGCCATTCTTGTTCGGTAATGACCGGAATATCCGCTTCTGAGGAATGGCTTTGAATAGATAGCCCCCGTTGATAAAAGGTATTTAACAGCGATTTAACCTGCGCTGTTTTTCCCTCGGCGATAGCCCGGTCGATCATGGCGTACAGATCTGTTCCCTGGTTTAGGGAAAGCAGCGGGTATACACCAGCCAAGCTTCCTTTGACTATCTGTTCATGGGTGAAATGCATCTCTTCACGTAAATAAAGATAATAGAAGGCATTGCGAATCAGGCCAACGATGGAGTGAGGTTGTTCCTCTTCCGGTTCGGAGTAATAATTCATATGTAAATCTCCGAACAGATAGGCATTTACCGTTTTCCCCAGCTGATACTTATCCAAATTGTGGGACGTCGTTTCAGACAGGATGAGGCTATGCCCGGTAACCTTAGCCATACCCCCAACGTAGCCTTGGTTAGCCAACGATAGATAAAAAATTTGATCAATCCCATTGGGCGGTTCATTCAACCAGGAGCGGTAATAGTTCAAATGCTTAGACAAGTCCCGAAGAAATCGTTCCGCCTCAAGCTTGTTGCTGGGCGTAGTAATGATTCGAACCGGCTCTTCGGGTACGGTTACTTCTATAAAGCTGCCCGAGAGGGCCGTCAGCCCGTCTGCTTCTGCTGATTCAAATTGTTGGTTTCCCGGCTTGCTTGACTCCGTTTCGGGAATAGTCCCATAGAGCCGATGGTCAAATCCTTGAAATTGGACTTTAAAACGAGCTTTATATTCCAGCCCCGCTTCCGTATTCAAATAAAGCTTGTCCGTATCCATTCTACCTTTAAAATAACGAAATTGCTCTCCGGGCAAAGGGTACCACGCGGCGCTCTCCGGAAGAAATGCGTTCTTGCCCGAAAGGAAAATCGGGATGGCGGGACGTTCGGATAAAACCATCCATTCGTATAAAGGACCGTTATAAGATAACTCCAAGGTTTGAAACTCAAGATCCGGATCCGGGCGGACGGATTCCAGAATGAACCGGTCTCCATCCCGGACCCAGGCGACCGATTGATGATTCCACTGCACACGGGTGACTTCCAAATTACGGTTTAAGACGAATGGCAGGGAGGCCGTTTTCTCCTGATCATAATTAGGAATCGTTAAGACGGCATCGACTTGAATCCGGTGGTTGGATATACGGGATACCGACAGTTGGTATTCGCCTATTCTAAACTCGTCGGGCTTATTTTTCGAAACAAGCTGTTCATAAGAAGCTGCATCTTCCCTGGCCGCTTCATACTCTTTATAGCGGTCTATCCATAGTTTTCCGTATGGAATGAAGCATAGAATGACTAAGGCAGCAGCCCCCGCACATAGTCCCAACCACCATCTCCGGAGGCGAGAGGGCCGATGAAGAGTGAGATAAGCTGCAGCAGCGACCAGCAGTAAGAGCGTAACCGAAAGGGTGAAACCTCTGGCATACCACAGCTCGTCCGCAATGATGGAATGTCCCCATAGTTCGCTTTCCAGAAGGGAATCAACGAGAAATTGGTTTAGATGGAAAGTGGTAAGAGGGTACAGCTCATAACGATTAATGATGAATACGTCCAGGAAGAAGGTTCCGAACATCCAGGCACAAAACCCGATCAGATATGTAATTCTTCCCGGTATCCATGCACTCAGAAGCATAGCTAGTGCCAGTGTGACAGCATAGGACACTTCATATTGGAGAGCGAACAGCAGCGTGTAATCTATCACTGCAGAGACGGAAAGCTGACGAATCCATCCGTAATATATAAATACGATGGCCATAGCTGCAGTAAAAAGACTTAAATAAATTAAATAAACAGTATATTTCGCAGTAATCCGAGTCCAGATAGAAACCGGCAAGCTCCCCATCCATGAATATCCGGGCCGGTGGAAATCGGAGCGAATGGACCAAATTCCAAGCATGAATGCCACCCCGAGAGTCAATACATGCTTAACCTTGTGAAATTGGTAAGCGTAGGCGTACAGATTCTCGGAGGCGGGAGGTGCGATATGCGACAGTTCGAAGGCAAACCAAAAACCATAAAGCAGAGGCAGCAGAAACAGGATTGGTTTACTTAGCAATGCCTTGGTTTCAGACTTTACCTGTCCAACCCATTTGCTCAACTGGCCTCACCGCCGATCAAGGCCAGGTAACCGTCTTCCAGGGAAGGGGAGAGCGAGAGAGCATTAGCCGTAGGGGAATCGGAGGCAATAAGCTTGCATTGAATTCCTCCCGGTATGCGGCGGGAGTGAATAAGCTGGATTTCCGGATTCCCAACCAACCGGAGGAATTGCTCCTCCTTCACCTCTACTTGCCACACCTTGCCCTCGGCGCGGGCTTGCAGCTGCCGTTGGGACCCGACGAAGGCAAGAACCCCTTGCTTCATTACGGCAAGCCGCTGGCAGCTGCTTTCAATATCCGAAACAATATGTGTCGATAGGAGTACCGTTCGCTTAATGCTGAACTCCGATAACAAATGCCGAAAACGGATACGTTCCTCCGGGTCAAGACCGGCAGTGGGCTCGTCCACAATCAGAATTTCGGGTGAAGCGAGCAGCGCTTGGGCGATCCCCAGCCGCTGCTTCATGCCTCCGGAATAGGTTCTGACCTTATCCTTTGCTTTAGTCTGTAGATTGACTTTTTCCAGTATAGTGTCAATAGCAGACTTCCTTAGTCTGGGGTCGTTCATTCCCTTCATAACGCCGATATAATCGAGAAAATCATAACCCGTCATATGCGGATAAATTTCGATAAACTGCGGAAGATACCCGATTATTTGGCGGATCTCTTCGGCATCGGACAGGGGACGGCCGTTTATTCGAACCGTACCTGATGTAGGATTCAGCAAAGTGGCTAGAATCTGCATCAGAGTTGTTTTACCGGCTGCATTCGGTCCCAGCAGCCCGAACATTCCCGTTGGGATTGTTAAATTTAGGTTGCGAATCGCCCAAACGTCTTTTTTAAATTGTTTGGATAAATCTTCAATTTTGATCAACGTTCTCATCCTTTGCCGGACTATATGAATCGCATTCTAATCCTTCAACGATTGCCCTATGTAAAAAGTTTGAATTAGACTTAACCGAAACAAAGACCAACCGGCTTCGATTGGTCCTGTTAAGCTTAATGGTTATCCGTAGATTTGCGAGAGGAAGGCCTTCATTCGATCAGCCAGCAATGAGGGAGCTTCGATCATCCCCATATGTGCGGCACCGTCGAGCAGAAATGTCGAGATGTTGTCCCCTTCAACCGAGAAGGTTTTGTCCGGAAGGACAATCTGGTCTTCCGCTCCGGCCACCAACAGTACGGGCACTTCGGCCATTCTCAGCACCATTGTGCGGTCTGTTCGTTCCCTCATCCCCTGGAGGGAGCGGATGGCTCCGTCCGGATGCGTTGCTTGGCCTATTGCCGTCATGCTCTCGACCTCCCGGCTCATGCTCTCCAGATGGGCTTTGGCAAAAAGCTTCGGGATCAATTCCCCTGCAAATGCATTCATTCCCCGTTGCCGGATGGCTTCCATATTATCGGATCTCTTCCGCTTACCTTCTTCATTGTCAGGCAGCGCGGTAGAGTGAATCAGACCGCAGCCGGCCAGCTTATCCGGATGCTTCCCGGCAAAGGCGGCAGTTACATATCCGCCCATAGAATGCCCGAATAGAACGGCCTTCTCGATCTCAAGCTGCTCTAACAGTTCAGCAATGTCTTCCGCCATAGTTTCCATTAAGTACGGGCCTTCCGGAACGGAAGATTGCCCGTGCCCTCTTAAATCCGGAATGATGAGCCGGTAGCCGTTCTCTAATGCCGGCGCGATGAACTTCCAATACTGCGAGCTTCCGCAAAATCCATGCAGCAGGACTACGGCATGACCCTGTCCGCGATCTTCATAGGCCAGCTCCACCTTCTGCCCCAGAGTGCGTAATTGAGCTTTATGCATGGGTTTTCCCACCTTTCGATTTGTAATGGATAAAGAAAAACAGGCACATAACCAGGTCCGTAAAAATACTTTTCGTATAGTATAGCATGCCGCGGTGTATTACATGCAAAGGGGAGAAGCCGAAAGTAAAAATTTTACATTTTTATTTTAGAAAGCTCTATTTCCTGACACAAAATGAATTTATTCATTTAATTTTTTAAAATATAGAAACTTTTTCCAAAGTAATAAGTCTATATGGTTGTAATATTCATTACAGCATGGAAGGGCCAGATGAAACAGGCCCATAAAGATAAAGGAGCAGAGATGAAGACTAAATTAACCAAACAACCCGAGCGCCTCCCGGTAAACCTGGGAATATCGGAGCCCAATGAAATCATATATTGGACTGGCCTGGGATTTATTCTATTGTTCTTGTTCATCGCCCCGTTCCGCACCGGCTTATATAACGGCTATCTGATTCAATACGAAGTCAATGTTTATGGGTCGGCAGCTTGGACAGCCTTATTCTTCTTTCTCATTTCGCTTTATTGGATCTTTCGTTGGAAAATCAGCTCCGTGAGAGATGCGTTAATGTTATTAGCTTGGGGTTTGCCTTTATCCTACCTCTTATCCGGATTCGTGGCCGTATCTCCCTACAGCAATGGAAAGCAGATTTTGCTTCATGCCATGTATGCGATGTTATTCGGGCTGGCGGCTTATTTCGCTCGAAGCCAATCGGGGAACCGGATGCTCCAATTCGGAATTATGACTTCCGGTTATATGGTGGTCATTTATTGCATTCTAAACATGTTCGGAAACGCTTATTTTCGTGATGCTGTCATGGAAGACCAAGGCTTGAGGCTGACGGCTGTCTTTCAGTATGCCAATGCTTATGCGGCTGTGCTGATTGCCCTGCTTTTGGGCTGCTTGCATTTTATCATGTCCTCCCGCAGCCGGGTGATCGTTGCACTGAATGCATTAATGCTGGTTCCATTGGCTCTCTCGTTCTCGCTAACTCTATCCCGCGGGGGAATTGTGGTGCTTCCGCTTATATTGCTGGCGCTGCTGCCTTTCCTCTCCGTTGTCCGGCAAATCTGTTTTTTTATATATTTGGGGATCGGCTTCACAGCCTCCTTCCTGATTACGGACCGGATCAAGAGCATATCACTCGAAATGCTCAAACGAATGAAAGCCTCTTATGAACAGAATGGTGCCGCCGATACGGTCAGCCTATTGGATCCTCTTTCCTGGAAAGGCTGGCTGACGCTCGTACCGGTATCGATTGGGGCGGCAGCCCTTATTGTCATCCTCCAGCTATACCTGGCGCCGTTGATGGAAAGAAAGCTTGCGCGGTTTGCCGGCTGGAAATGGTCTAATTGGATTGTTCCCGTTGGCCTCATAGCCTTAGGGGGAATCGGACTTCTGCTTATCACTCAGGGTTCAATGGTCGGGAATCTGCTCCCGCAAGCGCTGCACCAGAGGATCGCAAGCATTAACCTCCAACAGCACAGTGTACTCGAAAGATTAATGATGTTCGCCGACTCATTGAAAATATTCGCCGACCGGCCGGTTCTCGGCGGAGGCGGCGGGGTCTGGGAGGCGCTGTTCACCGCTTACCAGGGTGCTCCTTATCTTCCGAGGCAGGTTCATAGCTATTTCTTTGAATACCTTGTTGAAACCGGCTTGGTCGGGCTTATTTTCCTGGGAGGGTTACTCCTGCTGGTGTTTATTTTTTATATCAAAAATGTGTTCTTAAGCAAAACAACAGATCCCGATCAATCAATTCTTTATTATCTTGTGGCCATGTCCATCTTGCTTCATAGCGCGCTTGATTTTGAAATGAGCTATGGCTATATCGCCGCACTCGTGTTCCTGTGTTTGGGTGGGATGGCATCCGCTGTAACTACTGAATTACGCCTGGAAGGAAGCAAGCTGTGGGGTTGGCTTACGGATAAAACCTGGGGACGGCTTGTTCCGGGTATGATTTCGGCCGCGGCCCTTATAGTACTGATCATATCCTTTTACGACTATCAGGCGAATAGAACCTTCTATACTTACTTGGATCAAAGCATGAAGGGGAACAATGCCCATGCGAACCAAGCTTTAGAAAAAGCCTTAAAGGCGAGGCCGAATCATCCTGAATATGTGTTGGCCAAGGTCAATGAATTAAATAAGATGTATAACCAAACAGGGGATTCGAAGATTCTGGAGGAAGTGGCGAAGCACCTGCAGCAGTTAAGTAAGAAGGAGCCTTACAATCGTTTGCTTGTTGAACAGCAGTTCATTTTACATCTCCGAAAGGATGAGCTCCCGGAAGCATTGGACGTTGCATATTCACGTCTGGAAAGCAGTATTTGGGGCCTGAGCCTGTTTGAGGATTTTCCAAACTGGTATGATCGTGCGGTTGATCTGAACCTGCAGCTGGGTGATCAGGCCAGAAAAAATAATGATCCTGCAGCGCAGCAAAAATACTGGGATGATGCCATTCAGCTTTACCAAACGGTGCTGGATAAAATGAAGGAGCTGGAGCAGCTTCCGGAAGGGCAGATGCACGAGCCGTTCGGGGTGGGTCCGGGGATGGCACTGTCTATCGGACAAATTTATTATTTGCGGAATGATTACAAGACTGCCGCGGATGTCATGGAACCCTATACCGAAGGGAATTGGGAGCTTCCGGCAAGCCGTGAATTGACCCGGTGGTATTTGGCGGCGAGAATGAGGCAGGGAGAGGAGCATCCTCCATTGTATGACAAATTCATCGGGCAGTTCCCTGATGAGAAAGAATGGATTGAAGGAATGGTTCATTACGATGCTTGAAGGATTTCGATGAGGGAATCGTGATACCACGGATGAATATTCCCGACTAACAAGGGCAGCTACTAAAAAGTACTTGCATCTGATTCTAGGACATGCTATTATATTGCTTGTGCCTTTCTTATAGTAGTTGCCAAGGAGCTGTGGTGTAGAGGCCTAACATGCCTGCCTGTCACGCAGGAGACCGCGGGTTCGAATCCCGTCAGCTCCGCCATTTAACCCAATAATATGATTTAGAGCAGAGTGCGACTCTGCTCTTTTTATTTTCTCTCGGAAAAACAAAAAAACGTCCGAAGACGTTTTACTGAAGCTTGAGCTGGCGTTTCCTTCTTAGGCTGGCGATCCATTCCGGCAATGCGATGCCTGCCAATATGATCAGTACGCCGATCCATTTCGTCACCGAAACCTCTTCCCGAAGGACAAGGCTGGAAGCAAGAACTGCGGTCGGAAGCTCTGCAGCACTCAGGATCGTAGCCAGTGATCCGCCGATATGAGGAACCCCCAACGCAAATAAAAAAGGGGGAATTACGGCGCCGAGCAAGGCCAAAACAACCGCAAATTTAATGAGTCCGTTCCATAAGGAGCCGTCGACCAGAAAAGATGGCGGGAAAATGATGCTGATCAGTATAAATGAACCGGTGAGCATGATGGCGCTTCTTTTGGCCGGATGGATATGAGGAGCGGTTCGGCCGCTGAATAGAATGAACAGTGTATACATAAGGGCGGCAACCAAACCCAAGGCCACGCCTGCTAAAGTAAAGGAGCCCAGTCCCTGTTCCAGAATCCCGCTGGCAAGTACCGTTCCGGCCAGAAGAATCAATAGAGCGACCAGCTTTTCTTTGCCCGGCCACCTCCGGTTGAGTAGTGACTCGATAAGCAGGCCCATCCACGAAAATTGAAACAACAGAATAATTGCCAAGGAAGCCGGTACATATTGCAAAGCAGCATAATAAAATACACCCGTCAAACCGGTCGTTGTTCCGACGGCCATCAGCATTAGTATTTCTTTAAAGGATGCCGGTGATACCGCGCCTCCCTTTTTTCTGATTTTAACGACGATAAAGATTATCCACAGTGTAAGCATCCCCAGTAAGGTCTGGCTTCCAACGACCTGATTGACGGTAAAGCCCGATTGATAGGCCAGCTTGACGAAGGTGGACAGCACTCCAAAGCTGCAGGCACCTAAAAATACCAGAATTACGTATCGCATCATGGGTAAATTCATCCTTTTAGCTCGTGTTATGCATCTAAAATACAACAAGAAAGGGACCCCCAATTCTGGGTCCCCGATGCTTATGTAATGGTCGAGACGACAGGATTTGAACCTGCGACCTCTTGGTCCCGAACCAAGCGCTCTACCAAGCTGAGCCACGTCTCGATATCTTATTAACTTACTGGCGCGCCCGATACGATTCGAACGTACGACCTGCAGTTTAGGAAACTGATGCTCTATCCTGCTGAGCTACGGGCGCTTAAGCAAAAATCATTATATCATAAATAACCGGGAATGGGAAGAGGAGCAGCCTTCCAAAATTTCCGCTGATCCCGGACAGTTGCGCCGGAATCAGCATAAGTCTAACGGCTTTTCTTTCGCAAGGTGCGGAAGAAGTCGGTGAGCATAGAAGCACATTCTTCCATGAGAATTCCGCTGGTAACCTCCACCTGATGGTTAAACCTTTCCTCCTGCAGCAGATTCATTAATGTCCCTGCACAGCCCGCTTTAGGATCCGCCGTTCCATATATGACATGGGGTATTCTTGACTGGACAATAGCCCCGGCACACATAGGACAGGGCTCTAATGTTACATACAGGGAGCAATCCAGCAGCCTCCAGGCCTGCAGATGTTCGCTCGCTTGCCGGATCGCGATTAATTCGGCGTGAGAAGTCGGGTCCAGTGAGGTTTCCCGCAAATTGTGCCCCCGGCCAATAATTTCTCCATTATGAACAATAACGGCACCGATGGGAACTTCTCTTTTGGCCAATGCTTTCTCCGCCTCTGTTATAGCTTCGCGCATCCAACGGACATGGTCCGGATGGTCCACTGCTTGTCCCTCCCAACTTCTGAAATGTGGATAATTCATCGAACATCCATTCCTTTGTTAACATGTTGTGGATAAGATTGTGGATAAGTTCTGATGACTTCCGTTTTCTATTGTATAATTCCTTAATCTGAAGAGCAAACAAACTATGAAAAACGTCGAAAAGTCAGAATATTTCAGCATAAACCCGTTTGACTGCCGCCCTGAAAATAACTACATCCAAATCATTCCAACCTGTGAATAACTCCTGAATAACTCATGCTAAATCAGCTTGCGCTCATCCAAAGCTACTTGTTTAAGCCATTCTTCGTGCAGTATAGTTTGCAGGATTCTACGTTGAATTTGCTCCACTCTTCTTCGCGCAAGCTCTCTGGTGACTCTGAACGTATGTGTAATCAAGTCTATCAAATCATTCTGATGAGGAGGCAGTTCCATCCGGTTTAGCATGAAGAACGGAATGGCCGCATAGGGCACGAAGCTGTTCGCATCCTGTTCCTGCCACTGGAGAAAGGATTCCGGCATGCAGAATTGATTTCCGGAATGCCTCAGGACATGGCAAAGCTCATGAAGGAAATCCTCCCACTGCTCCTCAGGAGATAGGCGGGCATCCACATTTACGCTGTACATACCTAGACCACGGTCAATATGACTGCTCCGAAAAGGCTGATAATATACCCAGATATTCATTCTTGATGACACATATTCTATGGTGAGATGCTCCGGAGTGGTAATTCGATATTTGCGGCAAATTTGTTCGACCCATTGTTCGAAAGGAGTGCATTTGTAAAGAGATAACACCGTTATCACCTCTTGTCATCAGTTTAATACAGAACGTATGTTCCTTTTATTTCGAAAAAGAAAGCCCTTACTGGGCACAGAACTTTCCTTTAGTAATTGTTATTTTGCCATGCCTCTAATTCTTCGTTTCAGGCAGCTCGAACGAGCCTGCACCTCTACTTGAATCAAAACAGCGACCGGGTAACATAGCCTCTCGTAACTGGCTTGTCCGGTTTAGCCATGGATTCCCTCATAGCTTCCCGCTGGTCAGGTTATTTTCCCTGCCGGTCCCCCGGCTTGCGGTCTTTCTCCTTCTCCATTAGAAATTCAAGAAATTTGCGAGTCTCCTCGCGTATTTCCGGGGAAGCGTTCTTTAAATCCCTAAACAGAATCGTCAGCTCCGGATCATCAATATCGGGTATATCCTGGGTTGGCGTATCCCGACCAAGCAGATAGTCGACAGAGACATCGAAGAAATCGGCTATTTGCTTTATAGTGTCCGGGTCCGGCTTCCGGTCTCCCGTTTCATATCTGGATAACTGAACATTGGAGATGCCCAAGGATTCGGCCAGTCTTTTTTGTGAGAGTCCTGCCTTGTCTCGAAGAGATTTGATTCGATTACCCAATACGCTCATTGGAATGTCCCCACTTTGAAATCAGTTAGTACTCAAATATTACCATTTACCATTACGGTAATAAATAGTTTTGCCAAAACGGAAATAAAATGATTGACATTACCAAAACGGTAATGATATGATCTGTAATAAGTTACCAATATGGCAACATTTGAATGTCTTCTCTCTCCTTGTAGCCATTTTGGTAAAAAAATTTTGAATTGAATTTGCCAAAATGGCAAAAACGCTAAAGGAGGCGCGAGGGAATGGAAAGGGGAGAGTTGATTAATAAGCAAAGCTGGTTAAGCCATAAGGAACTGCGGGATTCTTACCGCCGCACCTGCCGTGTCATTGAGAAGGCTCATCAATCGGCATCGGATCTAGGGGAGAAGAAGCTTCTTTCCGGCATGTTGTCGGATTGCAGGTTTGCCCTGGAATGGCTGGATACGGGAAGACCTCCGGGAAACCGCCGCGGGATCGAAAGAAGGGCTTCTTATCAGGGAGAGAAGCTTACCGATCCTGCTTCCATCCAGGTTTATGCGGATAAGAGGATCCATCCCCAACCTGCCCTACTGACGAATAGACAGAGAGCCAGGCTGGAATTCGTCCTATCCCGACTCAGCATCAGGGAGAGGGATTGCTATGTGTTGGCTTACGGAGAGTGCTTCTCCTACAGCCAGATTGCAGCCATGCTGCAAATAACGAAAGGCAGTGTGGGGCAGTACATCTTAAGGGCGCAGAAAAAAATATCCCAAGCCATTGCGATGTCATACGATTGCCACCTATAGGTGAAGGGAGTTCCTGAAGAAAGGAATCTCTTCTTGACTATAGATATCACAGCAAGGGGCTGCTGCCATGCGGAACAGCCGCGGCAGCAATCCGGGCCAGCAAGGAAGGAGGGAGGGACCGTTGCCATCGTTTAACCTGCAGCATTTAATCGGGCTCAAGGGGTCGGGCAGCAAATCTCCGCAAGCGGGTGATAGATTATGTCAGTCACACTCGATGATGTGAGGAACGCAGTCGCTTCGGCCATTCGCCGCCGTTTTCCGGATGCCGCCGTCTGGCTGGAGGAGGAAGTAATCGGAGAACCGGAACGGCCGTGTTTTATCGTAAAGCTGTCATCCGTGCGCCAAGTCAAAAAGGCGGAGCACCGTTATTTGCGGACTCATTCTTTTACGATTGAATATTGGTCCGGCTCCATCGCAGGACTGCATGAAGTGGCCGAAGCTCTATACGATCATCTGGAGACAATTGAAATTGCCGGGGATTTATGCCGGGGAAGGCACTGGAGCCACGAAATCAAGAACGGGATCCTTCAATTTATTGTCGAGTATCCTATGCAGTTGATTCGGGCCAGGCCATCCTCGCCAAAGATGAAGACTATGTACCAGGAAGGGGATTTAAAACATGGCTAAGCCCAAAAAAGCACAGCCCGCGGAATATACCAAGGAGCAGTATCTGCAATCCAACCGGTATTCCCCTGTGCAAAAAAATGTGTTGGACGCCCTGCTGACGGACAACGAAACCTATACGCCGGAGCAGGTTGCCAAAAAAGTAGAACAGTTTATGAAAAGGGAGGCGAAATAAATGGCCGGAGGAACATGGACGACACAAAATAAAGTGCGCCCGGGCGTTTATATTAATTTTGCAGGAGAAGCGAAGCCGCTTGGCGCCATGGGGGATCGAGGAACGGTGACCATGCCGCTTCCATTGAGCTGGGGGCCCGCCAAGACGGTCATGACCATTCATGCCGGTGATTCTCTGAAGGATGTATTGGGATATGACCTTGCAGCGCCCCAAATGCTGCTTGTGCGGGAAGCGCTCAAGAGAGCCCGGACCTTGCTTGTGTTTCGGGTGAACGCTGGGGTTAAAGCATCGGCTACCCTGACCGATCTTAGGGTGACAGCGAAGCACGGCGGAATTCGCGGAAACGACATCATGATTACGGTCCAGCCGAACATTGATCAGAATGATAAATTTGATGTTCGCACGCTGGTTGCCGGTGAAGAAGTGGACGTGCAAACAGTAGGCGACCTCTCCGAGCTTCAAGCTAACGCATGGGCTGAATTTGAAGGAGGAGGAGTGCCGGAGGCAACTGCCGGACTTCCTTTAACCGGAGGAGAAGACGGTACGGCAAGCAATCAGGACTACACGGATTATTTGAATGCCATTGAAGTGTATGATTTTGAGACGATGGCGCTTCCTTCCGGAGATGCGACATTGAAATCTCTATATACTTCCTTTATCAAGCGGTTAAGAGAGTCCGAAGGGAAGAAGGTTCAAGCCGTGTTGGCCAACTACCCGGAAGCGGATTATGAAGGAATTATCAGCGTTAAGAATGGAGTCATCCTGTCCGACGGAACTAAGCTGGATGCGATTCAGGCAACGGCTTGGGTTGCGGCAGCAACTGCCTCCACCGAGGTTAACGAATCGTTAACCTATCAAGCCTATGACGATGCGGTGGATGTGGACATCCGCTATACGAACAGCGAAATCGAAGCCGCTCTGCGCGGCGGCGAGTTCGTCTTCGTGCACAACTATGGCCGTGCGGTTATCGAGCAGGACATTAATACCTTCCGCTCCTATACTCCGACTAAGGGCAAGCTGTTCTCCAAAAACCGGGCTATCCGCGTGCTGGACGGTTTGGCGAACGAATTTAAACGGAAATTCGAGACGTACTATATCGGCAAGGTAGACAACAATCCGGATGGTAGAAGTCTATTCCGCTCGGAATGCGTCAACGATCTGGAGCGTTATCAGAACATGAACGCCATTCAAAATTTCAATTCGCAAACGGATATTACCGTCTCCGAAGGACACGACCTCGATAGTATCTATGTGGAAACTCAGGTTCAGCCGGTAGATGCCATCGAAAAAATCTATATGAAAGTGAAGGTGAAGTAAATTGGCATTTCTAAGAGCGAGAGATACGATTTCCGGTCAGGAAGGTCGGGCTTATGCCAAAATTAATGGCGATAACATTGAGATGTTTTATATTAAAACGCTGGAAGCAACGGTAGAGAAGGAGAAGGCGGAGGTCAAAACGCTTGGCCGTCGGGGAACTCAGCATAAGGCCATTGGCTGGAACGGATCGGGAAGCATGACCATTTATTATGTCACAACCCGGTTTAGGGAATTGATGTATGACTACATGAAAACCGGCATCGATACTTACTTCGAAATCGAGGTTATTAATGAAGACCCGGCTTCGAGCATTGGTTCGCAGATCGTCCGATTGAAGGGAGTCAACCTGAACAGCGTCGTTATGGCTTCTTTGGACACAGAGTCCGAGGCTCTCGAGGAAGAGCTTGAATTCACCTTTGAAGATGTAGAGATCATCGGCAGCTTCAGAAAACCGGCAGAATAAGGAGGATGAACCATGAGCGATTTAAGTATGTTCTATGCGCAGAATGCGCTTGCTGATTTGACGGAGGAGGTCGTCGTCTCGACCCGGTTTCGGGATGCGAATGGCAAAGCGATTGCCTGGAAGCTGAAGAGCATGACGGAAGAGGAGAACGAGCAGTGCCGCAAGGCCGCGACCAAACGGGTCAAGGGCAAGAACGGCGCATACACTCCGGAGATCAACTCCGACGAATATGTGGCCAAGCTCGCTGTGGCCAGCGTCGTCTATCCTAACCTGAACGATGACAAGCTGCAGAAATCGTACGGCGTTCTCGGAGCCGAGTCGCTGCTGCGGAAGATGCTCCTCCCCGGAGAATATGCAACTCTTGTGCAGAAAGTGCAGGAAATCAACGGCTTCGACAAAGATCTGAACGAAATGGTGGACGAAGTAAAAAACTAATATTGGGAGGAGATGGGGAAGCGAACTACGCTTACTATGCCCTCCATGAACTTCATATTTTACCGCATGAACTGGCGAGAATGTCGCGGCCTGAGAAGGCTGCGATTTTCGCCATGATCGACATTCGCGTCGAGAAAGAGAAACGGGCCTCCAAGAAGAGAAGGAAGTAAAGCGAAGCATACTCCCGACAGAGAAATGAAAGAAGGAGGTGGGAATATGGCTTCTATAAGCGGTATTTTACAGATATTCGGCAATATGGGTAGGTTGTTTAATAGAACAGGTCAAGCCGCCGATTCTGCGGCCAAAGCAATGAATCAACTGCCGGTCGTAGCTACTAAAATGACCAGCGATCTCATGATAGCGACACAAACCATTACCAAATTTACTTCTATGCGTAGTATAAAACAAAGCTCGGACTCAACGGCGCAATCCATGGTCAAGTTTCAGAGAATGGTATATACATGCACTTCAGTAACGATGCAATTTCGAAGTAGTGTTAGCTATGCCGCAAACTCTGCAAAGCAATTAGGCGAAGCTGCCAAAGATTCCAATAAAGGAGTTAAAAGAGTAGCCAAATTTTTGGACGAGTTAGGGGGCAAGCTGCGACAAGCAGCTGATAAGATTGAGAATTCAGCGAAGAAGGCCGGTTTTTTGCCGAGTTCCGATAAGAACTCTCCGGACTCTTCAAATAATGGCGAGAAGAAATCATCCAACAAATTTATGGATGGCGCGAAAAAATGGATCCCCAAAGGATTTAGTATGGCAAAACAACATGGAGGGGCCGTTCTTAATGCCGCTATGGAGCAAGAACAACTTAAGGATGCATTCATTGCCAGAACCGGCAATGAAGAAGTTGGAACCGCGATGTTTGAAAAATTCCGGAAGGATGCTCTTAGAACCGGTGCAGATATCAAGGAATATTTAACAGGTACGTTGCAGAATTTCTCCCTGACTAAAAACACTGATCAAATAAGCGAACTAAACTTGTTAGCGAATAAACTGCGGGTATTTGACAAGTCTGGCAAAGGCATGGAAGGATCATTTGAAACCGTGCGCAAAGCATTAGCGGGTGATTTGGGGAGTTTGGCTGCCCAACTAAATCTGCCGCTTCAGGCTCTTGAATCCTTTAAACTAGGGGAATTCGCAAGTAAAGGAGATTTTGACGGGTTTATATCAGCTTTTAACCAATTATTGGAGAGCCAAGGAATGGGGCAAGAGGCCTTCGAAACGATGATGGACAGCCCGGTGAACAAGTGGCAGACCTTACTGGGCAACTTTAATACCATGCTGGCGACTATTGGAACTAAAGCATTGGAAGCTTTGGCCCCTCTTATGGATACTTTAAACGCCGCTTTTGAAAGTGGACAGTTCGACCCCTTTATTAATGCCCTTGCTTCGGGACTTGAGTTTTTAGCCTTTGGATTTGAATGGCTTGTGCTTAATATTCCGCCTGCATGGGAGGTTATAAAGCAAGTTATTGCAGGGGTTGCTACTGCCATACGTTCATTAGCGATTATATTGATTGCACTTTCCCCTCTAATAATAGGTATCACGGTCGCTTGGCAAACTTATTCTCTAGTAACAAGAGTGGTAGGGATGGTATCAGGATTCGCTGCTACCGCCTTAAGAGTGTTGGGGACAGCTTTAAGCACATTAGGCAAAATCATGGGGAAACATCCGATTATCTTTTTTGTCTCGATTATAATTGGAATCATCTCCGCCATATTGGCTTTTCAATCGGTAACCGGCGGTCTGCGTAAAGTTTTCAGCCAGGCGTTTGGCTTTATTGTGGATGTGGCGGAAGGGGCTGTTAATTTCATTATCGGCCTTGTAAATGGATTAATCAGCGGAATAAACTCTATAGCCGGTTTTTTTGGCCGATTGGTTGGAATAGAAGAGGATCTCATCCCTGAAATTGAATTTAAGGCAGATTTCTCGGAATTCAAAAAAGCGGGCCAAGAGTTTATTGAAGACTTTACCCTGGATGATATTAAAGCCAAGTTCGGCCTCGAAGAACCTTCTACAGGTAATAACAACCATTCAGAAGATTTGCTAGGTGGTTGGAATTCCGGTATAACGGACAGTCCTTTCATGGGGCAGGCTCCAAGTATGGACTCCATCGGGAAAGTGGGCGAGGTTGGCAAAATCAATAATACGGTCGAAGTGGCCAGCGAAGATCTGGAGATCATGCGGGAGCTAGCGGAAATAGAAAGCATTCAGAACTTTGTCACTCTGACTCCTACCGTGCATATGCAAACCGGCGATATCAACAACGGTTATGATGCCGAGACGATTATCCGACGTATCGAGCAGAAGCTGGAGGAAGAATTCGTGTCGGCGGCAGAGGGGGTTTACGGGTAATGACTATAGAGATTACTGAAGGAGTCTGGCTTAGCTACAATAACCAAGAAGACGGGTTTCGGCTTCCGGTCAATCCTGCTTCCATTGAAATTAAAGAAGGCGTAAAAGGCAAAACTCATACGATATTGGGCAAGGGTGAAATCAATGTCATTCAGGCTCCGGAACTGAGAGAGGTAAGTCTGGAAAGCTTCTTTCCTATGGTGAAATACCCATATGTTGTCGTTGAAGAGCCTGAGAAACCGATATGGTATGTGGAAAAAATTCAAAAATGGATGGCCACCAAGCGGCCTATCCGACTGGTTTATGCCGGTGCAAATATGTATCCCGACTCCGAGGGAGTCAAAATAGCGGAATTGAATATTGCGGCTAGTATCGAAAACTTCACCTGGAGAGAAGTGGCGGGCTCCCCCGGCGATTTGGAATTCAAGCTGACTCTCAAGGAATATGTATTTTATTCGGCTCTGAGAACGTCCATTGTTGAAGATCAGGGAGAGGCGGTTCTGGAAGCTCAGCAGCCGCAGCGTCCGGATGAAAGGGAAGCTCCCAAAACCTATACTTTGGTTGCCGGAGACGGCTTATGGAAGGTTGCACAAAAATGTCTGGGAGACGGTTCCCGCTATCCCGAAATCCAGAAATTAAATGGAATCAGCGACGCTCAGTTGAATAGCTTGCCTATTGGTATGACGATCCAGCTGCCGTAGGAGGATGTTCGTATGATAGAAGTTTTATTGGATAACAAGAACGGCAACGTATGGGATATTACCCATCTTGTCACTGATTTAACATGGGCGACCAGCCGCACCGGGAAGCCGGCCAGTCTGGATATTACTTTTGTCCGGGGGGGGCTTTACGAGGAACGAAGCTTCGAATTTAACAACGGGGACATTATCCGTTTCCGCAAGGATGACATGAATGTGTTCTACGGTTATGTCTTTTCGATAGATAGAGGGATGGACGAATCCGTTAAGCTGAAAGCTTATGATCAGGTACGATACTTACTGTCCAACGACTACTACCGGTTTGCGGATGTTACGGCTGCACAAATTATTCAGCGCATTGCCGAAGACAATCAATTGAAAGTAGGAAGATTGGATGATACCGGGTATCGTATTCCGAAAATGCTGGAGGAAGACAAGAAGCTTCTCGACATCATTTGCAAGGCCATCGACCTGACACTAATATCGACCAAGCGGATTTATGTTTTTTATGATGATTTTGGCGAGCTGTCACTACGCAGTGTTGATGATATGAGGGTGGACTTCGCCCTCGGGGAACAAAGCCTCCTCTATGATTATCAGTATTCGCGTTCGATCGATAAAGAAACCTACAATAGAATAAAGCTATCCCAAGAAAATAAGGAAGAGAATACGAAAAAAATCTATATTGCACAGGACAGCGCCAATATAGCCAGATGGGGGCAGCTTCAGCTATATAAATCGGTGGATGAACAGTTGAACCAGGCGCAAATCAGCGAAATGCTCAATCAACTGATCCAGTTGAAAAATCGGGAGCAAAAAACGTTGAGAGTCGACGCTCTGGGAGATATCCGGTTGAGAGCCGGCTGTGTCGTTCCCATCCTGATAGAAGAGTTGGATATTAACCAGACATTTCTGGTGGATCAATGCAGTCACAAGATCGAAGGAGAGAACCATACGATGACGTTGGAATTGAGGGTGATCTGATGGCTATGCTGGATATTATTAAAAAAGCGGGCATAGGTGCCGTACAAGCCGGCAACCCGGTCACGGTCACCTATGCGACCGTTTCTCAAGTAAATCCTCTGGAGCTATATGTAGATCAGAAGTCTACGCTCACGGAGGATTTTTTAATTATTCCCGAACATATGACAGAGTACAAAGTATGGATAGGCGATCAGGAGGTTATCATCCGCAGAGGATTGGAGCGCGGAGATAAACTAATTCTCATCCGGGCGCAAGGCGGACAGAGCTTCGTGATCCTGGGTCGGGTGGTGGGATCATGATCCCTCAAGGAGGCACCATTCGTGAAGCTAAGGAGATCAGACAGAGACGGCAGCCCAGCCGAACCTATCGGCTGGATTTGTCTAATAAGCGAATCATCGGCATGACCGACGGGCTGGAGGCTGTCCGGCAATCCGTCTATAAAATATTGCGAACCGAGCGGTATGAGCATCTCATTTATAGTCCCAATTACGGCAGTGAGCTGATGGGTTTGCTGGGAAAGGACGCCGGGCTGTTTCATTCGGAATTGAAGCGCCGGGTCCGGGAGGCATTGATGCAGGATGACCGGGTTAAGGAAGTGGATGATTTCGATATTACTTATCATGGAGATTCAGCTCTGGCGCAGTTTACGGTTCATTCCGATTATGGCAGCTTTCGCATTTCTGAGGAGGTGAAATCGAATGTATGAGCAGCAGACCTTCGAGGCGATTTTGCAGCGGATGCTGGATCGCATTCCTGCAAATTTGGACAAGAGGGAAGGAAGCATCATTTATGATGCATTGGCTCCGGCTGCAGCGGAGCTGGCGCAGTTTTACATTGAAGTAGACAAAAATATCCGACTTTCCTACGCGGACACCTCAAGCGGGGAGTATCTCGCGCGCAGAACCGCAGAGTTCGGAATATTAAGGAAGCCCGCGACCCCTGCCAGGCGTAAGGGCTTTTTTTATAATTCCAAAGGCGAGCCCGTAGACGTTCCCGTAGGAAGCCGTTTTTCTGTGGATCAGGTATATTTCGTGGTTGCGGAAAAAAGAGCAGTCGGTGAGTATACTATGGTCTGTGAGAAAGCCGGGGAGATAGGCAATGGTCTGTTTGGCCCTATGCTTCCGGTCGATTATATTAAAGATTTGGCCCGGGCGGAGTTGGGAGAAGTGCTGGTTCACGGCGAAGATGAAGAGAGTGACGAATCCCTCCGTCAGCGTTATATGGAAACGATCAATGAGCAGCCATTCGGCGGCAATATTTCGGATTACCGGCAGAAAATCAAGTCTATTCCGGGGATTGGCGGGGTGAAAGTGTTCCCGGTTTGGCAGGGTGGAGGGACCGTTAAGTGTACGGTCATTACCAGCGATTTTTCCCCTCCGGCAGAGAAGCTGATCGAAGAAGTGCAGACCCTAATCGATCCGGTTCAAAACAGGGGCAAAGGGCAAGGTCTGGCACCGATTGGCCATCAAGTAACCATTCGCGGTGTGGAGGGGATCTCCATTGATGTCGAAACGACGATTACTTTGGAACCGGAGATGACCTTGGGGCAAGTACAGGAAGACATTGAAGGAGTTATTGAGGATTATTTGTTGTCCCTGCGCAAGTTTTGGAATCAGGAAGAGCGGCTCACGGTTCGGATCAGTCAGTTGGAAGCGCGTGTCTTATCGATCAAAGGAATAGCCGACATTGCCCAGACGAAATTGAACGGCAGCAGCAGCAACCTGGAACTTGGGCCTGAGGAAGTGCCGGTCATGGGAAGGGTGGGACTCCATGCGGGATAAACTGCTTTCTTATTTGCCTGAAATCTATCACGAGATTGTAGAGGTTCTGGAGCTGACAGATCGTTCCGATGAAGAACTGGCCCGGCTTTATGAGGCCTTGGATCGATGGTTCCAGGATCAATTCGTGCTGACTTCCTCCGAGCAGGCGGTTAAACGGCGGGAGCAGCAGTTGGGAATTAAGGCCGATCCGAATGCGGAGTCTCTGGAGTTTCGTAAGAAGCGCATCATTAACCGATATTCCACCAAGCCGCCATTCACGATTCGTTACCTTCAGGAAAGAATGGATTACCTGCTGGGGAAGAACCGGGCTTCCGCCAGAGTCGATATTCAGAATTTTATCCTGACAATCACGGCCAGCATCCAGGATGCGCACATTTTTAAAGAACTGGAACATACGGTCATGAGCATGAAGCCGGCCAACCTGGTCTATCATCAGCAAACCGCAGTAAGGGATGAGATCCAACTGGTTGAGCATATTTCACAGCATGAAATGACATGGAATTATAAACTGGATGGAACCTGGAAGCTTGGAGAACGTCCCTTTGCTTCCTTAGGTCCGGAGGTGGTCATAAAGTGATAACAACTCATTTATTAAACGAGGTTGCGAAGTTTACGGATTCGAAAATAGCCAAAATCGTATTGAATGGAACCTATGAGATTACCAGCTTCACTTCAAAACAAGCGGAGAATAATGAAGTGATCCTCAATTATATGGTTCCGTTCGGTTCAGTCGAGACGATCACACTGATCGAGCTTAAACAAGCAGACAACCGGGTCCTGAGCTCAAACCAGGTTTACGTTCCGGTGACAACCGATACGATTATGGTTCAGACCATCGAGGTCAAGGAGGGATAGCATGGCAAAAACCGATTGGACATACGAGGACATAGTTAAGCCGGAGGATATGAATGAGCTTGGGCAGGAGATTAACGATAATAAATCAGCAGCACAGGTTGCCCGCCAAAAGGCGGAAGAAGCTCAATCCGACTTAACCTCCCACGAAAATGCGACTCTCGTACATGGAGCTACCGATGATGCAATGCCTAACCGGATAGCTCTGCGTGATGCGTCAGGGCAATTTATGGTTGGTGTGCCTACTGATAGTAACCATGTGGCCAGGAAGGCGGAAGTGGATGCGATAGCTAATAATGCTGCTGGCTGGAAAGTATTCAACAACATTACTGAGCTTGGGTTAACAGAAGGTTCTGAGACCATGGAAGCAATTTGCAGAGCGATGCCGGATAAGTCGGAGTTGCGATTCCAAAAGTTTACTACAAACCCTTCGACGGCCTACCCAGCAACGGCGGGGATGCTATTCGTACGAAGATACTCGACATATCGCGTTGCACTAAAGTTTTTTAACGGAAACGGAAGAGCTGCTCATGAATGGATTGGATACTTTGATACAAATGTAAACCCTAATTTTTCTGGATGGGTAAAGGTTGAGTCAGTAGATGGAGCTCAAGCCAAAGCGAATACAGCGGAGCAGAGCACGATTAACTGGGTGAAGTCGTTTGGATTAGGGACGAACGCTCTTCGAACTTCAACTAATTTGAACGATGAGAAAGAAAATGGATGGGTATTGATTAACGATACTACCGTCAATAGGCCGTCAGATGTCCCATGGGGAATATGTAGGATAGAGGCGAGACACCCAAACCAAGTGTATCAGACAGCGCTAAGGACGGACGCAAGTACTGTGCGCATACTAACAAGGAAACTTAACACTACTTGGACGGAATGGTTGGAGATCTGGCATTCTGGAAACTTTGACCCTTCTTCCAAAGTCAGCAAGGCCGGAGATACTATGAACGGTAATCTATATGTCCCCGCCCTGATATCGTCGCGTTCCTCCAGTCCTACAATAGCAATAAGACACGCTGGTGAAGATGTGGCGGTCAGAGCTACGTTAAACAGTTCTACTTTTTATATACAAAGAATGGACTCATCAAACCCTATCGGTTCATGGATAAATGACATTCTGCGGGCTTCCATGGACGGGAGCCAGCTTTATACCGGACAGGGAAAAACAGTCTTTCACACTGGAAATTTTGATCCAAATACGAAAGTTAGCAAGGCTGGAGCGGAGACGATAACGGGCGAAAAGACATTCGCGGCACTTCAAAAATTTAACAGCGAAGTACACTGCTCTGGAAATTTCCCTCTGCATTTCCTAGGGGGTGCTAATGATACCCCTAATAAAAGGAATTATAGATGGGATGTCGTTGAGGATATGCTTCGTCTGCAAGCGCTCAATGATAGCCTGGCGTATACAAATGGACTTATTGAGCTTAAACACGACGGCTCAAGCTTTAAATTTAATGGCTCGGAAGTATGGACGAATAGGAACAACTCTGCATCATTAGCTCAAGCGGGATATCAGTGTTTAGCCAGCGGTCTAATTATCCAGTGGGGCTACGGAACTCCTCCGACTTCGGGAGAATATCCGGTCACGTTCCCGATAGCCTTCCCTAACTACGCGCGAAATATAACAATATCTCCATCTATAAAGTACGATAATTATGCCGTCGACTTAAGCGTATGGAGTTCGACTAGGTTCGGATTTACCGCAAATTTCAAGTATTCTGGAGAGCAAGGCGGAGGTAGAGGGTTCTACTGGTTCGCCGTTGGACACTAAGTGGGAGGTAAAGAAATGAACGAAGAATTTACGCAAGAACCCGTAAGATACGTAGAATTCGACGATTCCGGGAACATCTTCACATTCTACGCAAGTGACGTTTATGACGAAATACCTGAATCTGCCATCCCAATTACGTTCGATCAATGGCAAATGTTTCTAACAGATACTTCCCGGTGGAAACTCGACGGTAACGAAATTCGTGAGAAGACACAAGAAGAGATCGACGAAGAAATAGCAAATCGCCCACCTCCTCCGCCAAGGGGGCCGACCGAGACGGAAATACTAGGCGAAAGGCTGTTTGATGATGAAACTGAATTGATCCAAACAAAAATGGAAAATGAAATGCTTGGCAAGACATTGTTCGACCTGCAAACTGATCTAATGCTGAGAGGGGTGCTGTAGATGAAAAGCAAAGACTATGACTGGTGCTTACTTGCTTGGAAGCGTAAGTGGACAGATGAAGCAAAACTACAGGTTTGGGTAGATGCAGATAAAATAACGCAAGCTGAATACGAAGAAATAATTTCAACGCCGCGGTAGTTTTTCTCATTATTAACCTTTCGGCATAAGTTTAACATGGGAGGTGCAAAGAACATGACCTATCAGTCTAAGACTGATTGGAAATATGATGATATCGTCAAAGAAACTGATTTGAATCGAATTGAACAAGGCATTCACGATGTACATGCAGAATTAGACAAGGTCCCAAGTGTTCCAATAACACTAAAATCTGGCCTGCAAACAATAACAGCTAACAGGGATACTCCGCTTAGAATTACGAACATACGAGGCAGAACATTAATTAACTTGTTGGGTCGGGACGGGAAATGCGAAGATATAAATGTTTGGAATTCACTGAATTATGCTGTAAGAGAACTGAACTCGGAAAATAAAGTATATGGGAATACTTCTATTAAGATCACAGCTACGAGTACTAGCACACAAGGATTTAGTAGAAGGTTCAATTTGAAACTCAATAGTTACTATGTAGCTGTATCATATATAAAAAATGAAAGCTTTTCATCCTTTTCCGGAATGCAATATTGGGATGGAATCTCTGAAATAGTTGACTCCAATAACATTGAAATTAGTACAAAATTTAAAGCTGCCGTCTTAAAGTTCCGGTATACGCAGGGGACTAGCCCCACTATCTATTTTTACGGTCAAGGCGAGGCCGGAAATGTGATGTATATCGATGGTATCCGACTTTACGAAATCACTGAAGCAGAGTATAACACCATCGACTCCATGACTCCTGAGCAAGTCGCAGCAAAATATCCCTATGTGGATTCATTGCAAAACGTCAATAGGGTGTATCTAAGTACTAAAGCAGATGATGGACGAGAGACCTATATGTACCTGCCAACATGCCAGTTAGCGTCTAATCCAGACGGCTCAGTGGCAGACAGGATGTACATGGACAATGAGGGCAGGCCAAGAGCTGTGAGGCATTTTAGACGGATGGAGTTGGATGGTAATTTAGATTGGAAGAACAGCTTTAAAAATCAACAGTTTAAAACAGTTTCTGCATTTGTTGATAACAACGCCATTACATCTAATAGCAATGATAATCCAGATGCTCATTTCGTTGTTAAATATGATGGACGAATCCTCGGTAAGTACTATAGCTCGTCTGCGGACGGCAGACCTGATACATCATCAATAAGTAGTGGCGCTGTCCATATTATTATTGCCAATTCCGATAGTGGATGGGGGCCAGACTACGAACCGAGCCAGGACGAGATTAAGGCGTATTTTTGGGGCTGGAGAATGTATGATGCAAGTACGTCAGACGCAAGGAGTCCTTATAATGGAAAGCCCGGACAAATTAAGGGTTGGGTAGAGATGTGGAGTGCAGGGAATCCGACAGGTATTACCCCTACGACCCTTTCTCCTGGTTATACTCCCTACCTCCTTCAATACAAGCTAGCCAACCCTATAGATGAGCCACTGGGGCATGAAGGTAGTCTGATGCTCTATGAGGGAACGAACAAGGTTGAAGTTGGTACGGGGATTGTGGTTCGAGAAAAAGCAAATGTCGGAGAGGGCACTACCACTTGGGCTATAAATAATAAAAATGTTACAGGTACGTTATTGAAATACAGAACGGATGTCATTAAGGGCGTGTATAAAAACGGAATTAAGGACAGCACATGGGTTTTGAATTATGACCCAATTAATTCATATGGCAATCAACTCGCATATGTTAAAAAGGAGTCAGGACTTTACGACCCCTCAGCCGTCTACCAAGTCACCTACCTAGCTCTGGACACATACAAGATCGGCATAGCTCCAACAGTTATCAGCGCCGAGTATGCGTCTAATCTGAGGAAAACAGTTGATAGTCTAGTCGAGGAAAGCAAGAATGCTCTTGCCCGCATCACAGTCCTTGAAAATGAAAAGGCTACGAAGGAGCTGCCGCAGCGGATAAAGCCGACGCTTCTTAATGGGTGGGAAGATTATGGAGGAGATTATGAACGTTCTTTTTACTATAAGGATGAATCAAATGTTGTTACTATTATGGGTTTAGTGAGCAAGGGGATATCGACAGCAGGTACACCATTATTTATACTTCCCGTAGGATTTAGGCCGGACAAAACACTTATTTTTCCGGTTAATGGTTATGTTACGGGTATAGGTGATAGCTTTATCCGAATAGATGTGGATCCGACGGGAATTGTAAAGCTTGCCTCATCAAATGCAAAAAATGCCTATATTTCATTGCAGGGTATAACTTTCCGTGCATATAAGTAAGGAGGTCACACTTTGAAAGAAGCAATAATAACCGACTTGGACGGATATATGAAGGATGTAACGCTTGTTGCCGACCATGTGACAGGCGTTTTTCCTATTATGGAGCCTGTTCCGGCATCGAACGAGTTGGAACCAATGGAATTTCTGGATGAGGCAGAGGAGGCAAAAGAGCCGGTAAATCCCGAAGTTGTCCTCATAGGCTACACAGTGGCCGTCCCCGTACCTCCTGGGCTGTACAAGCCACGGTTTGATCTTGAGGCGTGGCAAGCCGCTGTATCGCAGTATGAACAGGAACTAGAAGAACGGCAGCAAGAGGTGGAGCAAGGGAACGGCGAAACGGGAATTGAAACACCATTTTCTCTGTCTCCCATAGATCTTATGCAGTTTTGGATAGAAGGTTTGATGCCGGGGGAAATTGAGGAACTTCGAAGCCAGCCCCAACCGCACTCAACCGAAGAGAAGGTCGAGCAGTTGGAAGCTGCGATGGCGAAATTGCAACAAGATTTTATGGCTAAGGATGCGGAAATAAACGAGATCAAAAGCCGAAACGCAGAGCTGCTGCTAACTTTGGCCACGAAAGGAAGCTTATAGAAAGGAGGCGGAAAAGGATGAACTGGTACCCGTGTATCAAAAGCTATTACGAGGAAGGGCGGTACACCACCGAAGATTTAAAGGTCTTCCTGCAGGCAAAACAAATAACACCCGAGCAATACCAACAGCTTACCGGTGAAGCCCCCCCGAAGCGATTTTCTAAACCCGCATCTTTGCTCAAACGAACCCTATTTTCCAAGAGAAAAACATCATGAACTCACTCAAGTCTTGTCCAATTAAGGTGCGATAATGTACTCGGTTTTTGCCGTTCATAACAAAGATCAGCCTCATAGGTGAAGAAAATAGCGGACATTCTGAACACAAAAATCTGGTTGCTCTAACTTGGTGCACCCAATAATTCAACATTTTTTTATAATGTTCCTCATTTTATTAGAAAGCAGGTGAGGTGATGGAATCCGAAGTTATCAATGCTGCGGCAACGCAAGGAATTTTCGCGATTTTGTTTGTTGCCTTATTTTTTTACGTTATTCGGACTCATGACAAGAGGGAGCAGAAGAGCGAAGCCAGAGAGAAGCGGCTGATCGTTGCGTTGGAAAAAGCGCAAACTAACAATCAACAGTTAGCGATAGCCGTTCAGAAGCTGGCTGATGAAGTGGAAGAAATTAAAGATTCTTTGCCGCGGAGGGAATCGGCTTGAGATCTATTGAGTGGAAAGGAAACAAACATACCAACAGCAGCAGCCGGGGGACGCAGGTCCCCTTTGTCATTGTTAACCATATCTCGGCGGGATCCATGGTAAGCATGGATTCCTGGTTTACGAGCCCCAATAACTATACATCATCGGCTCATTTCGGAGTGTCGAAGGACGGCCGCATCCACCAATATGTAGATATTCGCAGGATGGCTTGGGCTAACGGAATCGGGGCTGACGATATTGCCAAGTCGAAGACACCTGTGATCCAAGACCATCCGGGAATCAACCCTAACCTTTATTCCGTTTCCATCGAACACGAAGGCACGGACGGTGATTTAACCGAGGCTCAGTTCCAGGCTTCGGTTTGGCTGCACCGGTATATCCAGCAGCAGGTTCAAGAAATATGGGGCCCAGTCTTCGAACTGGACCGTTATCATGTTATCGGTCATTTTCAAGTTAATCCGAGAGGAAAGCCGTCCTGTCCGGGGCCAAAGTTTCCGTGGGCTCGACTCTATCGGGAATTACAAGGAGAACGGGATGAGGGGGAGGGAGACACATTGAAGCTGGAGACGTGGCAATGGAAAATGCTTGGGGACGCCATAGACAAAATGTACAGAGAAAGCGTCAACGGAAAAATGCAGCCGGCGCTCATAACGGACTATACCTGGGCGGAAAAAGCCTATACCGGCCGGCTCACCTTATCTGAATTGGCGTGGCTGAATCTGATCCTATTAGCTAGACATAACCAAATTGAAGTTGGAGGAGAGGATAAAGATGTTGGAAAAAAGACGGTTTAGAAATTACGGGTTATGGGCGGCGTTAATTGCTTTGGTAACCGATATTTTGATCTACACCGGACTTATCACTTTTACCCGGGAAGAGGTAGAGTTTGTTACGCAAAGAATGCTTGAGATTCTTGTGCTGCTTGGGATTTTAAACAATCCTACTCATCCTCAAAGCAAAGGCTTTAACTTGTAGCGTAAAAGGCAGTTTTACACCTGTTCTTCAGGATTCAAGATAGTGGCGACATGATGCAAGGGGAGCACCCAACGCTTCACTTCTTCATAAGAACTGTTTTGTAGATCCCGATGCAGCAACAATTTTGGTTTTTATAGTTTGGGGTACCGAGGGCTGGCTGAGGTTTGTTTGATTAGTCGTAATACCTTGCCGGACTCAAGCCCCATCTATGAAAATAAATACTTTTTTACAAAGGAGAGGAAGAAACAATGATGTTAACTAAAAAGAGAGGGTTACGCGCTATGGCTATCATTCTTATGCTGGCGCTGGGCCTGACCCTGGCTATGCCATTCGCTTCCGCGGCATGTCCGGATGGTGATCCACTAGGCTATTTAAGCTACAAACCATTGACTCACAGTACAACGCCTTTTGGCGAGGGAAATTCGGTAACTACGGTAACAGACCATAATCCAGACACCAGTTACACCTTACCGAAAAACCAATATTTGACGATCGATCTTGGAAAAGAAGTGTCAGCGACAGCTCTGAAGGTACAAGCTTCGCAACCGGTTGACGTGTATTACTACAGCTCCGGCCGCCAACTGATGACCGTTACTGATGTTACTTATTTGTACAACGGTGCTCCAGACGGAACCATCAAGTACACGAACGAAGAAGTAAGAAATGTCCGCTATATTTCATTTAGCTACAGCGGTCAAGAAGACGTGGTCAACATTCAGGAGCTGAACATTTATGGAGGTGCGCCTGTACCGTGGCCAGATGCACCGTCTTACTTGTGGGCATATGGCGAAGACAATGAAGTCTACCTTCATTGGCCAGATGTAAGCGAAGCCGTCTATTACAACATTAAAAAATCAACTTCTCCGGAAGGTCCGTTTGTAACCGTGACCTCCAGTGTATACACCCATTATTCCGACTTCAATGTCTATAACGGCCAAACCTATTTTTATACCGTTACGGCAGTAGACAAGCACAATGGGGAAAGTCCGCCTTCGCGCGTTGCATGGGCTACTCCGGAGGCTCGATCCATGGAGCGTGGAATTTTGCTCATTACGATGGACAACGGGTTAGAGCGCGAGTTTGACCTGTGGAATTGGGAGCTCGAGGCCTTCACCAACTGGTACGAGAACCGTTCAGAAGGACGGGGGCCGGCTGCTTATGTAATCGAAAGATATGAGAATCGGGGGCCGTTCCTGGATCGCAAAGAGTATATCGTTTTCGATAAGATTTTGTACTTCCGAATTAATCGTTATTAAGAATGGGGTACGAAAGGAAGATTGTAGAGACAGGATAGCAACGTGAAAAAGCAAACCCAAAACTATACATTAATCCATGATTGGTCGACCGGGATCGTGCTGTTGGCCGATGCTATTTTAGTCGTCCTGGCCACGCTTGGCATCATAAGCAATCCAACCAAGCCGGAGGGCAAAGGTTTCAATTTATAGCTGGATTGTCGGATACTAATGAAAAAAAGAAAACTTGGGTATTAGTGCAACGACAACAATATAATCTTAATGAATTCAATTTCAACGGAGCCCTCTTTTCATTATAGAAAAGGGGGCTTTGACCTGCTTAATCTAGGAAACCCTACCATCTTATGCTCTTCTGTTACAGGAGTACAAGCCGTTAATATCAGCTGCATATAAATTGAAGCATGGAGGTGACGATCACGGCCAAAATAAGTGCAAATCGGTGCTTTCAGCATTCGTGCCAATGCGGAAACAATGGCTGCAGATGCACGCTCCAAAGGCTTTTCCCCTTATATTGTGTTTACGGGGGGACTGTACAAAGTACAGCTAGGCGCATTCTCTGTCCGTGCGAATGCGGAAGCTTTGGCTCAACAGGCCAGAGCGGCAGGTTACTCGCCCATTATCGCGATCCCTCTGTTTTCCCCCTTCCCCTGCAGATTTTCAATTAGTGGGGGAGGGAGGCGATCGAATTCCAATAATCACTTAAGTACAACTTACTGAACATTGCCGATCATCGTTCATATAGCTGCTCCTGGGGCACATATGCTTTGGGGGCAAGCCTATCTGTCCGAATTATTCTCCGCAAGTGACAAGATAATGCCTCGCAAGAAAGCCCTTTTTGTTATTTAATCCGCAGAATTAACTAACCCTTTCTTTTCAAATAATTCAAGTACCGCGGTTCTCTCCAGCTGAAGAGCCAGCTCATAGGGAGTCCGGTTTTCCTCATCTACTTTGGTCAAGTCAATATCTTTATGATTCAATAAACTTTCCACAATTGGCATCATCAAATCTTCATAATCTGCATATGCAATGGCAAGATGAAGAGGCGACCACTTCTCTTGTTCATTGGGATTTCCTTCTTCATTGGGATCAGCACCTCTTTGAAGCAAGTATTCCACTTTATCACTCCTATAGGATCCAATAGCGTCTAATAGTAATGTGTTTCCATGAGGAGATCTAACATTTAAATCAGCCCTTCTATCTTCTGCCATTAGAATAAGCATATCGGCTGTCCTCGCAATAAAAAGCAAGGGCATTCCATCATCATCCACACCGTTAGGATCCGCGCCTTTTTCCAGTAATAAAGATACCAATTGTAAATCTTCTTGATTTTTATAGGAGTATTGGTGCCAATAAGTCAAGACATACTTAAGAAGTTCGTCCAGCTCTTCCTTGTCTAATCCGCCAACGATATTTTCGATATCATCGAATTGATTACTAGAAGCATCTTTAAGCATAGAATGAGCTAATTGTTTACTTTCAGATATTGGATGGGTTGAAGGTTGGGGAGTTGATTGCGGAGATGGGTAAGATGAAGGTTGAAGTGAAAATGGCGGGCTTTCGAACTCGGTAGACTCATGAGGATCATTATTTGGTGACAGTGTACAACTAGTAAGCAGAATGAAGATGGCAAGAATATAAAGCTTCATTGTAATTCTCCTTTCACCGCTCTCTTTATAATAACGTTCAGAACTAATATTCAGTTGTCGCTAAATCTCAATATAGGGTTGATTCTAATAATATCAGATTAAACCCTTAAGCCGAAGTTACTCCATCCAATCCAACGATCTGACGAATGATCCAGTAACGACTCTGTGAATTCCAATGTGAGAAGAGTTAGGGTGACAGCATGAGGATTTAGTCAGAGATCATATACGGTGTTGTAGAATAATTAAATCTTTTCAACCTACGAATCCCCGTTAGCGACCGGCTGACGGGGATTTTTGTGCCCAAAAGGAACTTCTCACAATAAACAGTCAAACCGGCTATGCCTTGTCGATTTCCTTCAAATGGAACCGCTCCCGTATAAGTCTCTGGAGCTTTTTCTTAATATGCGGTATAATATCTTGATGACTTGATTGACGTATATAATAAGGGAGTTGTCCTAAATGGCTTTGAAAGCAGGTATTGTCGGCTTACCTAACGTGGGAAAATCCACTTTGTTTAACGCGATAACCCAAGCAGGGGCGGAATCCGCCAACTATCCGTTCTGTACGATCGATCCGAACGTGGGGGTCGTTGAAGTTCCCGATGAACGTCTGCAGAAGCTTGCAGAGATCGTCGTGCCTAACCGGATCGTTCCGACAGCCTTTGAATTTGTCGATATTGCCGGGCTTGTCAAAGGAGCCAGTAAGGGAGAAGGCCTGGGGAATAAATTTTTGGCCCATATTCGCGAAGTGGACGCCATTGTTCATGTTGTCCGTTGTTTTCAGGATGAGAATATTACACATGTGTCGGGTAAAGTGAACCCGATTGACGATATCGAGACCATTAACCTCGAACTGATTCTGGCCGATTTGGACTCCGTTGAGAAAAGAATCGACCGTTCCCGTAAAAATATGAAAAGCGGGGATAAAAAATACGCGGCCGAGGTAGAATGTCTGGAAAAGATCAAGGAAGCTCTGCTGACGGACAAACCGGCCCGCAGTGTCGAGCTTAGCGATGAGGAGAAACTGCTGATCCGCGATCTTCATTTGTTGACAATCAAGCCTGTACTGTATGCAGCGAATGTAAGCGAGGCCGAGGCCGGCAATGCCGATGGCAATCCTTATGTTCAGCTGGTAAGAGAATACGCGGCTAAGGAAGGCGCAGAGGTAGTTCCGATCAGCGCCAAGGTAGAATCGGAAATCGCGGAGCTCGAGGGTGAGGACCGCGAAATGTTCCTGGAGGAGCTCGGACTGAAGGAGTCCGGACTGGATAGGCTTATTCGGGCCGCTTATAAGCTTCTGGGCTTGTATACTTATTTCACAGCAGGAGTACAGGAAGTACGGGCCTGGACCATCCGCCAGGGAACGAAAGCGCCTCAGGCGGCGGCCGTTATTCATACCGACTTCGAGCGGGGCTTTATCCGTGCCGAGGTTGTGTCCTATGAGGACTTGGTTGCAGCCGGATCTATGAACGCAGCCAAGGAAAAAGGCCAACTGCGTCTGGAAGGTAAAGATTATGTAGTTCAGGACGGAGATGTAATGCATTTCCGCTTTAATGTATAGATGTGAGCGGACGGAATTTTAACCCGATATGGGAAGGTTCCTGAAGCCAGAATCATATAAAGCGATATGAAATCTCGCCATTTACGCAACCCAAGAAAGATCGAACGATTGATTAATCCATCCTTGTCAAGAGGTGAGTGCGCTTGTTAGACCGGCTCCAATCGTTGGCCGATCGTTATGAGAAGCTGAGCGAATTGCTCTGCGATCCGGACGTAGCTAACGATACCAAAAAATTAAGAGAATATTCCAAAGAACAATCCGACCTCCAGGAAGCTTATGATGCCTACACCGAGTATAAAATGGTAATCGAACAGCTGACCGATGCCAAGGCAATGCAGAATGAAAAGCTGGACGATGAAATGCGCGATCTTGTCAAAATGGAGATTGATGAGCTAGAGGAGCGCAGGGAACAGCTGGAGGAGCAGATCAAAATATTAATGCTTCCCAAGGACCCGAATGACGACAAGAACGTCATTGTCGAAATTCGCGGTGCAGCCGGAGGAGACGAAGCGGCGCTGTTTGCTGCCGATCTTTATCGGATGTACACGCGTTATGCCGACCGTCAAGGCTGGAAGACGGAAATTTTGGAAGCCAGCCTGAATGATCTGGGAGGCTTTAAAGAGGTCATCTTCATGGTGTCCGGTAAAGGGGCCTACAGCAAGCTCAAATATGAGAGCGGGGCACACCGTGTGCAGCGGATACCGGTGACGGAATCGGGAGGACGGATTCATACTTCGACCTCGACAGTTGTAGTCATTCCGGAAGCCGAGGAAGTAGAAGTGGAAATCAAGGAAAGCGACATCCGTGTAGATACATTCTGCTCGAGCGGGGCGGGAGGACAGTCCGTCAACACGACCAAATCGGCGGTTCGCGTTACCCACCTGCCAACGGGAATAGTGGCCACCTGTCAGGACGGCAAATCCCAGAACTCGAATAAAGAGAAAGCATTGCAAGTATTGCGTGCCCGTATCTACGATAAATTTTTACAGGAAGAGCAGCAGAAGTACGATTCGGAGCGCAAGAACAAGATCGGAACGGGAGACCGGAGCGAACGAATTCGTACCTATAACTTTCCGCAAAGCCGGGTCACCGACCATCGCATAGGTATGACCGTTCATCGGCTGGAATCCGTAATGGATGGGGATATGGAAGAATTCATCTCAGCGTTAACCGTAGCGGCACAAGCCGAACAGTTGGAAAAAGGGGAGTAAGCCGATGAATGTCAACCGGCCTTCTTCGATTCGGGAAGCCTATATATGGGCTTCTTCTTTTTTACAGGGGCAGGGGGTTCCGGATGCCGGAGCCTGCTCCGAGCTGCTTCTCCAGTATGTACTGGGGTGGGACCGCAACCGGCTGCTCTTGAATTGGCAGGAGTCTTTTCCCGAAGACCGGATGTCTGCATGGCAGGTGGCCATCCAACGGAAAGCAAGCGGAGAGCCTGTACAGTATATTATAGGAGAGCAGGAGTTTTATGGACTCTCTTATACGGTTACACCGGCAGTTCTCATTCCACGCCCCGAGACCGAGCTTCTGGTGGAAGCCCTGATCAAGCAGGGAAAACGAATGTGGCCAGAGCAAGAACCGCTTCTGGTCGATGTTGGGACGGGAAGCGGCGCTATCGCGGTGACTGTGGCCGTTCAATGTCCGGAATGGCGGATATGGGCTACGGACCTGTCGGAGGAGGCTCTGCAGGTTGCCAAATTGAACGGGGCAAAGCATACCGGAGAAGGACGGATCGAGTTTATGCTTGGAGATTTGCTCGATCCGCTCATTCGGAAGAGGGCAGAAATCGATATTCTCGTCTCCAATCCACCTTATATTCCATCCGGGGACATGCCTTCACTGCAGAAGGAAGTTGGCCAATATGAGCCGCATCTCGCGCTTCACGGAGGGGAAGACGGGATGGACTATTATCGCCGGTTCCTGATTGACATGGACAAGTTGGCTGCCCCTCCTGCATTGGTCGGCTTTGAGGTCGGGCAGGGCCAGGCAAGGGCGGTCGAAGAGATGCTTAAGCGGGAAGGAAAATGGTCGGAGACCCAAATTGTTACCGATCTGGCGGGGATAGAGAGGCATGTTCTGGCCTGGCGCTGAAAGCTTCGCTATAACGTGGCCATTCAAGACGGGACGGGTTCAGCCGGATAGTTGATCCCGTCTTTCATAAATCAGGTTCCCAAGCCGACAGCCACCCCCCTATATTGGGCTGCTAAGGACTCTTCTTAAAGGATTCTATCAATCTACTAAAAATATTGAGATATAGTATAACTCCTTCTCGGGAAGGCCATACTGGATAGTAGGCATTCAGGAGAGGAGATAGATTCCAATGGTAAGAAGAGTATCCTTTCATAAATACGCTTATATCGCTTTTGCCCTTATTGTTCTGTTATTTTGCTGGGAATCGAACAAAACCAACGCGGCTGTCTTCCAATCGGGTATTCCGGAGGAGGCGATCCGCCTAAGAATATTGGCCAATTCCGATTCGGTGCAGGATCAGGCGATCAAACGTTTGATCCGCGATGCGATCGTTGAAGAGATGAACGGCTGGGTAACCGGCCCTGCCTCTATTGAGGAAGCTAGGGAGCAGGTGGAAGCACATTTGCCGGTTTTTCGTGAGTTGATTGCAGAAATTCTGGAAAAACGGGGCTACGACTACGAATTTAAAGTAGAGTTGGGAAGCGCTGAATTTCCGACCAAGCTCTATGGCAGCCGCGTATATCCGGCCGGAGATTACGAAGCTCTTAAAGTTACATTAGGCAGTGGCCAGGGACAGAACTGGTGGTGCGTGCTCTTCCCGCCGCTATGCTTCGTTGACGTTGCTTCCGGTCAAGCCGTCGCCCAAGACAAGGAGGACTCCACTTCATCTAAAGGGAAGAAGGAGGAGGGACAAGGTGCTTCTCAGCTTGCCAAGGATACCAAAGGCGGCGATGGGCAAAGCAAGGCTCAGCAGGAGGACGACTCGCTTCGGCAAGCTTCTCTCCAGGCACCGGCTGACCGGGAGGTAAGGTTTTTCCTGTGGGATCTGCTTCAAGGCTTGCTGTCCTGGGTTAAAGGATGGTTTGCGTAGGCACCAATTCAATAGTGGGACGGTAGCAAGATAGGCAATTTCGGATGAACGGGTTTCAAGCGGAGCAGCCTATGACAGGCTCAAAGCTTGCGTGTTCAATCGATTATAGAAAAGATGCATTTTTACATCTTTTAGGCAAATCTTATATTCCATCGGAAATATTCCTGCAAAAATGCCTCTTTTTGATCTAGTCTGTCCCATTTCGGGTATAGTTGGTTAAGAATTGGCGCACAATTGCAGGCTTTTTCTCTAAATCGGGTTGGCTTGATTGGAAAAGATGCACTTTTGCGCTTTTTACCTATTAGGAAGAGCGAGGGCTCGAATCGGGACATTTTATGATTATTGATCCCTATGCCGCTTGTTCCGCGCCATTACTTATAAAAATGTCGGCGATTTTTCAAGTGATCCCCCTTTTTGGATCATTATTGTGCCGTACGACCTTCCGAATCTCTCCATCCCTACTAAACATCTCACTCCTAGCGGGGATGGTTGATTTCTGTTTACAATGTTGTTAGCGGTTGGGTACAATAAAGTCGCTCCCGAGCGGGGCTAGGATAGAAATGAAATAAATAAACATAAATGATAAAGGATGAACCGAAGATGACTAAAGTGTGGATCATGAATCCACAGACGATAGAAGCTGCGGATTCAGGCTTGCAGGAAGCCGCCCGTTGGCTGCGGGAAGGAAAGCGAGTCGCATTCCCGACGGAGACCGTCTACGGTCTCGGAGCGGATGCCCGCAGCGCGGAAGCGGTGGCGGGTATCTTCGCGGCCAAGGGCAGGCCGTCGGACAACCCGCTGATTGTCCATATAGCCGACAGGTCTCAACTAGGCGATCTGACGGATGCGGATCGCCTCGACGAGACCTCCCGGCGTCTAATGGACGCCTTCTGGCCCGGCCCGCTTACGCTGGTGCTGCCGGCCAAGCCCGGCGCCGTCGCCGCCAACGTGACGGCCGGCCTGCCGACGGTCGCGGTCCGCATGCCGGACCACCCGGTCGCCCTGCGCCTCATCGAGGCGGCAGGCTGCCCGGTGGCGGCCCCGAGCGCGAACCGCTCCGGCCGGCCGAGCCCGACGCGGGCGTCGCACGTGCTCGCCGACCTGGACGGCCTCATCGACGGAATCGTCGATGGCGGGCCGACCGGGGTCGGCGTAGAGTCGACCGTCGTTGAGGTGGTCGACGGGATCGTGCACGTGCTGCGCCCTGGCGGCGTTTCCGCCGAGGAGCTGCGCCGCGTGGCCGGCCGCGTGGAGGCTCGCGGCGAGCTCTCTGCGGCGCTGGCCCGCTCCGGCGAGGGCCGGCCTTCTTCCGGGCAGCTGGCGGAGGAAGAGGCTGCTCCGAAGTCGCCCGGAATGAAGTACGCGCATTACGCGCCGCGTGGCCGGCTCACAGTGGTCAGCGGAGATTCGCCTGACCGGATATCCGCATGGATACGCGAACAATTGCGCAAGGCCTCTGCGGAAGGAGAGAGGACCGGGGTCCTTACGTTCGAAGAGCATTGCGAACAATACGGCTCCGAAGCGGATGTGGTAGTGGCCGCGGGGAGTCTGCAGAGCCCCGAAACCGTCGCCAGAAATTTGTATGGAGCGTTAAGATCGTTCGATGAACAGAACGTCACCGTTATTTATGCGGAAGCCTTAGAGGAAGAAGGGATCGGACTGGCGGTAATGAACCGTCTTCTGAAGGCGGCCGGTCATCGGATTAAGCTCGTTTAGGCCTCCGCTGCCTTACCCGGTTTCGGTGAGAACGCAGCAAGGACCAACAGAAATGCAGTCTTTGAGGAGATATTAGTTAAAATGCGCGAATGACCTGCAGTTTTGCTCGTCTTTCCCGGGATTTACATATTTTCGTAAAAAAGACATGCACATTTGCATGTCTTTTTATCACCATTTCCTCCCGAATACAATCAGCGCCTCAGAATGCGCCGGGAGAGGCGTGCGTTGTTAAAAGGTGCTAAAAGCCAACAAATTAAGCGATTCCTTCTCCCAGTATCGCGATTACGAAGGAATACACTACGTTACTTGGATGAAGCCATTCCCGACTTAGCCCTCGTAGACGATAAACCTAAATTTAATATAAGGCTTGGGACAGACTTATAGTATGTTTACCCCCTTGTCCGCATATGTTTGGAAAGAAGAAGAGTGGACAGGGGGAAGGCCGCATGATTCTGGGTACGCTCGATTGGGGGCACGTTGCGACACTGCTGTTGATGGCGTTCGCTTTGGGAATGGACGCTTTTTCTTTGGGGATAGGCATAGGCTTCAGGGGAATTCGGCTGCTAAGTATTCTGAAAGTGAGCTTCGTGATCGGACTATTCCATATATTGATGCCTCTTATGGGAATGCTGGCAGGCCATTACGTCGGCTATCTGTTGGGTGAGGTAGCCACATTGGCCGGAGGAGGGCTTCTCATTTTGCTCGGGGGGCATATGATCTATAGTTCCTTGCGGGGAGAATCCGTACATACCCTCGATTTCCGGAATGCCTGGGGACTTCTGCTATTCGCCCTGATGGTTAGTGTAGACAGCTTTTCAGTAGGAGTCTCTATGGGGATGTTCGACTCCGATGTTTTACTGACGGTTCTCCTATTCGGTTTTTTTGGCGGGACAATGTCCGTTATCGGTCTATGGCTCGGAAGAAGGATGGGCTATTGGGCGGGCAATTACGGCGAGGCAATAGGAGGCGCCATCCTGCTAATGTTCGGAGTTCAGTTCATTCTCTGATTGTTCGCTTCTTGGCGGATGAGGTACAATAGTCATACGATTTGCCATACTAGGTTTTGTTGCAGGAAGAACAGGCAGGCTTATCGTTAAATGAGCCCGGATGAAAGGGAAAGAAGCGGGCAATCCTTAATAAGGAGGTGTGAACGAATGGTTAACCGCATTTTATTTGTCTGTACAGGTAATACTTGCCGCAGTCCGCTGGCTGAAGGTATGCTGCGGCTTATGGCGGAAGAAGCGGGCCTTCCTCTGGACATTCGTTCAGCCGGAACGGCCGCTTCGGAAGGCTGTCCGATCTCCCCTCATTCCCGTCAAATTCTTCAGTCCAAAGGGATGCAGGAGATGCTTCTGTCCTCTCCCGTATCCGGTGAGCATGTGAACTGGGCAGAGCTTATTCTGACGATGACCATGGGGCACAAAAGATCGCTCATTCAACAATATCCGGAAGCCGCGGATAAAACCTTCACCTTGAAAGAGTACGTCCGCCACGAAGAGGAAGCAGCCGCCGAGGCAGAGAAGGAAAGGGCGGTGGCTGAATGGGAAATCCAGAAGGCGCTCAACCCCAGCTTGTCAGGGGTGGAAATGCCGCCATGGCTGGAATGGTCGGCGACTTCCTCCGATTATGATATCTCGGACCCTTTCGGAGGCTCCTTCGATGTTTATAAGCGCTGTGCGGATGAAATTGAGCTTTGTCTGCGGAGACTGCTCGATAAATTAAAATCATCACAACAATAAATTATAAAGGTGCCTTTCATTATCACTGTTTGTAGTAATAAAAAACGACTTTACAAAGGCCAAAAGGAAGCTTTACAACCTGCCGCCTTATAAGGTATTATGGGGGTAACGTTAATCAGAACCCGATGTAACTGGCGACAAGTGGGAATAACCACAATGGAGCATCGGGGGATACGGCCGGTCGCCTGGGCAAAGAGCAACGTCGTGCACGCACGCCGCCTGCTCTTTTTTCTATTTTAACAGCTTGGGTATACTAACGGACACTGAACCGTGATCGGCTAACGGTTATCGGTCGACAAGGGAGGTAAAAGTTGATGAAAATTGCGATTGGCGCGGATCATGCCGGGGTACGGCTGAAGGAGGATATCAAGCAGCAGGTGATTGCCCTTGGACATGAAGTCGAGGATTTGGGATGCCATTGTTCCGACTCCGTCGATTATCCGGATTATGCCCTCAAGGTTTGTGATCAGGTAGTTTCAGGTCAGGCGGATAGAGGAATTCTCATCTGCGGCACCGGGATCGGGATGTCCATAGCCGCGAACAAGGTACCGGGGATCCGCTGTGCGCTCGTTTCCGATCTGTTCTCGGCCAAAGCGACCAGAGAGCACAATGATACCAATGTTCTGGCTTTAGGAGAAAGAGTGGTCGGGCCGGGGGTTGCCCTGGAAATCGTCAAGGTTTGGCTGGAGACGGAATTCTCTCAAGGTTCCCGTCACGAAGGCCGGGTAAGCAAATTGAAATCCATCGAAGAGAAATATTCCATTCACCCCTAACGGATAAGGTTCGCCTGAAACAGTCCGTGTTGAGTACTGAATGCCGGTATTCTGAATTAAGTGGGATCATTTTATTAATTACAGGGTGGAAGGAGGCGGGCCGGAATGGCCGATTCCAGATCCGACGACTATCCAGTGAACGAATCCCTTCTGAAAATTACAGAAGATGTAAACCTCATTCTGAGAGAACTTCTCGAAGCCGGCCATATTCAAGATGGGCAGTTGGTCGTTGTCGGGACGAGTACCAGCGAGGTTATGGGGCGGCGAATAGGCTCCGCAGGTGCTATGGGTGTAGCTGAACGTATTTTTGAAGGCGTGATGAAAGCCCGCGAGAAGGTGCGGTTTTATCCGGTTTTTCAATGCTGCGAGCATCTGAACCGGGCTCTCGTCCTCGAGAAGGAGGCGCTGGCTTCGTACCCTTCGCTGGAGCCGGTATCCGTTATTCCTGTCCCCAAGGCCGGCGGTTCTATGGCTGCCTACGCCTATAACCACTTGAACGAGCCGGTTGTGGTCGAGACCGTTCAAGCCCATGCGGGAATAGATATCGGCGATACATTAATCGGCATGCATCTGCGCAAGGTGGCGGTTCCCGTACGCCCTTCCATACGTTCCGTAGGTCAGGCCCATGTTGTTATGGCCTATACCCGTCCCAAGCTGATTGGCGGGGCCAGGGCGGTCTACACGAAGCAGGAACCTTCGAATGAAGGAGCCTGCCTCTAGAATCGGCGAAACGCTATAGGGCATTGACGGCTCTTAGAGGCTGCAGGGTTTCCTTAAAATTTAAAAAAAGCACCTAACGGATCTTCTTCGAAGACGAATAACCCGGTTTTAAAGGTAGCTTTTACGCGCCTGCCCAAAGGACGGCGATAGCCGTTTATCCTTATCTTGAAAATAGACAGATTTTTTCGACATAAGTTTTATGCCAATAACCATCATTTATAATACGATCATTGGGAGGAAAATGAGGATGGAACATTTACGTACTGCCGATCCGGAAATTTTGAAGGCTATGAATCTGGAGCTCGGCCGGCAACGCGGCAAAATTGAATTGATTGCTTCCGAAAATTTTGTCAGTGAAGCGGTTATTGAAGCTTTGGGCTCCGTATTGACCAATAAATATGCGGAGGGCTACCCGGGCAAGAGATTTTATGGCGGCTGCGAATATGTGGACGAAGTAGAAACGATCGCTATTAATCGGGCCAAGGAAATATTCGGCGCGGAACACGCCAACGTACAGCCTCACTCCGGTGCACAGGCTAATATGGCCGTTTACCTGGCGACTATCAAGCCTGGAGATACCGTGCTGGGAATGAATCTGGCCCACGGCGGACATCTGACTCACGGCAGCCCGGCGAACGCTTCCGGCATTCTCTATAATTTCGTGGCTTATGGTGTTAACGAGGAATCGTTCCGCATCGATTATGACGAGGTTCGGAAAGCGGCGTTCAAGCATCGTCCGAAGATGTTAGTAGCCGGAGCGAGCGCTTATCCGCGCACAATCGACTTTGAAGCGTTGGCTGAAATTGCGAACGATGTGGGAGCATTATTTATGGTAGATATGGCTCACATTGCCGGTCTGGTGGCCGCTGGCCTGCATCCGAATCCGGTGCCCCATGCTCATTTTGTCACGACGACCACGCACAAAACTCTCCGCGGTCCCCGTGGTGGTATGATCCTGTGCCGCAAAGCTTGGGCCAAGGAAATTGACAAAGCGGTATTCCCCGGATCTCAAGGCGGTCCGTTGATGCACGTTATAGCAGCCAAGGCGGTATCTTTTGGTGAAGCGCTGAAGGATGACTTCAAGACCTATTGTCAAAATATTATCAGCAATGCTCAAGTGCTGGCTGAGGAACTGATGGCTGAAGGGCTCAATGTTCTGACCGGAGGCACGGACAATCACTTGATGCTTGTGGATCTTCGCAACATTAATCTGACGGGTAAGGAAGCTCAGAATCTATTGGATGATGTGGGAGTGACGGTTAACAAGAACGCCATTCCTTTCGACCCGACGAGCCCGTTCGTTACGAGCGGTATTCGGATCGGTACCCCTGCCGTTACTTCCAGAGGAATGGGACGGGAAGCTATGAAGTCGATTGCCCAAATCATCTCTCTGGCATTGAAAAATCCGAAGGACGAGGCCGTTCACGACAAGGTCCGCGGTATGGTTCAGGAATTGACGGAGCAATATCCGCTTTATTCGGGTCTCAGATACGAATAAGGCTGCTTGATCTCCCCGGGCGACAGGTCATTCTACCCTGTTTGCCCGGGGAGTTTTCCTGTTTATCCGGAAGATAGGAGGGTGCCGGTGGATGTCCTTCTAGACTATGAGCAGAGGCATTATATGAAGGGGAATGCCTCTTTTTTTTGTCGGATATTTTCATATTATTTGTGGTATAATGAACAAGGTTTATGGCAAAAAGCTGCTGATCGAATACTCCATCGGGCTGCGTTGTGAAGGCATTAGAGGACAGAGGCTCAGTCATAAATGAAAGAAAGACACACCTGTATGGGAGGATTTAATTTTATGGGCAAGGTCTTTATATGCGACCATCCGTTAATTCAACACAAACTTACCTTTATACGTGATGTTAATACTAAGACCAAAGATTTTCGCGATTATGTCGATGAAGTGGCTACTCTGATGGCCTACGAAATTACAAGAAATATTCCGCTGGAGAAGGTAAAGGTCAGAACGCCGGTTTCAGACGCCGATGGCAAGATCATCTCCGGCCGGATGCTGGGGCTGATCCCCATCCTCAGGGCGGGACTCGGAATGGTAGATGGAATCTTGAAGCTGCTCCCGGCGGCGAAGGTCGGACACATCGGATTATATCGTGATCCGGAGACCCTGCAGCCGGTAGAATACTATGTTAAGCTGCCTACCGATGTTACCGAGCGCGAGCTGATCGTCATCGATCCGATGCTGGCGACCGGGGGCTCGGCGAATGCTTCCATCCAGCTCTTGAAGGAAAGAGGCTGCAATCAGATCAAGCTGATGTGCCTGATAGCCGCTCCGGAAGGAGTCAAGGCCGTACAGGAGGAGCATCCGGACATCGATATTTATGTGGCGGCCATTGACGATCGTTTAGACGAACACGGCTATATTATTCCCGGCCTCGGGGATGCCGGAGATCGTCTTTTCGGCACGAAATAAACACTTTTTACCGACAGACTACCTGCGGGTTACATGTAAATCGGGAGGGGGATAATCATGAAGAAAATAAAGGTGATGACCGTATTCGGAACAAGACCCGAAGCCATCAAGATGGCTCCGCTGGTCAAGGAATTAGAGAAACATCCCGATCAGATAGAGTCGCTTGTATGCGTTACGGCCCAGCATCGTCAAATCATGGACCAGGTGCTGGAGGTATTCGATATTAAGCCGGACTATGATCTGGATGTGATGAAGGACCGCCAGACATTGGCCGAGCTGTCCGTCCGGGTGCTGCAAGGTCTGGAGCCGGTCTTCCGTGAAGCAAAGCCGGATGTTGTCTTGGTCCACGGGGATACGTCAACGACATTTCTCGCAAGCTACGCCGCTTTCTTGCAGCAGATTCAAGTAGGCCATGTGGAGGCAGGATTAAGAACATGGAATAAGCTGTCTCCTTATCCGGAAGAAATGAACCGCCAGCTGACCGGGGTGCTCGCCGATTTGCATTTCGCTCCGACAGAATGGTCTGCGGGTAATCTGCGCAAGGAGAACAAGCCCGAAGACGGAATCTACATTACCGGCAACACGGTGACGGATGTTCCCCAATATACGGTTAAAGAAGGTTACACCCATCCGATGCTCGAATGGGCGGAGGGCAAGCGGATGATTCTGATGACGGCTCACCGCAGGGAATCGCAGGGCGAGCCTCACCGTCAAATTTTCCAGGCTGTCCGCCGGATCGCCGATGAGTTCGAAAATATTGCAATTGTCTATCCGGTCCATCCGAATCCAGCCGTTCTGGAGCCTGCCCGCCAATATTTAGGAGATCACCCGCGGATTCGCTTGATTGAACCATTGGATGTCGTAGATCTTCATAATTTTTATCCTCATACTCATTTGATAGTGACCGACTCCGGGGGATTGCAGGAAGAAGCTCCGTCCTTCGGGATTCCCGTGCTTGTCCTTAGGGATACCACTGAGCGGCCTGAAGGAATTGAGGCGGGGACGCTCGAGCTGGTCGGCACCAAGGAAGAGGATGTTTATGGAAGGATGCGGGCTTTGCTGACGAACGAAGAACTCTATGGTAAAATGAGCAGGGCGGCAAATCCTTATGGTGACGGACAAGCCTCCCAAAGGATTGTTCAAGCGATTCTTTATCACTTTGGGTTATCGTCACAAAGACCACAACCTTTTAAAGTGTAATAAGTTAAAGTCTACCATACACCATACAGTTGCACTGTTTAGTTGGCGATACTGAAAAATCCAGATTTTATAAGGCTTTTTTGTATGCTGTTCACGAAATGTTTGGATTTTAATGAATTGACAAACAGGACCGCGCTTTATTAAAATGAATTAGGATTGCTGCGCAAATTACCCGAATAAAAACGATTTCATAGGCAGGTTCCTTTTTGTCCGTTTACGTCACTGACGATAGGAGAAAAAGTATGAAAAAGCCTAACCCGAATGATAATCCATGGCGGGCCGCGGGAATGGTCAGTGCGATCGGCGCTGATCTTATTGTATGCATACTGCTTGGATATTTTGGAGGTTCGTTTGTGAGCGATCGATTCGGCTTATCCCCAGCCTGGAAAGCCGGAGGACTGATTATAGGTCTGTTTGTCGGCATTGTCAGTGTCGTGTTTCTGATCAAGCGATTTCTGGAGGACACGAATGAATGATTTAACGGCCTATATGAAAACCGTTTCCCGTGCCGCCATGTTTTTTCTGGCTATTTGTCTGCTCGTCTGGGCTCTCGTGCCTCAAGCCAAGCCTTATGCGGCCGGACTTGTCCTCGGAACGGTCATCAGTCTGATCAATGCCCGATTGCTGGGAGCCAAGATCCAGGCGATTACAAGGCTTGTCATGGAGAATACGGGGAAGCGGATCAATTCGGGTTTTATCTCTAGGGCCTGCATGGCTCTGATCGGAACGATGATTTGTGTCAAGTTTCCGCAGTTCGATTTGATTTCCATGATCATAGGTTTATTCTTTGTTCAGATGGCAACACTCCTGATGGGAATCTTGTCGTATTTCAAAACCAATAAAGGCATGCGTGGAAAGGGGTGAAAATGATCGATGCATAGCTCTCCTTTGCTAGAGATTGGCGGTCTTACAATTGATCTGTCGACTTTTTTCGTCATTATCGTAGCTGCGATCATCACTTTTATCGTTGCTCGCTTGGGTGTCCGGAATCTCTCCGTCGAGAATCCTTCCAAGATGCAGAATTTTATGGAATGGTTGGTTGAGTTTGTTCATAATACCATTGCCAGCACCATGCCTTTGAAGAAGGCGAAGGCCTTCGTTTCGTTAGGTCTTACCTTGATAATGTTCATTTTTATATCCAACGTGCTGGGACTGCCGTTTGCTGTCGTTACGGGGCATACGGAGCCTGTCGAGTTTATGGGGATGCCGATAGTTTCTGAGGATGCTATTCAGGAAGGGCAAGCGAAAGGGCACGAGGGAGCCGAGGTGCTGTGGTGGAAATCCCCGACAGCCGACCTTTCGGTGACGATGGGGCTTGCGGCTATCGTGTTTGTTCTGGTCCACTATCTGGGCTTGACACGGAACACCAAGCATTACCTCAAGCATTACCTTGAACCTTATCCGATATTCTTCCCGCTGAACTTGATTAAAACTATCTTCCAGCCGGTTACTTTAGGTCTTCGTTTGTTCGCGAACATTTTTGCGGGCGAAATTTTGATAGCGACCATTATCATGGCGGGAGCATTTGGTATTCCGCTGTTGGCCGTGTGGCAAGGCTTCAGTATTTTCGTCGGGGCAATACAGGCCTTCTTGTTCACTATTTTGACGATGGTCTATATTTCTCAGGCATCTGTCCATGAAGAAGGACACTAACCTTTGTCGAGCTCTGTCGGAGGACACGAGACTTTCCTTGGGCATGAGATCAGATATACTATTATAACTTAAACAATTTGGGAGGTTTTTTAACAATGGAATTTTTAGCAGCAGCTATTGCAGTTGGTTTGGGTGCTTTCGGCGCCGGTATTGGTAACGGTATGATTGTCAGCAAAACAGTAGAAGGAATCTCTCGTCAGCCTGAGCTGCGCGGTACTTTGCAAACGACGATGTTTATCGGGGTTGGTATCGTTGAGGTTGTTCCTTTGATCGGGGTCGTTCTGGCATTCTTGATGTTCTTCAGCAGCTAATTCCACATAAGCCCGAAGCTTGGCGGGGAGGGCCTGGGCCATCCACGCCTTCGTTTTGCTTAAGGTTGCATTCTTGGAACGTCGTCAAGTAAGGAGGGAGTGACACGAATGAGTTTTCATTGGGAATCTACAGTATTTGCGATTATCGCTTTCTTGATTTTATATTGGTTGCTGAATAAATTCGCTTTCGGTCCTTTGTTCGGAATGATGGAGAAGCGGAGAGAGATGATTCAGAGTCAAATCCAATCTGCGGAATCCAACCGTCAAGAGGCCGAGAAGCTGATCACCGAGCAAAGACAGGCAATTCAGGAAGCCCGCAAGGAAGCGCATGAAATTATTGAACAAGCCAGACAAATGAGCGTGAAACAGGCGGAAGAGATCGTTCAGGCGGCAAGAGACGAATCCAACCGCATTAAAGAGGAAGCGATTAAGGATATTGCCAACGAGAAAGATAAGGCTGTAGCCGCTCTGCGCAGTCAAGTAAGCGCCATGGCTGTTATGATCGCCTCCAAAATTATTGAAAAGCAGATCGATGAGAAATCCCAGCAGCAGCTGATCGATCAATATCTTAAAGAGGTGGGAGGCAAGCTATGAGCAGCGATACGATCGTAGCGAAAAGGTACGCCAAAGCGCTGTTTGAGATTGCTCAAAGCCGGAGCCTCGTCTCTCAGGTAGAGGAAGAATTGAGATCGGTTGTTGCCATTATCGAACAAAACGAGGATTTGTACGAGTTTCTGCTGCATCCGAAATTTGATCTGAACGATAAAATTAACCTTCTGTCCCGGGTGTTTAAAGACAGCGTCTCCGATATTGTGTTCAATACGATATGCCTTTTGATCGAGAGAAGGAGAGGAACGCTGTTCCATGTTCTGCTGGACTATTACATCAGCATTGCCAACGAAAGACTGGGGCAAGCGGATGCTACCGTCTACTCTCCGGACGCTCTGAATGAGCAGGAGAATCAGGCGATCGCTGCACAGTTCGGCAAATTGATCGGCAAGACCATACGTGTCCATAATGTAGTTGATTCCAGCCTGATCGGCGGGATTCAGGTGCGGATTGGCGACCGGCTGTATGACGGAAGCTTGTCCGGCAAGCTTGCACGGATGGAAAAAACGTTGAAGCAAACTCAAGCAATGTAGATAGGGGTGAGGTTCGTTGAGTATCAGACCTGAAGAAATAAGCTCTCTGATTAAACAGCAGATTGAACAATATCAATCCGATATTCAAGTAGTCGACGTGGGAACCGTCATTCAAGTCGGGGACGGAATTGCCCGTGCGCATGGCCTCCAGAACGTTATGGCCGGCGAACTGTTGGAATTTTCCAACGGGGTAATGGGAATGGCCCAGAACCTCGAGGAAGATAATGTCGGGATCATTATCATGGGTCCTTACAAAGATATTCGCGAAGGCGATCAAGTTAAACGGACGGGCCGCATTATGGAGGTTCCGGTAGGCGAAGAGCTGCTGGGCCGTGTAGTTAACCCTCTTGGCGAGCCGGTAGACGGCAAGGGGCCGATCGCTACGAAAGCGTTCCGGCCGGTGGAAGCGCCTGCTCCTGGTGTTATTGACCGTAAATCCGTTCATGAGCCGATGCAGACCGGAATTAAAGCGATCGACTCGATGGTTCCAATCGGACGCGGACAGCGGGAATTGATCATCGGTGACCGTCAAACCGGTAAGACGACGATTGCCATCGATACGATCATCAACCAGAAGGGCAACGGCGTGAAATGTATTTACGTAGCTATCGGACAGAAGCAATCGACTGTTGCTCAAGTTGTCGAAACGCTGCGCCGCAACGGTGCAATGGATTACACCATTGTAGTTACGGCCAGTGCGTCCGAGCCCGCTCCGCTCCTGTTCCTCGCTCCTTATTCCGGATGCGCGATGGGCGAATACTTCATGTATAAAGGCGAGCACGTTCTCGTTATTTATGACGACTTGACCAAGCAAGCCGCAGCTTACCGGGAACTGTCCCTTCTGCTTAGACGTCCTCCGGGCCGTGAAGCTTATCCCGGTGACGTGTTCTATCTACACTCCCGTTTGCTGGAGCGTGCGGCTAAGCTGAACGATGAGCTGGGTGGAGGCTCCTTGACGGCGCTGCCGTTCATTGAAACCCAAGCTTCCGACGTGTCGGCCTATATCCCGACGAACGTTATTTCGATTACGGACGGACAGATCTTCCTGGAGTCCGACCTGTTCTATTCGGGACAGCGTCCGGCTATCAACGTCGGTATTTCCGTTTCCCGGGTAGGGGGATCGGCCCAAATCAAAGCCATGAAGAAAGTAGCCGGTACATTGAAGCTGGATCTGGCTTCTTACCGTGAGCTTCAGGCTTTCTCCCAGTTTGCTTCCGATTTGGATAAAGCGACACAAGCCCGCCTTAACCGCGGAGCCCGTACGCTTGAAATTTTGAAGCAAGGCGTTAACGAATCCATGGCGGTAGAGAGACAGGTAGTCAGCATCTACACAGCCGTTAAAGGATATTTGGACGATATTCCGGTTAAGGACGTCCTTCGGTTCGAGAAAGAGTTCTTGGCGTTCCTGGATATGAGTCACCCTGAAATTCTGGCGTCGATCCGCGATACGAAAGACTTGACGGCGGATAATGAGAAGGCGCTGGGTGCGGCTATCGAGAAGTTTAAAAAAGGGTTTTCCGTATCTGAGTAACGATTCACAACGATTCTGACTTGCACCGGGCAAGTTCAAAGGCGGTGAACATGAATGGCTAAAGGTATGCGTGATATAAAGCGTCAGATCAAAAGTAAGCAGAGCATGAAGCAGATTACCCGGGCGATGGAGATGATTGCCGCCAGCCGGTTGAAGAAGGCGCAGGATGCCGCATTGGCATCCCGGCCCTATGCCGACAAGCTGAAGGAAGTCATTTCTAACGTTGCGGCCGGGACAAGGGATGTTCAGCATCCCATGCTGCAGAAACGGGAGATTAAGAAAACCGGTTATTTGGTGATTACATCTGACCGTGGAATGGCGGGAGGATATAACTCCAACCTGTTGAGGAAGCTTACTCAGACGCTGCAGAGCAAGCATAAATCTTTTGACGAATACTCACTGTTCGTGATCGGGCGCAAGGGCCGGGATTTCCTGACGAAGCGCGGGTACCCGGTCGTAGAGGAAGTAGTTGGTCTGTCCGACTCTCCGAAGTTTTCCGATATTAAGACGATTGCCAATGCTGCTGTCCGCTATTTCGAAGAAGGCCATTGCGACGAGTTGATACTGGTTTACAACCAATTTATCAATGCCCTCTCGCAAAGACCGATAGAGAAGAGCGTGCTCCCTCTTGTAGAGGTTGAGGATAGCGGCCATGCTCGGACGGAATATGAGTATGAGCCTTCTGCAGAGAAGGTATTGGAAGTACTGCTGCCCAAATATGCGGAAACTCTTGTGTACAGTGCTGTACTGGAGGCAAAAGCCGGGGAATTCGGGGCAAGAATGACAGCTATGGGAAATGCGTCGAAAAATGCATCCAAGCTCATTTCCTCGCTGACCCTTCAGTACAACCGGGCACGTCAGGCTGCTATTACCCAGGAAATATCGGAAATTGTTGCCGGTGCGAATGCCCAGGTATAACCCCGGCAGCCTAACAAGATTCGGCTTATTCCTACAAAATTTGCAGCACTATATAGATTTCAAAGTTCAGCTTAAGCTTACGAAGATAGCTTCTTACCCCGGGTAAAAAGCTTTAGGAGGGAAAAGAATGAACAAAGGACGCGTTTTGCAGGTTATGGGTCCGGTCGTCGACATTGAGTTCGAGCGCGGACAACTGCCTGAGATTTTAAATGCGGTCAAGATTCATAAGCCATCCACTTCCGCCAACGATCCGGAAATCAATTTGACGGTGGAAGTGGCGGTTCATCTGGGAGATAACGTAGCTCGCTGTATCGCTATGTCCTCCACGGACGGATTGGTTCGCGGAATCGAAGCACTGGATACAGGGGCACCGATTTCCGTGCCGGTAGGTAATGCCACGCTGGGCCGCGTGTTTAACGTATTGGGCGATGAAATTGACAATGCCGGAAAAGTGGACAGATCTCTGACCAGCCCGATTCATAAATCGGCTCCTGTATTTGAAGAACTGACCACCCAAGCGGAAATTCTGGAAACCGGAATTAAAGTAGTAGACCTGCTGGCCCCATATGCGAAGGGCGGTAAGATCGGTCTGTTCGGCGGTGCCGGAGTTGGTAAAACCGTTATTATTCAGGAATTAATTAATAACATTGCCCAGGAGCACGGCGGGATTTCCGTATTTGCGGGCGTTGGAGAGAGAACGCGGGAAGGAAACGACCTGTACCACGAGATGAAGGATGCAGGCGTTATCGAGAAAACCGCGATGGTATTCGGACAGATGAACGAACCCCCGGGTGCCCGTCTTCGCGTAGCTTTGACCGGTCTGACAATGGCAGAGCATTTCCGTGACGAGGAAGGTAAAGACGTTCTTCTGTTCGTAGACAACATCTTCCGTTTCACCCAAGCGGGATCTGAGGTTTCGGCCCTGCTTGGACGGATGCCTTCTGCGGTTGGTTACCAGCCTACTCTGGCAACAGAGATGGGTCAGCTGCAAGAGCGGATTACGTCAACCAAGAAAGGATCGGTTACTTCGATCCAGGCGATTTACGTTCCGGCGGACGACTATACGGACCCGGCTCCGGCAACGACATTCGCTCACTTGGATGCAACGACCAACCTGGAGCGTAGAATCTCCGAGATGGGAATTTACCCTGCGGTAGACCCGCTCGCTTCCAGCTCCCGGATTTTGACACCGGAAGTAGTTGGCGAAGAGCACTATAATGTAGCTCAAGGCGTTAAAAGAATTTTGCAGCGCTATAAGGAGCTGCAGGATATTATCGCAATTCTGGGTATGGACGAATTGTCCGATGAAGATAAGCTGACCGTTCAACGTGCACGTAAGATCCAGAACTTCCTGTCCCAGAACTTCCACGTTGCTGAGCAGTTCACGGGTAATCCCGGTAAGTACGTTCCGGTTAAAGATACGGTTCGCAGCTTTAAAGAAATTCTGGAAGGAAAGCATGACGATTTGCCGGAGGCAGCATTCCTGTACGTTGGTACGATCGAAGAAGCTGTCGAAAAAGCTAAAAGTATGTAACGGATAGCCTGTGAAATGGTTTTTAAAGGCCTGTATCGTCGGCAGAAATCGACACGGGCTTACGAAGTGGTGTTTTCTGGCTGAGCTTCATCCTCGTCTGGATGAAGCTTGAACCGGGAAACTCTCAGGAGGGATCGGCATGAGTACCTTTTTCTTAGAAGTCGTTACACCCGAGAAAGTTCTCTACGGGTCTGACGCCAATATGATCGTTGTTAAGGGAGTAGAAGGGGAACTTGGAATTTTGCCGAACCACATTCCGATGGTCTCTCCTTTAAAAATCGCTCCGGTCAGAATCAAAAAAGGGAATACGGAAGAGGTTCTGGCCGTCCATGGAGGATTTATGGAGGTTCGTAAGGATAAGGTAGTCATTCTTGCGGAGAGTGCCGAATATCCTGGCGATATCGATTTGGAAAGAGCGAGAGCGGCCAAGGAACGTGCGGAGAAGTATTTGGCGAAGAGAGATGAGTTTGACTATCGCCGGGCCGAGTTGGCGCTTCAGCGTGCGCTGACCCGTTTGGAAGTTGCCGGTAGAAAGTAACCCCGAGAATGAAGTGCGAGGGACAATCCTTCGCGCTTTTTTTTGTGCATGGCTACATTTTCCTGATTTTGGACATTTGGCGGTTAATAATGGGCAATAGATGTGGGCTTCGGGCTTTTTCAAAATATAAGAAAGTATAAGTTTTCATCTATACCTGTTCTTAGTATTTCATCGGTAAACGCGCCCGTCCTAAGGACGGCTTATAGCAGTTTATCCTTGATGTGTTATTTCATTAGACACTATTTTCCCCATTTGTTATAATTGTGGGGATTATTCATTTCAAGAGACTGGAGGGAAACGGCGAGAATGCAGTATATTAACAATTACGTAATTGTCGCCATTTTCGTTTCGTTAGGCGTACTGCTCCCAGTAATCGCTCTGACGATCGGCAAGCTTTTGAGACCTAATAAACCGCACGAAGAAAAATTGACCACCTATGAAAGCGGTAACGTACCAGTGGGAGAAGGTCAAGTTCAATTTAATATCCGCTATTATTTGTTTGCTTTGATGTTCGTAATTTTTGATGTGGAAGCCGTCTTTCTTTACCCGTGGGCCGTAGCTTATCATAAGCTAGGGCTGTTTGCGCTTGTAGAGATGCTAATCTTTATTTCCTTGCTGGTTGTGGGGCTAATCTATGCTTGGAAGAAGAAGGTGCTGAAATGGAATTCCCGTTAGAGTCTATTCGTCCGGAGGAAAGACAGGAGCTGGAGAGAACTGTTTTTTACTCGACTATAGAGCAGGTCAAGGGTTGGGTTAGGAGCAATTCCTTATGGCCGCTCACTTTCGGTTTGGCTTGCTGTGCCATTGAGATGATGGGAGCCGGTGGCCCCCACTATGACTTTGACCGCTTCGGCGTCATGTTCCGTACCTCGCCCAGACAGGCGGATGTCATGATCGTGTCCGGGACGGTGACTAAGAAGATGGCCCCTCTCATTCGCAGGCTGTATGAGCAGATGCCGGAACCGAAATGGGTTATTGCCATGGGCTCGTGTGCAACAGCCGGAGGGCCTTATGTCCGGTCGTATTCGGTCGTCAAAGGAGTAGACCAGATTGTACCTGTCGATGTTTATATTCCAGGCTGTCCGCCTAATCCCGCAGCGTTGATTTATGGGGTAATGAAGCTGCAGGAGAAAATTCGTTACGAAGCGAAAACCGGGAAGCAGGTGACGAATCTGTGAGTGAGGATAAGAAGGAGCAGGGGAAGAGAGAAGATATTCCATCTGAGGAGCCGAGACAACAGGACCATTCGAAGAACAGCGGCGAAGTCTCATCTGGTGATTCTGAAGCGGTCAAGGCGAAAGCTGAAACAAGCCCTCCTCCCGAATCGGAACAGGATAAAATTATGAAACCGCTTGCGGGGGAGAATGCGGCCAGCCCACCTCCCAGAGCCGCGCGGAGTACCCGGAATCAAGCGGAGAGCCCGAAACCAGAGGCTTCCGAGCAGAAGACTGCTTCAGAGCCTTCCGATTCCGCGCCTAAGGAAGGAAAGGTACAGGCTGCAGAGGACCGCGAAGCCAAGCTGAAGAGAGCCGCGGAGGCGCGTGCCGCCAGAGCGGAAGCCAAGGCTAAGAAAGAAGAGGCGGAAGTTCCCAAGGAGCCCTCTCCGATGCAGCCTTTATTGGATAAGTCGGTACAATGGATAAGGGATAAAGTCTCTCACGAGGCCGTTGAGGATGCGTTTATTAACGAATTAGACGGTCATCGGCCATACATTTTCATCAAGAGCGATTATTGGGCGGAAACAGCGAAATTCGTTCGGGATCATGAGCATTTTCAATTGAATTATTTACGGAATGTTGCCGGGATCGATCAGGAAACGCATATGGAAGTTGCGTACCATTTAATTTCTTTGAACACGAAGCAGGAGTTTTTGTTTAAGGTTAAGACCGACCGGGAGCAGCCTGCCGTTCCTTCTGTTACTTCCGTATGGCAGGGGGCAAATTGGCAGGAAAGGGAAATTTACGATTTGCTGGGGATTGATTTTCCGGGGCATCCGGATTTAAGGAGAATTATGATGCCGGACGATTGGGTCGGTCACCCGCTGCGCAAAGATTATGAACCGATTGATCCGGAGGTGTAACGATTGATACGGACAGAAGAGCTGCTGCTAAACGTAGGACCACAGCATCCCAGCACGCATGGAGTGTTCCGCATCATTGTCAAACTGGATGGAGAGGTCATTAAGGAAGCCATCCCGGTTATGGGTTATCTTCACAGAGGGACAGAGAAGCTGGCCGAGAATTTATCCTATACTCAAATCATACCTTATACGGACAGGATGGATTACGTCTCGGCCATGACCAATAACTATGTGCTTGTTCATACGGTGGAGAAGCTTCTGCAATTGGAGGTTCCCGAGAGAGCCGAATTTCTACGGCTTATTGTCATGGAGCTGCAGCGGGTTGCCAGTCATCTGGTCTGGTGGGGGACTTACCTGCTCGACATTGGGGCGATGAGCCCGTTCCTGTTCGCCTTTCGCGATCGGGAAATGATTATTAATTTATTCAATGAGCTGTGCGGGGCCCGATTAACTTATAGTTATATGAGGGTAGGGGGCGTCAAATGGGATGCTCCCGAAGGCTGGATTGATAAAGTACGAGATTTCGTGCCGTATATGAAGAAAAAAGTCGAAGAATACGATCAGTTGGTGAGCGGCAACGAAATCTTTCTGGCCCGAATAAAGGGAATCGGTCAATACGATGCGGAAACTGCCATCAGCTATGGGTTAAGCGGAGCCAATCTCAGATGCACGGGTGTGAACTGGGATTTGCGTAAAGCTCAACCTTATTGCCTCTATGACCGATTTGAATTCGACGTTCCGGTAGGCAAGAACGGGGATTGCTATGACCGCTATTGCATTCGGCTGGAGGAGATCAGGCAATCGCTTAGCATCCTGGAACAAGCTTTGGAGCAGTTCCCCGAAGATGGGCCAATTATGGGTAAGGTACCGAGAGTCATCCGCGCTCCGGAAGGGGAAGTTTATGCGGGAATTGAATCGCCACGCGGGGAGATTGGATGTTATATTATATCCAGAGGGCGTGATAAGCCTTATCGATTGAAGTTCAGAAGGCCTTCATTTATCAATCTGCAAATTCTTCCTAAACTGCTGGTAGGGGAAACGATGACCAATCTGATTACGATTCTCGGCGGGATAGACATCGTTGTTGGGGAGGTGGACAGCTAATGGCCAACTGGTTTCTGGACGCGTTAACGTGGAAGAGCTTCACTATTTATTTTCTGTTATCCGTGGTACTGCTTCTCGTCATCCTGGGTTATGTGACCTATGCCATCTATTTCGAGCGGAAGGTGATCGGCTGGATGCAGAGCAGACACGGTCCGAACCGGGTGGGCCCACTAGGGCTGCTGCAGACGGTGGCCGATGTCGCCAAGCTGTTGATGAAAGAGGATACGATTCCGAAGAAGGCGGAAAGACAGCTATTCATTCTCGCGCCGATCATCGCATTCGTTCCTTCCTTTGCCGTATTAGCCACCATTCCTTATACACAAAACATATATTTCGCCGACTTGAATGTCGGTGTGCTCTACTACGTCGCCCTGTCAGGGATATCGACCATCGGAATTATTCTGGGAGGCTGGGCCTCGAACAATAAATATGCGCTTCTCGGCGGCATGCGCTCTGCGGCACAGATGATCAGCTACGAAATTCCGCTCGTGATTTCGGTGGTTGGGGTCATTATGCTGTCCGGCAGCATGCAATTAACCACCATTGTAGAAGGTCAAAGCGGAGGTTTCTGGCACTGGAACTTCCTGCCCCAAATCATCGGCTTTGGTGTATTTGTCGTGGCTGCGGTTTCGGAACTGAACCGGACCCCCTTTGACCTGCCCGAAGCTGAATCGGAGCTGGTTGCGGGTTATCATGTAGAGTACAGCGGCTTTCGCTTTGCCTTCTTTATGCTGGCGGAATATGTCTACGTCTTTGCCATTGCTTCGCTGACTACCGTTCTGTTTCTGGGCGGCTGGCATGCGCCGTTCCCTTTTCTTGATTTCGTGCCGGGCATCATCTGGTTTTTGCTGAAATTCTCGTTTATTGTCTTTTTCCTGTTCTGGCTCCGGGCTACTTTCCCACGGGTGCGAGTGGACCAGTTGATGGGGTTGGGCTGGAAGGTGCTGCTTCCGCTGGCCCTGCTTAATATTATTATAACCGCCGTCTTCTACGAAATTTTTGGCCGGTAGAGCGAGCCGAAGGGAGGAGATCTCATGAAAGGCTTATTGAAAGGACTAGGCGTGACCTTCAAAAATATGACCCGGAAGAAAGTGACTTACGCTTATCCGGATGTTCCGCTGAAAATGCCCGATCGTTTCCGGGGAATTCAGTATCTGGATCCTGAAAAATGTATTGTATGCAATCAGTGTGCCAGAGTCTGTCCGACGGAGTGCATCACCTTGGTAGGCAAGCCGAACCCCGATCCGGAGTCGAAAATAGCCCGGGTACTGGAAACGTTCGACATCAATTTCGAAATATGCATTCTTTGCGATTTTTGCACAGAAGTATGTCCGACGGAAGCGATAGTGATGACGAATAATTTCGAACTAGCGACTTACAGCAGGGATGATTTGTTCAAGAACATGCAATGGCTGTACGAGAACGATCAGAACATTCGACAGGAAAACCATTCGTCGTCTCCTAAAGGGGGGGCGAAGAAGGATGCTTAGCAATATTGTCGAATTTTTCTCGAACGGAAGCAATCTGGTGTTTTTTGTCTTTGCCTTGTTGATTATCGGGGGAGCGATCTTCATGATCAGCTTCACCAAAGTGGTTCATATGGTCGTGGCGCTGGCCTTTTCTTTTCTAAGCCTGGCAGGCTTGTACGTGCTGCTTGAAGCGGAATTTGTAGCTTTTGTCCAGGTGTTGATCTACGCAGGGGCAGTATCGATCCTGATGATCTTCGGAATTATGATGACCAAGCATCGGGATGAAGACAAGGCACCCCCTCCCCGACAGACGCATAACATTCTGCTCGGAATCGGTATCCTGGGTTTGTTCGGAATTTTGTTCTATGCCATCCAGACAGCGGATTTTCCCGTGGAGAACGTGTCGTTGGCACAGGATAACACACTGGAGATCGGAACGCGTATTTTTACCGATCATGTCATCCCGTTTGAATTAATGTCGGTGCTGCTGACCGTAGCCTTCATAGGAGCGATTGTCGTGGCCAAAAGAGAGGAGGATTGACGATGAGCGGCCTTATTTCTCCTTATTTAACCTTGGGAGCCATTCTTTTTTGTATCGGTCTCTATGGAGCACTTTCCAAAAGGAACGCCATCATTATCTTGCTTTCGATTGAATTGATGCTGAACGGGGTCAATCTTAATCTGGTAGCCTTCTCGAAGCTGGGGATCAACCCTTCCTTGACCGGTCAGGTGTTCTCTTTATTTGCCATAACCGTTGCGGCGGCGGAAGCGGCTATCGGGGTAGCTATTCTGATTATGCTCTACCGAAATCGGGGAACATCGAATGTCGATGAAATGAACTCGATGAAGCATTAGCCTAATCTTTAGAAAAAAGCCTCTTTTGTCTAACAACCATAAGGAGGAACAATAAATCCATGGAATTGGACATTTCACAATATGCGTGGTTAATCCCGCTAATTCCGTTATTGGCTTTCCTGGTCCTGATCGGCGTAGGCCGGCAGGCTAAAGATACGGGCGCCTACATCAGCATTCTAGCCTCGGCCGTTTCATTCATCCTGGCTGTGCTCGTCTTGATCGAAAGGCTGGGAGGCCCGACCGAAAATTATTTATGGACCGGAATTCAATGGCTTAAAATCGGCGATCTGTCCGTAAAATTCGGATTCGAGATTTCCAATCTGAATGCTCTCATGCTCGTAATTGTATCTACAGTCAGTCTGCTCGTTAACATATATTCCAAAGGTTATATGCAGGAGGACGAAAGAAAGTCGGCCTTTTTCAGTTATTTATCGTTATTCACATTCTCGATGCTTGGCTTGGTCATGTCGCCTAATCTTCTACAGATGTACATATTCTGGGAATTGGTAGGGGTATGTTCGTTCTTGCTTATCGGCTTCTGGTATTATAAACCGGAAGCGAAGGCCGCGGCCAAGAAGGCTTTTATTGTGACGCGAATCGGGGATGTGGGCCTTCTTCTGGCCATTTTGCTTCTTTTCTGGTATATGCCTGGTCATGCTCTGGACTTCTCATCCATACATAAGGTATTCGCTCTCCAACCGGATATAGCTCCCGGCATCGTTACATGGATTGCCATATTAATCTTTGTCGGCGCCGTCGGGAAATCAGGGCAATTCCCGCTTCACGTCTGGCTGCCGGATGCAATGGAAGGCCCGACTCCGATCAGTGCGCTTATTCACGCTGCAACGATGGTCGCTGCCGGTGTTTACCTGGTCGCCCGCACCTTCGATATTTTCCGGGCGTCGCCGGATGCCTTGACAGTGGTTGCGATCGTAGGAGCCTTCACGGCCATCTTTGCAGCCACTATAGGAACGGCACAGAACGATATCAAGCGGGTACTCGCTTATTCTACCGTCAGCCAATTGGGGTATATGATGATGGCGCTGGGGATAGGTACATGGGTATCTTACACGGCGGGAATTTTCCATTTGTTTACCCATGCATTCTTCAAGGCTCTGTTGTTCTTGGCTGCGGGCAGTGTCATTCATGCCGTGCACACGCAGAACATTAACGAAATGGGCGGATTGGCGGGCAGAATGAAGATTACAACCTGGACCTTCGCCATCGGGGCACTGGCGCTTGCAGGTGTGATTCCACTATCCGGGTTCTGGTCCAAGGACGCTATCCTGTCCGAGGCTTATCATCATAATCAGATGTTATTCTGGGTCGGGTTAATTGCGGCTTTCTTCACGGCCTTGTATATGTCCAGATTGTTCTTTCTCGTCTTTACCGGTCGGCCCAAGACCGAGCATGAAGTGAAGGAGTCGCCGGCATCCATGACCTTCCCGATGATAGTTCTTGCTGTGCTTGCGGTCATCGCCGGGTTTGTGTTTATTCCAGGGCTTAATCCCTGGTTTGGAAATTGGCTTGCACCGGAGGCGGTCGAGGAGTCGCTGAATTGGATCGTAGTGATTCTTTCCAATTTGGCAGCTATTCTTGGAATCGGTTTGGGGTGGGCGATTTATGGCAAAGGCAGCTTGTCCAGAGAAATGGTTTCGGAGAGAGCACCTTGGCTGTATCAGTTGGTCAACCGAAAATATTATATCGATGAGCTGTACAGCCGGATCCTTGTTCGTCCGCTGAAGGTTTTGGGGAAGCTTCTCTACGGGATAGACCGGTCCGTAGTCGATGGTCTGGTACGGCTGGTAGCGGGGTCTGTCGTTTCGCTCGGACGTCTCGGAACGAAGCTGCAGAACGGGCAGGTCCAGACTTACGGGCTCGTTACACTCCTTGGCTTTGTTGCTTTAGCATTGGTTTTGGCCGGAAGGAGGTTTATCGACCTTGGCTAATTTACCTATCCTGAGTATGATTGTCTTTGCTCCGCTGCTGGGCATCCTGGTTCTGTTATTTATCCCTAACCAGCAAGGCCGCTGGATCAAATGGATTGGAATCGCCGCAACGCTGATACCATTAGTATTGGCGGGCTGGCTGTATGTTGATTTTAATCAGTCTGACGGAGGGGATCAGTACGCCGAGAGCTATAGCTGGATCAACATTCCGCTAAATTCAGAGCTGCTTTTTAACGAGCAGGGCACTTTCCACCTGAAATTCGATTACAGCCTCGCGGTAGACGGATTGTCGCTTCCGCTGGTGTTCTTGACAGCGCTCGTTGCTGCCATGGCGGCTCTGGCCTCGTTCTCAATTAAGAAACGGTGGAAAACTTACTTCATCATGTTCCTGCTGCTGGAGATCGGGATGTTGGGTGTATTTATGGCCCGGGACTTGTTCCTGTTCTTCGTCTTCTTCGAGGTCACGCTGGTTCCGATGTTCTTCCTGGTAGGCATATGGGGATACATGAATCGGGAGAAGGCCGCCAACCGTTTCCTGCTTTATAACGGAGTAGGATCCGCCATCATGCTTATTGCTTTCCTGATTGTGGTGACGACCGCCGGATTTGCTCAAATAGAAGGACCCGATGGAACGTCGGTTTATTTCACCGGAAGCTTGTACGAGATTTCAAACCATTTGTTTAATGAACCGCAGTCCTTCGTCAATACAGATCATCCACAGAGCCCATTCTTTATGACGGAAGGGTTAAAATGGGCGCTCTTCCTGATGCTGCTCATAGCCTTCGGCATCAAGCTGCCGATGTTTCCTTTCCATACCTGGATGCTTAAGGTCCATACCGAAGCTCCACCGTCTGTTGTTATGATTCACTCCGGTATTCTGCTTAAGATGGGAGCGTATGGATTAATTCGCTTCGGGATCCTGCTATTTCCGGAGCAGGCCAAGGAATGGGCATTCGTACTTGCCTTGTTGGGGTTAATTAACATTTTGTACGGGGCCGTACTGGCTTTTGTACAGAAGGATTTCAAGCTTGTGTTGGCCTATTCCAGTATCAGCCATATGGGCATAGTCCTGCTCGGTTTAGCCGCCTTTAACGAAATCGGCATGCAGGGGGCGGTTTTCCAGATGGTGTCGCATGGGTTGATATCTGCACTGATGTTCCTGCTTGTAGGAAGTATTTATGAGAGAACGCAGACATCAATGCTGGAGCAACTCGGAGGGATGGCGGCATCTGTGCCGTTTATGAGCGGCATCTTGCTCATATCGGGTATGGCTTCCCTGGGCTTGCCCGGCTTGTCAGGCTTTATCAGTGAATATCTTTCCTTCCTCGGCTTATTCGGCTCCATGAAGATCATCACGGCCATCAGCTTGCTGGGGGTTATTCTAACAGCTGTATATGTCCTCCGTGCGGTTATGAAGATTACTTTCGGTCCAATGCCGGAGCAGTATAAGAGCCTTCGCGACGCACGTTTGATTGAAGCGGTGCCTATGGTCACCCTAGTCGCTTTCATTCTGCTGCTTGGGATTTATCCGGGCATTCTCAGCCAGCCATTGGACACAACCATAAGCGGCTTGAACCAGTTTATACAACAAGTAACTGTAGGATTGGGAGGGTAGACCAATGGAACAAGGTATCCAATTAAGCGATTTAGCTCACTTGGCGCCGGAGCTGACATTGGTCATCTCTGCTGTCATTATTTCATTAATCGATCTGCTGATGCCGCGTCATCGGAGCCGAACCGTCATTGGCTGGCTCACGATTGCCGGGTTACTGGCCGCTGCTGCCTTCATAGGTATGCGCCTTAATCTGGAGGAGCCGATTGAGCTGCTCCATCACAGCTATCGGGTCGACCATTTCGGCGATCTGGTGAAGCTGGTGCTGCTGGGATCTACCGCCTTGATCGTGCTGATGAGCATCGGGGGGATCAAGCAGAAGGAAATTCCGCATGTCGGGGAATATTATTATTTCTATCTTCCTGCGGTACTGGGCGGCATGATTATGGTTTCTTCCGGCGATCTGATTACATTATTTGTCGGATTGGAGCTCCTAAGCATTACTTCTTATATTATGGTAGCCATGAAAAAGAAGGACAGCCGATCCAACGAAGGGGCCTTTAAATACGTGGTGCTTGGCGGAGTGTCCTCGGCCATGATTTTATACGGGATGTCATTCTTGTATGGAATGTCGGGGTCCACCAATTTGGCGGAGATCAATGCGCAGCTGTCTCTTTATTCCGGTTCTTTCGGGGCTCTGATCTATGTGGCGTTTTTCCTGCTGCTGGCCGGCTTTGGTTTCAAAATAGCTGCAGCGCCTTTCCATACCTGGGCACCGGATGTTTATCAAGGGGCTCCGACACCGGTTACCGCTTTCCTGGCGGTAGTCTCCAAAGCAGCAGGGCTTGCCCTGATGTTCCGGGTGTTCTATATGGTCTTCTTCCAGGTCAACGCCGGCCCCAATCTGCCGATCGATGCGGATGTTTATATGTCCCTAAGCGTGCTGGCCGCGATCTCCATGATTGCCGGTCATTTCATGGCCCTTAAGCAAAAAAACATGAAGCGACTGTTGGCTTATTCCGGAATAGCCAATGCCGGATATCTGCTGGTTCCTATAGCGGCTAAAATCTCATTAATTCATACAAGCAATTTCTCTGAATTTATCTATTATATGGTAGCCTATGCATTGATGAATATCGGAGCGTTCGCTCTGTTATTCACGATAGAGGCAACGTCCGGAAGCTCTGAAATCAAAGGATTTGCCGGATTGTATTACCGTGCTCCATGGACAGCCGTCGCGATGGTCTTAATCATTCTGTCCCTGGCCGGGATTCCGGTTACCGCCGGTTTCTTCGGAAAATTATTCATCCTCCTGGGCGCATTGGAGATGAAGCTCTATTGGCTGGCGATCATTATGATTTTGACCAGTGTAGTTTCTTACTATTACTATTTTGGCGTTATCCGGCAAATGTTCATGCGCAGCGGCGAGGAGCCGGAAAAGCTCAAGACAACCATTCCTCAGCAGATCACTCTATGGGTGTGTGCCGGACTTGGAATTGTGCTCGGCTTTTTCCCCGGTTTATTGTTAAATTATGTAGAGTCGGTTTTCAGGCTGGGCAAGGATCTGTTTATTTACTAGCGAGTTCTTCAACGATGCGGGCGCATTGAAATCTCTAAATAATAAACCTTCTCCGAACCTACTGGGTTGCGGGAAGGTTTATTTTGCGATTAATCCGGAATCGAGTCAATATTTAGATTTGAGCCACGACAGAATATATTCGATAGCCAGGTCATAGTTGCCGACCTGACAATGCTGCTCTCCGCCTTCGGCTTCGGTGAAGAGTCTGCTGGTCACATCGGCGTAAGGCAAATGCTCTTTTAAATAGTCAAACTGCCGATCGGAATAACTAACTGAATTCCGTAATGACGGTGCATCAGCTTGTTTTGCTCGCTGCCGAACATCACGATAAAGGGGTCGGCAAGACCAATAAAATTCATGTCGGCTTCACCACCGTAGTCCAATAATGATTGTACTTGCAGCAAATATGAGGTGTGTACGTCAAAGAATACAAGTTTTAACCATCGCAGAGGGCATTTCCATCTTGTGGAATGCTCCTTGATTATCTAGCATGATACTTGTTCCGGACATCGAATGGCAAGTAGAGTTTGTAGGTCTTTGTATGGGAAATGGCAGATTCAGAGACCTTACTGATCACCTCATCTGCACAGCCTCGATAGCCATTGCTTTCATTAATTCTGTCCCATAATCCAGCCTGCAGTTAATTATTCAAAGATATAGGTCTTTAGACCCTTTTGTGAAAGAGCGGAAGGGGGTAGTGTGAAGAGTATCGAATGTATTTTTTAAGAAGAAATTAGGACTACCTTTAAAGAGGATTATACATATGCGACTAACTAAAGCTCTGCTCTCCTTTGGCTTGGTTTGTATTCTGCTTCTGTCCTTCCCGTTATTCGCGGCGGAGGAACCCACCCCCTTGCTCTCGTCAAATACTACGGATTCCGAATTATCCTGGATTATTCAGTGGAAGAATGATGTGGACCCGGTTGTTTATGAGAACAGTTCGATCATTTCTCAGTATCCCGACATGAATGTAATGGTCGTTCGTCCCAAAACAACGGAGAATGAAGCTGCCTGGCTGGATTACTGGCGCGCTTCGGGACAAGTCGAATACATTCAGCCCAATCATCAATACCGTATAGCCGAAATGCCGAACGATTCAATGCTAAGCAATCAACAATATTTGAAGTTGATTCATGCGGAAGAGGCCTGGGATCAAGCGGTCGGCAGCGAGGATTTGGTTGTAGCCGTGGTCGATACCGGCATAGATATGAATCATCCGGATTTAAAGGATCACTTGATTGACGGGGTGAATCTCATTCAACCGGGGACTCCCCCTTATGATGACAACGGTCATGGAACAAGCGTTGCCGGTGTGCTGGCTGCGGTTTCGGATAATGAGATCGGGGTTTCCGGACTTCTGTGGAGGGCCCAAATTATGCCGATCAAAGCCTTGGAAGCGGACGGTAGCGGCGACGAGGATAAGTTAGGAGAAGGCATTCGGTACGCAGTCGATAATGGGGCGCGTATCGTGGTCCTTTCTCTTGGTTTGAATAAGCCTTCACCATTTATGAAATCCATAGTTCAATATGCGGAAGATCATGGGGTTCTTCTGGTGGCGGCTGCCGGGAATGAAGGGAATGCAGTCAAGTATCCGGCGGCCTATCCAACGGTTATCGCTGTGGGCGGGGTCACTCATGATTTACAGCCCCATAGAAGATCGAATTACGGCCCTGAACTGGATATAGTTGCTCCTTGGAACGTCTTTACGACTCTTCCGGGGGGAAATTATGGATATAAGGAAGGCACTTCCTTGGCTGCTCCGCAGGTAGCAGCGGTTGCCGGGTTGATATGGAGCAAGTATCCCGACCTGAAGCCTTATCAGGTGCGCAATCTGATCCGCCAATCGGCCCAGGAGATTACACAAACGGGGTGGGATCCGAAATCGGGTTATGGTCTGCTTCGGGCGGACCGGGCGCTAACGATTCCGTATAAGGAAGATATGTATGAGGGAAATCAAAGCCCGGACGGTGCTTATCCCATTTCCATCAGTCAACAAATCAATGCGGCTTTATCCGGAGCTTCTGATCAGGATTGGTTTTATATCGATGCGCCTTATGACGGAACCTTGTCTTTCTCGGCAGAGGCCGATCAGGCTGGGGCCGGAATGACCTTGACTTACTATACGGATCCCGGCGAGTCCGGCGTGCCTTATGAGAACATATTGTCAAGCGGAGCGGATATCCAGGTAAACAAAGGCAGAAGCTATATCAAGCTGCAGGCGGACCAGCCTGTAACTTACCGTCTGACCACCGATTTTTTAATCTATAAGGGTCCTTTCGAAGATAATGACCGGCAATATAAAGCTTATGTACTGCCTGACCGAAGCCAGACGATAGTAGGAACCTTCCATCAGGAGAATGACCATGACTGGTTCGCGATGCATGTGCGGAGCGAAGGCACCTTGCAATTGACGGTGTCCGTCGATACGGCACGGATAGACCCTGTTCTTCTTGTTCAGAAGCAAGGGGAGAAGGAGCTTCTGATCGATAAGAACGGAGATGGCGAAACGGAAACTTCGGGACCGATGAATGTCACACCGGGAACCTATTATTTCAGAGTAAGCAATATCCCCGGTTACTCGGCCCCTGTAGTTGGCGAATATACGCTGTCTATCGAGTACTCCCCCAAATTGGAGGATCCCAACGAACCTAATAATAGACCGAACCAGGCTTCCTCCCTCAATTTAGGAAAAGAAGTAAAGGGCCACATTCAGACGAAGGATGATTCGGATTGGTTCCAGTTCAGGCTGAATGAACGCAGCTTGGTGGATGTGGGGCTGCGGGATATTCCGCAAGGGGTACGGATGGAGATGGAGTTATACGATCATTCCATTCAATTGATCAGCCAGGAGCAGGGGAGTGCGGATGCCCTTACTCTTTCGCAGGAGCTGGAAGCGGGAACTTATTATGTTCGATTAAGAGCCGATCAGGCTTTTGATAATCAGTTTTATAGACTGAAAGCCGAAAGCATTCCGTTGACCGCCGGTTTCCGCGATGTGGAGGGACATTGGGCGGAAGAGGATATTATACGGTTAACGAACCTGAAGATTGTCGAGGGAATTGAGCCATTCCGTTTCGCCCCTGATCAGCCTATGACGAGGGCTCAGGCAGCGGCTGTTATTAGCCGGGCCTTCGGCCTTACCAGCAAGAGCGGAGCGGCTGCCTTTCCCGATGTGACTCCCAGCCACTGGGCTTACGATGCGATATCCGCCGTGTCCCAGCAAGGATGGATCGACGGCTATCCCGACGCTTCATTCCAACCGGAAAGGACGATAAGCCGGATGGAAATGGTCGCTCTTCTGGCCAAAGTGCAGAATCTGATGAACGGTCTGCCCGCTGTTACAGAGGCCCCGTATGCAGATGTGGACCCAAGCTACTGGGGAGCCCCTATTCTAGTCAAGCTGATGAATGAAGGTTGGGTTTCAGGCTATCCTGACAATACATTTCGTCCCGACCATAAAGCCACCAGGGCAGAATTTGTTTCAGTCCTTGCTAAACTGTTGAAATAATACTAGTCTTGCCTTCAGCTGATGCCATTTAAGGCAATTTCGGATGGTAGGAAGCCTGAAGAAGCCATCGGTGTTCTGAAGGGTACCGGGAATCCCTTCTCCCTGTGGCCAGTTGCATTCTTACTTAATGAGACAAAATGAATTCAGCACTTCTCAGAAGTTTTATATAGAAGTTGGGCTATTTAATGGCTATACTATAGTTGCGTCAGCAATTTGTAAATTCAATGAAGCCTGTTATTTATAGCCACTAGGAAGGCGGGGAGCAGGATGGGCGAAACCGACTCCATCGGTTTTACTTTTGCAATGAGCGGAATGATCTACATATTGATTGTTTTGGTATGTATCGCCCTCTCCTGGTGGGGGCTGCAGCAATTCCGATTCGATCTGTTTGTGAAAAATCCGCGAAGCATTCAAAGCAAGCTGCTGCAAATTTTTCTATCCTTGGCATTAGGATATCAGGTGGCCCGATTCTTCATTGACTATTTTAACTGGTCGGCTATGCTGAAGGGGCTGTTTTAGAGTGATTAACCAGCGGCGGGGATGATTACCCGGGTCGGTTGCACCGCTCTATCAAGACTTCGAATAACATCGGTCTTACTTGTCAACAATGGAAATAAAACAGGTTGTTTCGACAAACTTCGAAGCCCAGCGAACATAGGAGCGACCAAGGTTTGGAGCTAATATACGCAGCTACTGGTCTAAGTTAGATGGCGTCTTTAATAATATAGACGAAGAAAACAGCGTTTTGGTTCTCAAACTGTGTGTAATGTTCGATTATTCGCCGATAATTTAATCGAGGGCGGATTATGAAGATAGGCTGGTATCCAGCCCTTTTTCAACAGAATAAGGAAAAGACATAAATACAACGGAACGCGGAGGGACCAGAGATGAGCAAAATAATCGTCCGCGGTGGCAAACGATTATCGGGAAAAGTCAAAGTACACGGCGCCAAAAACGCTGTTCTGCCTATTATTGCTGCTTCCTTGCTCGGTACAAAAGGAATTAGCGTAATTAAGGATGCCCCTCTGCTGGAGGATGTCAAAACGATTTACCAGCTGATCAAAAGCTTGGGGGCACAAATCAAATATGAGAATGAGGTCATTCGGGTCGATTCCTCGCGCTTGGATTCATGCGAAGCACCTTATGAGTTGGTCCGCAAAATGCGGGCTTCCTTTCTTGTTCTCGGTCCGCTGCTGGCCCGGATGGGGAGAGCGAGAATACCGCTCCCCGGCGGCTGTGCTATCGGAACCCGGCCGATCGATCAGCATTTGAAAGGCTTCGAGGCCATGGGGGCGGATATAGAGCTTGGCCAAGGCTTTATAGAAGCCAGAGTGAAGGGGAGGCTGCGGGGCGCCAAGATCTATTTGGATGTTGCCAGTGTCGGGGCCACCGAAAATATTATGATGGCGGCCACCTTGGCTGAAGGGACCACCTACATCGAGAACGCGGCCATGGAACCGGAAATTGTAGATTTGGCGAATTATTTAAACGCCATGGGTGCCCGTATTCGCGGTGCAGGGACCGGGGTGCTCCGTATAGATGGGGTTGATTCGCTGCAGGGTGCTATACATACGGTAATTCCGGATCGGATTGAAGCGGGAACTTACATGGTTGCAGCTGCTATTACCAGAGGCACCTTGTTTATAGAAGGGGCAATCTGCGATCATCTGAAGCCCGTCATTTCCAAGCTTAGGGAGATGGGCGTGAAGGTGCTGGAAGACGAGAATGGAGTCGAGGTATGCGGGGAAGGCCCGCTGCGGGCTGTCGATATGAAGACGCTGCCGTATCCCGGGTTTCCAACCGATATGCAATCGCAAATGATGGCCCTTCTCTTGAAAGCGGAAGGAACGAGTCTTGTGACAGAGACGGTGTTCGAAAATCGTTTTATGCATGTGGATGAATTTATTCGAATGAATGCCGAAATTAAGGTCGAGGGCCGGACGGCTGTTGTTCAAGGCAATACCCGTCTGCGGGGAGCCAAGGTGAATGCCACGGATTTAAGAGCGGGGGCGGCGTTGGTGCTTGCTGCTCTGGCCGCGGATGGGGAAACGGAAATATCCGGTATCCACCACATTGACAGGGGCTACGTGAACATTGTTGAGAAGCTTCAAGCGCTGGGAGCGGACATCCAGAGAGTGGATGGAGCCGTAGAAGTCGAGGAGAAACCTAGCGAGGTCGGCTTCTTCGCGGTGCAGCCCACTTGGGCGTAATGTTTGCCTCGGTCTGAGTCCTTCCCGTATAACTTAAATATAAAACGAATGATCTGCCTTGGTCTGATGACCGAGGCTTTTTTATTTTATAGGTTTTCTGTCATGAACAGGGTTTAAATTCTATTTGGCGATAAGAAAGCTTCTATTAATCCCCCTTCGCAGATGTCGACGCATCCTTCCTTACCGAATATTATCCCGGCTGGCTAGCAAGCTATTAAACGTTAACGCTTCTTTATGTTCTAGCATGTCTTCCAATCTCATAAAATAGGATAACTGCACGATGCAAATCGCTACAGTGCCTACATACATCATGTCTGGGAGGAACGATGCTATGAACCAAGAAACAAGGAAGAAAGTGATTCTATGGATGGCTCTGGCCCTATCTATTTCCATGCTTCTTACTATTCTTGTGCCGAGCCTGATCGTTCGCAAGACCGATCAGCCCGAGCAGACATCTAATTTTCTTCCTGAGCCTGAGGAGGGTTTGACCGATCCTGTTTCGGAAGCTGTCTCCCCTTTGATCGTGCCCGTCTATCTAACTAAGGAAAAGCGCGTGGATCATATCGATTTGGAGAACTATGTGCGTGGGGTGGTAGCGGCGGAGATGCCGTCCGATTTCGAGCTGGAGGCGTTAAAAGCCCAGGCGATAGCGGCCCGGACCTATATCATTCGCCGTTGGCTCGCGGAGGATCGCAGCAATGTCCCCGATGAGGAAGCGCTTGTTACCGATACGGTACTGCATCAGGCGTATTTGACCGATGAGGAGCTGAAACGGCAGTGGGGCAGCGAAAACTTCGAACGCAACCGAGAGAGGTTGAATCAGGCGGTCGAAGAAACTAGAGGGCAAGTGATAACCTATCAGAATAAACCGATTGAGGCGACCTTCTTCTCAACTAGTAACGGATATACGGAAAACTCGGAAGATTACTGGACTAATCCAATTCCTTATTTAAGAAGTGTGGCCAGTCCTTGGGATAAAGAGATAGCGCCAAGATATAAGGAGACGATCTCTATCCCTTATAGCGAGTTTCGCAGCAAGCTGGGATTGTCGGAAACCTTGTCCGCCAGCAGCGTTTTTGCCAACAGTAAAGTCTTGGAATATACGGATGGAAAAAGAATAAAGAAACTATCGATAGGAGGCAAGACCTTCTCCGGCAAAGAGGTGAGAGAGAAGCTCGGTTTGAACTCCTCTCAATTTCAATGGAAGCTTAACGGGAAAGAAGTGGAGATTACTACGACAGGCTACGGTCATGGGGTTGGAATGAGCCAGTGGGGGGCCAACGGCATGGCCAAGGAAGGCAAGACAGCAGTGGAAATTCTTAAACATTACTATACCGGGGTAGAAGTTCAGAACGCATCGAATATAGCAAATTAAAATAATATGCCGATTTATATCATCTCAAGTATAAAAGCTATCGATCTGGCAACAATGGTACTGAGGTGATATAACTATGAGTGAACAAAACAAAGAGATTCAAACCGAAAAAGAAGCTCCTCAATCCAAAGAAGGAGCACAAACTGCAACCCCGTACTCTCCGTGGCGCAGACTGCTCGCCAAGAAATGGGCTTTTCCGGCGCTCTACATGGTGGCGGCTGCAATTATTTTAACGTTAATGTTGGTGTATCAAAACTCGGGGAAACAGCCACCCCTAACGGATGAGAGCATCGGTCTCGGTTTGGAGCAAGGCGAGAACGCAACTGATCCGGATGCCCAACCTGTTGCAGCCAATGTAGAGAATATGCAGTGGCCGGTCAAGGATTACAACGAAATGGATGTGACCATGCCATTCTTCGACAGCAAAGCTTCCAGTGATGTAAAGCAGGAAGCGATGGTTGAGTATGGTGATACGTTCACACCGCATATCGGTGTTGATCTGGCCAGACCGGATAAAGAGTCTTTCGAAGTACTGGCGGCTCTAAGCGGTAAGGTAACTGCGGTGGAGAGAAACCCGGTTGTCGGAAACCTGGTTGAAATTACTCACTCCAACGGATTGGTTACGGTATATCAGAGCCTTGATGAAATTAAGGTGGCCAAGGATGTAGAGGTGAAGAAGGGCGATGTTATCGGCACAGCCGGTCGCAACGAGCTGGAGAAGCATCTCGGCAATCACCTTCATTTCGAAGTACGCCAGGGTCAAGACGGAGCAGCCTTGAATCCAAGTGAGTTAATCGCAGAACAATAATGAAACGGCCTGCGGGGGCCATGCAGATTAAAGCAGCGGGAGGTAAACCTCCCGCTATTTGTTTTTTCCATAAGTTATAAGGTTATGTGGAACCCCTAAAAATCGTCGGGCCATAGTCCGAAATAATAAAAAGAAGCCTTGTCCCACAAATTTATTGGCTCGTCCGTGCTTGTCAGCTCTTTAAACAAAGAATATATAGGCTCGCTCCTCATATAATGTACCAAACTATCTTGAGTAGGGAGGCGAGGGGAGTGCATGATTACATCAAAGAGCGGACCATTAAAATCGGTCGATGTATCGTGGAGACGAGGCACACAGTTCGTGCAATCGCTAAACAATTTGGGGTATCCAAAAGCACGGTTCACAAGGATCTAACCGAGAGGCTTCCGGATATAAACCCGGAATTGGCCAATCAAGTTAAGACGATATTGGAATATCACAAATCGATTCGCCATCTGCGGGGAGGTGAGGCAACGAAAATTAAATATAAGAAATCGAGAAATTATAAGAAAAATTCCGATTTATTAGTCTCGTCCAAATCGTAAATTCGATTCTCCCAACCGTTCGTTTTTTTACCCTTATATTTTAACGGAAAAAGGAGGATTTTGTTTTTTTTTGGCGAAACTACCTATTAAGGATAACTGGGCTTACCTTCTTACAAGGGTAAATGAACGGTCAGTGACGGGCAGGGAGGATCATATTTAATGTTCAGTAAGGACATCGGAATAGATTTAGGTACAGCTAATGTGTCGATTTATGTTAAAGGCAGCGGCATTGTGCTGGATGAGCCTTCGGTTGTAGCTGTAGACAGCGAATCGAAGAAGGTGCTGGCTGTAGGGGAAGAGGCTCGCAGAATGGTTGGGCGGACGCCGGGCAATATTGTGGCGATTCGACCCCTGCGTGAAGGAGTTATTGCCAATTTCGAAATGACGGAAGCTATGTTAAAATACTTTATAGATAAAGTGGGCGGCAAAAAATGGTATAGTCATCCAAGAATTTTGATCTGCGCTCCTACGAATATCACTTCCGTGGAACAGAAGGCGATTCGGGAATCGGCGAAGCGCAGTGGGGCCAAAGAGGTATTTTTGGTAGAGGAGCCGAAGGCGGCCGCGATCGGCGCGGGTATGGATATATCACAACCTAGCGGAAATATGGTTATTGACATTGGAGGGGGCACTTCGAATGTAGCCGTCATCTCGATGGGCGACATTGTAGCCGCCTCCTCTATTAAGGTTGCAGGGGACAAGTTTGACGATGCCATTATGAAGTATATCAAGAATAAGTACAAGCTTCTTATTGGCGAACGGACTTCGGAAGATATCAAGATTAGGATAGCTACGGTTCATCCGGAAGGCCGCCAGGAAGAGATGGATATTAGGGGAAGGGATATGGTCACCGGCCTCCCCATCTCTATAACCGTGCATGCCATGGAGATCAAGGAGGCTTTGATGGAGCCGATTTATTCGGTCGTAGCCTCTGCCAAAGCACTGCTGGAGAAGACTCCACCTGAATTAGCCGCTGATATTATTGATAAAGGAATCATTCTGACTGGCGGCGGTGCGATGCTGCACGGTCTGGACCAGCTTCTGGCCGATGAACTGCTGGTTCCCGTGCTGGTGGCGGAATCCTCGATGCATTGTGTCGTCAAGGGGACCGGAGTCATGCTGGATAATCTCGATAAAGTAGCCAAGAAATCAGCTTTGAAAGGATTATAAAGCTCGGCAGAGGAAAGGGGCGTAGGAATGCTAAGAGGATTGTATACTTCAGGTGCCGGGATGATCACACAGCAAAGGCGTCACGATGTTGCAACCAATAACATCGCTAATGTGCTGACTCCCGGCTATAAGCAGAATAATGCGGTAGCCCGGTCATTTCCGGAAATGATGATCTCGCTTTTGAATGGAGACGATCAGGGCGCGAACTCCAGACATATAGGCCGAATGAATACCGGTGTGTTCGCGGAGGAGGCTCTGTCGGTATATCTGCAAGGAGACCTTATGGAAACAAAGCAGCCATTTGACTTGGCCATTGTCTCCAATGTGCAGCTTCCTGGGGTGACCTTCGATGGTTCAGGTAAAGCTATAACCGCTGATGGAGAGAGGATATATCAGCCGCAGGCCTTTTTTACCGTTGTTGATGGACAAGGCAACCGCACTTATACTCGGAACGGCAGCTTCCAAGTGAATATGGCGGGGGAACTGGTAACCGAGAGCGGGTATCGGGTGCTTGGACGGGACGGACAGCCATTGACACTGATGAATGTCGCCACGGGTGAGCCGTTATCGGGTGCAGTCATCGGCCGGAACGGAGAACTGTTGGATCCTCTGAACGGGGAACCGTTGCTGAATACAGCCGGAGAACAGGCGGGGCTGCTGCTGTCGATCGTCGAAGAGCCTAATCGGCTGATCCGCATGGGCGATGGGCAATATCGGTTGAATGAAGAGGATGCCGATCTGGTTCGTGGGATGAATCCGGACGATGATGTGGAGGTTTATCAAGGGTATTTGGAACGCTCCAATGTAGATTCGTCCCATGCTATGATCGATATGATGTCCGCACTCCGTGCTTATGAAGCGAATCAGAAGATGGTTCAGTATTATGACAAGAGCCTGGAGAAAGCTGTTAACGAAATTGGACGGGTATAGATGTATACTTGAAGCGAAATAACAGTGTTCGGAAGTTCTAACGAATCTTGTGAGTTACCCAACGAACGTACTTCTGAACGCCGTCTTGTCTTGAGGAGGAACTATAATGAATCATTCCATGATTAGCTCCATGGTGACGATGCGTTCACTTCAACAGAAGCTGGATGTATTATCTAATAACGTAGCCCATTTTGACACGGCTGGATATAAGAGAAAAGATGTAACCTTCGAAGATGTGCTGACTAATGTTAAACAGCAGCCCGAAAGCTTTCGCAAGGAGGGCAGGCTGACTCCGCTCGGCTTGACGCAAGGCTGGGGAGTCAGGCTGGGTCAGGTCAAGGTAGACCTGTCTCAAGGTCCGTTAAGCGAATCCGGGCTTTCGACGGATCTGGCGATTGAGGGACAAGCCGTTTTTGCTGTTCTGAACCCTGTTACGGGGCCGGACGGCAACCCGGCAATGGAAGAGGTCTATACAAGAGAGGGCTCCTTTCAACTTACTCTTCGTGCAGGTGATACGGAAAGTACCTACTTGGCCACTAAGGACGGGCTGCTTATTAGCGATGTGAACGGACAGCCCATAGCTATTCCATCTGGCTACGATATGAAAGTAGATGAACAGGGCAATGTCTGGGCCTATCGGCCTTCCATGCCCGAGGCGGAGGCAGTTCCTGCAGGCCGTATTAAGTTAATGCGCGTCATGCGTCCCCAATATCTTGAGGAAATCGGGAATAACCGCTACCAGGTAGCTGCGGGGGCCGATCGGAATTTGGTCGTGCAGGATGCCTTTGGTCCAGGCGGGTTGGAGAGAGGAATTTCGGTTAAACAAGGATTTGTAGAACAATCGAACGTTAATTTAGGGGATGAAACCGCTGAACTGATGATGGTTCAACGGGCATTTCAATTAAATTCCCGGGCCATCGCTTCCTCTGACACCATGATGCAGCTGGCCAACAATCTTAGAGGATAGTGAGCGAGGAATGACCATGAGCGAATCTAAACCAACTCCGAAGGGCCGTCCCTGGTATCGCAAACTGAAACCGGTATTGCGCTTGTTAAGAATACTTCTCGTGCCGATCCTGTGTGTGGCAGCTCTTTTCGCAGGACTGATCATCGGTTATGTTTACGTCGGGAAACAGCCTTTAGAGGATGTATGGAGTATAGAAACATGGAGGCACTTATTCGACTTAATGTTTGCCGGTACTTAGGGGGACATTAATAAGTTTATTAGCCAAAAGGCATCATCTTTTTTACATTTACATGCCGCTTATCGACAGCACTCCCCCAGGGGAGTTTTTTTTTTACAATTTCAAAGGTATAATGTAACAATGTAGAATTGTGTACAGAGGAGAGACCCGAAGTGAACCTGCCAAATACGTTGACACTGCTTCGTTTTGCTCTAGTGCCTGTCTATTTATTTGTTTTTTTCTCGGGGCATGTCAAAATTGCTTTCTTTATAATAGTCATCGCGGGAGCAACGGATGTCCTGGACGGGCATTTAGCCAGAAGCAGGGGGATGGTAACGGATTTGGGAGTCGTGCTCGACCCTCTGGCAGATAAAACGATGATGCTGGCGGTTTTTGTCTCATTGCTCATCTCGGGTATGATTCCATGGGAGGCGGCTGCAGCCATCATGATTCGCGATGCGGGTATGATTGCGGGTTCGGCGTTTTTCCATTTTCGGGGCAAGAAGACGGTCCCCGCCAATTCTTTGGGCAAATTAACCACGGTATTGTATTACATAGCCATTCTGATGCTGTTCTTCAGTATCCCGTATGCTATTCCTTATTTATGGGCCGTCATAGCTTTTTCTTTTATAACATCAGCTATTTATATACTGAAGTTCCGCCTGCTGAATTCCATGGCACATAAATAGGAAAAGGACATATTTCCAAGACTCGCGATGCCTCATGTGGAAATATGTCCCTTATATCAACCTTCACTACTGCAGATCGTGAAGGGGACACTAATAGTTTAAGTATATTGGGAATGATTTATACAATGATAAAGAAAAAGGAGCTGTCCATATGCTGGATGTTCAACAAATTAAACAGATTATCCCTCACCGTTATCCTTTTCTGCTTGTTGACAAAATCTTGGAGGTTGAAGACGGGGTACGTGCGGTCGGTCTGAAAAACGTTACCATTAACGAGCCCTTTTTTGAAGGGCATTTTCCGGAATACCCGGTCATGCCTGGAGTGCTGATCGTCGAAGCTTTGGCACAAGTCGGTGCGGTGGCTATGCTCAAGGCGGAGGAAAATCGCGGAAAGATAGGATTTCTTGCGGGAATCGACAACTTTCGTTTTCGAGGTCAGGTCAAACCGGGGGATACTCTGATTTTGGAGCTGGAAGTGACCCGGTTGAAGGGTTCAATTGGTAAAGGAAAGGGAACTGCTAAAGTGAATGATAAAGTTGTGGCAGAAGGTGAACTGATGTTCGCTCTGGCTAATCCGGAATAAATACAATGAGGGAGGAATTTGTAGGTGGATACTATGTCTCGAGTACGCAAGCTGTATGAACAATGGCTTCAGGACCCGGGAATTGATCCCGCGACCAAAGAAGAACTGAAGGCTATCGAGGGCCAGGAGAAAGAGATCGAGGATCGTTTCTATAAAGATTTGGAGTTTGGCACCGGAGGGTTAAGAGGAGTTATTGGAGCCGGAACCAACCGTATGAACAAGTATACAGTGGGTAGGGCGACCCAGGGACTGGCCCAGGATTTGCTGCAAGCTTCAAGCGGGCATCCTTCTGTTGTTATTGCTTATGACTCGCGCAATCAGAGTCCTGAATTTGCTTTGGAAGCTGCATTAGTGCTTGCCGGTAACGGTATCAAGGCATATGTCTTCGAATCCTTGAGAACAACTCCGGAGCTTTCTTTTGCCGTTAGACATTTACAAGCTTCTGCAGGGATAGTTATTACCGCCAGTCACAACCCTCCGGAATATAACGGCTATAAAGTATATGGGCCTGATGGGGGACAGATCGTTAAGGAACAGGCGGATCGCATCATCGGGCAGATTCAATCACTGGAATTCAACATGATTCGCAAGCTTTCCAAGGAAGAGGCGGAATCCCAAGGGCTTCTCCAATGGATAGGCCAAGCTGTCGACGATGCCTATGTGAAGGCAGTGCTGGCAGTCCGTCCGAGGCCTGAAGTGGGTATGCAACAAGGAAATAAAGTGAATATCGTTTATACCCCTCTGCACGGCTCGGGAAATATAACTGTTCGCAGAGTGCTTAGGGAAGCCGGGTTTAGGAACGTTCATGTTGTCCCGGAGCAGGAGAAGCCGGACTCTCAATTCTCAACCGTCCAATCCCCGAATCCGGAGGAGAAAGAGGCCTTTTCACTTGCCATAGAGTTGGGTAAACAAGTTGAGGCCGATGTCATTATCGGAACGGACCCTGATTGTGACCGGATGGGTGCCGTTGTTAAAGATGCCACAGGGCAGTATGTAGTGCTAAGCGGTAATCAATCCGGCGCTATCATGGTTCATTATCTGCTCTCCAGCTTACAGGAAGGCAAGGGAATCCCGACGGACGGAGTCGTCATCAAGACGATTGTAACGAGCGAGATGGGAGCGGAGATCGCCAGACATTACGGGGTGGAAGTCATGAACACCCTGACAGGTTTTAAATATATTGGCGAGAAAATGACCGAATTCGAGCGCAGCGGCCATCATAGCTTCTTATTTGGTTATGAAGAAAGCTACGGTTATTTGGCGGGAACTTATGCCCGGGACAAAGATGCCGTAGTAGCTTCCATGTTAATCTGCGAAGCGGCGGCCTACTACAAAAGTCAAGGGAAGACGTTGTACGACGTTCTGCAGGAGCTTTACGGGCAGTTCGGTTATTACCGGGAGGCATTGGAGTCCCGAACTTTGAAGGGCAAGGATGGTTTGGCCAAAATTAGACAAATTATGGAGGAGTGGCGTAGCCATTCGCCATCCAATGTCTGCGGGAAGAAAATAACGACTATGCTCGATTATACCGAAGGCATTGATGGTCTTCCTAAAGAAAATGTGCTCAAATACTTGCTGGAAGACGGATCGTGGTTCTGCCTGCGTCCATCCGGTACGGAACCCAAGATCAAAGTATATTTTGCGGTTAAAGCCAATAGTGCCGAGGAGTCGGAACGGTTATTGGCAGAGCTGCGCCAAGAAGTGATGACTCGGATCGACAGATAGACAAGGATATAGGATAGGGAGTGGAACTATTGATTCAATGGTACACACGCTGGAATCGAAGAGCCTCTAAATGGCTTTGGTGGGTAGTGATAGCCGGTTTGTTGGCTTCCCTGCCACTGGCTTATGAGAGGATTATGACCGAGAGTTCCTCCAACAAGATAGAGTTTGTTTTTGATTACCGCGATCTGCTGGATATTGCGGAGTTTCGCCCTAACCCGAGCGAATTCGTCGATGAGCAGCTGGATGCCATGAAGCGTGCCGGAATCGAATCGATGGCGGTTTATGAAAGCACGCTGAATGAGCTTAGACTGGCGCAGCGGGTCGATTTATATTCGTCGCGTGATGCCGCTTTGATAACAGGTCAGCCTGCAGCTGCAGGGGAAAATTTTACGTATGTGCTGTTTAAAGATCAAGAATCACAGCAGCGATTGCAGCCAATGGTGGAGAGGGCTTTCCAAACTCAGGGCATAACGGTCCGGCCCTGGTCGTATGAAGATCGGCAAGGACTGGTTGTCGAAGCATCACTGGAGGAGGCTTCGTTGAAGGTGATGGATCCGGATCCGTTCGCCTTGGAACACCTTCAGAACAAGGGCTTTCGCATCGTTGCCCGTTTGTCCAACCGCAGCCTGCCTTTCTCCGCGGAGGATATGGACCGCAAGCTGAGCCTGTTTAAAGAGGCTGGTGCCAAGTCGATTATTTTCGAAGGAGAAAGCGTACCGGGTTATACCGGGAAAGAGGATTCTCCGGAACTGGAGCAAATGGCTGAGCTCCTCGATAAATACGATATGGCCCTTGCAGCCATAGAACTGCAGAAGGCTCCGCAAAAAGGCTTCAATTATTTAGCCAAGGAAAGCCGCTACAATGTGTTCCGTTTGCACTCTCTCTCTGAAGCGGAAGCGGACAGGCTCGGCGGAAACTTAACCGAGCAAGAGCAGGAAGAGAGAATTCAAGTCATAGCCGACCGTTTCGTCCTGGCAGCGAAGGATCGCAATATTAAGATGATTTTCCTGAATGCACGGCCTTCCAAAAACTTGGAGAGGGCATCCTATACGGATCCTCTCGAACAGATAAGAGAGACCTTGAGGGGGGAGGAAGGGGCTTTAAAACGGATTGTTAAGGCAGGCTACACTTTGGGTCCCGCTCACTCATTCACGATCTATAATTCGAGTTGGCAAGGTTTGCTCAAGCCGGTGGCCGTCATTGGGTCCGTTGCCGTTATCGCATTGACTTTGGCCCATTTCTTCCCTTGGCTGCTGCTGATCAGCTTTATTCTTGGCGCGGTGATGGCTGGAGGCTTGTACATCCTCTCCCCCAATATGCTGTTCAAAATGCTTGCATTAGGTGTTGGAGTATGCGCACCTACTCTGGGGATGATTCTAGCGATCCAGAGTATCCGCAAGCGGCGGGCCGGCAAACTGACCGGGGCCAAAATGGGCTTCGCCATTAATCTGTTCATCCGGACTTCGTTGATCTCGATGATCGGCGTTGTGTTCATTGTTGCTTTGTTGAACAATATTATCTATAGCCTTGTGATCGACCAATACCGAGGGGTTAGCCTGCTGCATCTGGCTCCTATTCTCATTATCGGAATCTATTTGCTGTTCTTCAGTGAGGGGCTCAAGCCGGGTGAAATTGTTAATCGGGCTAAAAGCTTGCTATCTTCGACCGTAACTGTTCTCTGGGTGGTTATCGCCGGAGCATTGGTCGCCATGATTATGTATTATCTGTCGAGGACAGGCAATGAGGGCAAAGCCTCTGCCTTTGAAAAGCTGTTTCGCGCGCTTTTGGAAAATAATCTTGGGGTACGTCCAAGAATTAAAGAGTTCTTATTCGCACACCCCGTATTTATCTTGGGGGCGTATCTAGCGGTTAAATATCGTCCGTCTGCTCTGTACATCTTTATTCTTGGAATTATTGGACAACTGTCCATTGTCGATACCTTCGCGCATTTGCATACGCCGGTATATATTTCATCGATCCGTGTCGGATACGGACTCTTGTTAGGGATCATTGTCGGAATCCTCTTTATAGTGGTATGGGAATTGTTGGCGAGGAGTTGGCGAAGATGGGTGCTGCCGTCAAGAGAATAGTTCTCTCGGGTTATTACGGATATAAAAATAGCGGCGACGAGGCTGTCCTGCAGTCTATCTTACTCGCTTTGCAAAAAGAAGGCGGGCGGCATGGAGTGCGGGTCGAACCCATCGTATTGTCCGGCGATCCGGCTTGGACCGAGCGTATGTATGGGGTAAGGGCCGCCCATCGAATGAAGCCGATGGAGGTCATTAGGGCCATCAGGCAAAGCGACGGCTTGATTAGCGGGGGCGGAAGCCTGCTTCAGGATGCGACGGGAGCCAAGACGATCCCGTATTACCTGGCTATTATTAAGCTTGCCCAATGGTTCGGAAAGCCGACATTTGTTTATTCCCAAGGAATTGGCCCTGTTCGTCGAAAAATGTTTTATTCATGGATTTCGCGGGTATATAACAAATGTCAGTATCTCTCCGTCCGGGATTCCGAGTCGGCAGAGCTTCTAGCCCAAATGGGAATTCGAGGGGAGCGGGTGGAAGTCGTCCCGGATCCCGTTATGGGGCTGACCCCAAGGGATAACGGACAAAGGTCGGAGCGCTCGGGGACGAATCGTCCTGTTGTCGGCGTGTCGGTCCGGTATTGGAAGGAAGACCGGTCGGAACTTCTCAAGCTGGCTGAATGCCTTGGCAGGTTAGAGGAGGAGCGGGAGATCGAAATCCGTTTCCTTCCGTTCCATCTTCCGGACGACGAGAGGGCATCCCTGGATGTAATGGACTGGATGAATGCAAAGGGCAAGCCTAATGTACATATCGTACGGGATGTCATACATCCGCAGGATATGCTGGCTCAGGTCGGACAATGTGATTTGCTGATTGGAATGAGGTTGCATTCACTTATTTACGCCGCTTCTCAATACGTTCCGGTGATCGGAATTTCCTACGATCCGAAGATTGATCAGTTTTTGCATCGTTTGGGGATGGAAGCGGCCGGATCGACGGACCATATGGATGTTCCTAAGATTCTGGAGGAAGTAGACGGACTGTTGCGCGGTAAAATGGAATGGATAGAGAGCAAGCATCTATTAATCGATCAATTGAAGGAAGCGGCCCACCGGCCGGCTGAACATGTCCTATCCCTGATGCAGGAAAGTAAGCGAGCGCTGAAAGAAGGCTCATAAGTCTTCAAATACCATCCATAGTGAGCGATATAAGAATACAGTTGTATAGATTGAATGCGGATAGTATCAATTTAACCACCGGATGTCTTAAGGCGTTAGTTTGGCCGCAAGCGATTTTTTGAAAATATAAGAAAGTATATCATCTATCCTGTTCTTATATTTCATCGGTAAACACGCCTGTCCAAAGGACGGCGATAGCTGTTTATCCTTGCATGTTCGAGAAATATCGGAAAAGTAATGCGGGAGAAAGATAATGTGACCAAACTATGAAAAAATGACTGACAATATCACTAAAAACCCGCATTTTGTCGATAAAACGGGTTGGAGTAAGCACTGCAAACAAGGTATAATGGAGTGCTGAAAGCAACTGGAGAGACTAAGGGGTTGTAAATTATAATGAATTGGATCATTTATGTCATAGGATTAACGGTTTCGTGCGTTCTGGCTGTCATTTTGACCCCGCTAGTGAAGAAGTTTGCGGTTTGGTTCGGCGCTATTGATGTGCCTAATCATCGTTCGGTTCATACACGGATTATGCCTCGAATGGGTGGCTTGGCCATATTCCTTGCTTTTGTTGCAACTTTCTTTATTATTTCGCCCGCCCTTAACGATTTTGATACTCATGTCGTTCTTGGGTTGATCTTGGGCGGTGCCATCATTGTATTCGTAGGCGCATTGGATGATAAGTATAATTTATCTCCCAAGATAAAGCTTGCAGGCCAATTAGCGGCTGCCGGGGTGGTTATAGCTTTTGGGATGCAGATTGATTACATAAAGCTGCCCTTCGGCGATGCCATTGATCTGAATTCCTGGATCAGCATTCCAATTACAATATTTTGGATAGTTGGAGTAACTAACGCCATTAATCTGATTGACGGACTAGACGGTTTATCCGCAGGGGTTTCTGCGATCGCCACATCTGCAATTCTTGTACTTGCGATTATGATGGGAAACCTGACCGTTATTGTCATAAGCTTGATTTTGCTTGGTAGTATTGTAGGATTTTTGTTCTATAACTTTCACCCTGCCAAAATTTTTATGGGCGATTCCGGATCGCTGTTTCTCGGATTCAGCTTGGCAACCTTATCGATTCTTGGGTTTAAGTCGGCTACCATCGTTTCTTTTTTGGTCCCTCTTGCGATATTGGGAGTGCCGATTTCGGATACATTAATGGCCATCATCCGCAGGAAGTTGAACAAGAAGCCTATCTTTACGGCCGATAAAGGCCATCTCCATCACTGCTTGATGGGGCTTGGCTTCAGCATGCGCAAAACGGTTCTGATTATCTACGGCATCTCGCTGGCCTTCGGTCTATGTGCGGTCCTGCTAACCAAAGCCTCCCAATGGGGCGCAATTGTCATTGTCGTTGTTTTATTGCTTGTTATGGAGGTTGGAGCGGAGGCGATAGGAATAATAAGCAAGAGCCGCAAGCCGGTACTAAGACTTCTCCGGCGACTTCTTCCGGCATCCGTTAGGCGGACTTCTAAATAACATACTATTTTTTTTAAGACCCTGCATTTTGTGATGCAGGGTTTTTTGGTCTGCAAAAAGCTATAAAAAAAGATCGTTCATTTGCCGATAAAGTTAAGTATGTATCCACTTTTTTTTGATGTTTGGATTGGAGGGAAGTAGCGAAAAGGGAGAGGAACAGAAGTGCCTCAACAGACTGGATGAACGATTACCCGTTCCCCGAACGGAGTATATAGGATAATACACAAGGAGGTTCTAACGTTGAACGTATTATTGCGAAAATGGACAAGCATGCTTATGGTTGCGGCTTTGCTGGTCACTCTTATTCCGGCATTGGCGCCCAAGGTGTATGCGGCGGCTCCAAACTATTTTATACCCGACAACCAGCAATTAGCCAACAAAGCCAATCCCGGTGAAATAAGCAGGGATAATTCCTATGTGGCGGATTCCAATCGCCTGAACATTACTGGAACTTATCAGTATGTATCCGCCGAATCCATAACCGTAAGGGTGGAACAGTTAATTAACCAATCGGGCAAATGGGTTCCGGATCCCCAGAGATATTTCACGGCGGCGGGCAATCCTTTGTCAAACAATCGGTTTGAAATTCGCAGTTTGGAGTTGTTTTCCGGATTCAATAAAGTGACCATTACCGGGAAGCAGGGAAATATCGAACGTTCGGATACGTTTTATATCGTGTATGATGATGCTCCTTACCTGCAATCGTTGAAGGTGAGATCCGATAACAGCACGGCGGTTGACCTGAACGAAGGGGCACCCATTGTGATAGAAAAGCCGTCCGGAGTGGATGAAGCGTTTGAAATGCAGGTCTATATTGATGGGAAAGCCAATAATGTTAAGACAATTCTGGTCAATGGCCAGAAGGCGAATGTTCTCGAGGACGGGATGTTCTTCGTTCCTCCATTGACACTGAAGCCCGGTAAGAATGAGCTCGATTTTCAGTTGGAGAATCAAGCCAATAAAGTCAATGTAAAGCGCACTATTTACTATTATGATCCTGATCAGCCGTACTATAAGCTGGACATTGTCCATGCCGGGGATGGAACCCAGTCTCTATTAGCAGGGAAACCGGCACTGACCGATCCTTCACAGCAAGCTGTGATTGAAGCGGGCATGATTATTCCGTATTCTGCCGTACCGTTTGACTTGAATAATGTTACGGTAACCGTTCAAGACCCCAATAATGCCGCCAACAATCCAAATCCGGTTAATTTGGCGAACGTCACTTCTATTACCGATGTACCCGCTAATGATGGAAGTATCAAATATCGGTTAGTGGAGTTCAAAACGAACCCGTATACAATCACGACCACGGGACTGCCGGCTTCGGGAGAACAGGCCGTAGCGATTCGTGTGGAATACGACTCTCTGGATACAACCGTTACTCGTTACTTCAGCTATTTGCCAAACCAAAGGCTTATAAAGAATATGTATCTGGTAGAGAAAGACGGCTCACAGTATATTAACAAGGGAAAACTGGATAATAGCGAAGTACAGTCTTCTACTTTCTATGTACAGGTAGAATTTGATAAGGACATTGCTGCAGGGGCCGAAGATAAATTAAAGGCGGCGCTCATGCCGTTAGGCAGCCTGACTGTAAAGCATATCAGTCGAATTGATTCTAAAAACCATATTTACGAGATCAGTAATTTCCCAAGCGGAGAGCAAAAAATTCGGTTTAGTTATGATGGAACGACGGCAGTTTATACCGTTACTGTTAATTATGTATCCAAAAACTTTATCTACGTAGAAAATTATTATGATGGCCAGACCATTACACTGGATTCCAGGCAAGGGAACAAGACCTTGGATGCTCCTAAAGTAAAGCTGGTCGGATTCGATTCGGTTAAAGAATTCGACTACTCGGTCAACGGGATAACCCCGTCTTCCTTCCGCTATGATGGAACTTCACTGGAGTTTACTCTGGAGCCTTTAGTGGTAGGGAATGCTCTGGGGCAATTAAACTATGGCGAGAACAGACTTGTTCTTCGAGCGCTATATACAGACGATAACTCCATTATTCGTGAAGTTATCAAAGAAATTCGTTTGTATATCGTAGACACTAATGTGTCGACAATCGAAAGATTTGAGCCTGTTATTATTCCGAGTGATGGCCGAGCTCCTTTGTCCGTAAATGGCACGGATAATGAATTGAATAGAATATTTGTCGATTCCCCGGACATCCTGTTCCGCAACGGTCAATTTTCTACCAGTCTGAAGAAGGTGGATATAGTCTTTAAGGCAGGTGGAGCCAACTATGTCAAGCTCTCTCATGGCGGAGAAACGATTGTTGAATTTAAAACAACGAACGATGGAGATCCCGATCCTTATAATGACCGGCCGAAAAGCTCGACTCCGTTGGATCTTAGCATAAAGCAGGGGTATGACTACGATTATTATGGAAGTCCCAAGAACTTTACGTTCCGGCTGCAAAATTTCGATATGAGCAATACCGGAAGCTACCCTTTTGTACTGGAATTGAAAAATAATGTGGGAGCTACCAGCGTTCAGAGAATTGAAGTGGTCCGCGAATTGGCCAGCTTCCGTATACTCTCCCCTCAGCCAACTGTAGGAGATCGGATTGTCGTGAACAAAAACTTCGTTCATTTCGACATCGAGGCGGAAGGTGCCACTGAAGTGTTGATCAATGGGCAGAAGGCCGAGAAACGTTCGGATTATAATGACCGTTTCGTGCTTGATTATGTCGGCTTGAAGCCTCAAAAGGATAACGCGCTCAAAATTGTCATCGAGCGACCATCGGGAAAAATTAATGCTTCGGTTAATGTTTACTATGCCTACAGTAATCAAACAGGCGCTCAGTACATGGAGAAAATATCAAATAAGCACAGCGTTTTCGATAAAAATCTGGAGCTAACTTTCCCGAAAGGAACTATTTTGAGAAAGGCTTATCCAGGCCTAAATAATAATGTCGAACAGTTTTATGAAGATACCAAGCTGTTGTTCGGGATTGCCGACCCGAGCGATGGTGTCGTGGAAAGAATGAACGATTACGGGAATATTATCAACTTTGATCCGGACCAGGGATCGGATAATAAGGATGGGAACGGGCATAAAATTGTTCCTATCGAGCCCCGCCTTTCCAGGCTGTTTACCAGTATGATGAACAGGGATCATTTTACCCCGGTTTCAGATATTTATTGGATTTCCGGGGGAGTGGGAGAGTATGGGCGTAAGGGGACAACTTCCTATAAGCCGGCTACAAACGGTTTAAACCCATATTCTTTGGAAGGGACCTTTACCCTATTCGAGCCCGCACGGAAGCTGGTTCCCACCAAACGGGGCGAGTTGACCATCAAGTTCGACGATTCCGTGGTGAATGATGCGGGAACGAACGTGACCGTATTCTTCTTTAACGACAAGGGGCAGTGGGTTAATATTGGTGGAGAAGTAGATACCAAGAAAAATACAATTACGGTTCCGTTCGACGACTTTGGTTATTATATGGTGGCCAAATTAAGATACGGATTTAACGATGTCACCAACCATCCGTGGGCCCGTAATGTTCTGCAGGCGTTGTTCTCTAAAGGTGTTATGACGAACCTGCGGACAGAGGATTTCGGGGTAGATGATTACACCACTCGCGGGGAATTTGCGGCACTGTTGGTCAGAGCGCTAAATATTCCGTTAAACTATGAAGGAGTTCCAACCTTTGTAGACGTCAACCCAGGGGATCAGGCCATCACATGGAATTACGAATATTTAGAGACTGCAGCCCGGGCGGGTCTTATTGACGGGGTATCGAATCGATACTTTGCGCCAACAGAGAGGCTGAGACGTGAACAGGCTGCAACCATGATAGCACGTGCGTTGGAGCTGAAGCTTGCCATTAATGACGAGAAGCTGTTTGCTAAGCTGGAGAAGAGTTTTAAGGATGCTTCGGAGATCACTTATTATGCCCGTCCGTCTGTAGAAGCTATCAACGGAGCGGGGATTATGGTGGGGCAGCAGAACCCGCTTGTTGAAGGGGAGAAGAAGCCAACCTACAGTTTCCATCCGCAATCGTACCTGACAAGAGCGGAAGCCGGACAAATTGCTGTTCGTCTTCTGCAAAAATCGACAAAGATGTTTCCTAAAAACTTAAACTAGGGTATTATAATGGTAGAGCCTGTCTATTAACGGTCAGGCTCTATCCCATGGTAATTATTTCAGAATGACGGTCCCCGAATAACCATGTATACTAGGAAGTGCCGGACAAGTAGGGTGAATACATAAACAAGTGAGAAAACATATTGTATTTATTTCCATCTAAAAACTTTTTCCGAATAAGCGCAACTTTTTGAAACGGGGTACGTTTAATACATTGAGCAACAATGATCCAACCCGTTACTACCAGGATTCGATTGGATAAATTTCTCAAAATGCACTTTACGACAAGGATAGACCATTGTATAATAGGTAAAGTGGCATTCGAGTCTCTAGTTTTCTATGTTTACTAGTTTCTGTAACATCATGTTGCAGACTTTCATTATAGTAATGACGCTCAACTCTGGAAAGGGGGTGAATCGGCCAATGAGGAAATCGAGCTCCAATTATTGTAATACTCACACTCATGAACCGAAACGATTTCGAGGAGGAGAAAAAAAGGTTATGAAGAAAAGTTTGTCTTTACTCGTAGCAATAGCTATGGTCTTCTCCATGTTTGCTTCAGTAGTTTCTGCTGCTGAGCCTGCAACTACTTTGGAGAAATATGAGTTCCTTAAAGAAAAGGGAGTTTTCGAAGGAACTGACGGCGACCAGCCGGCTCTTGAAGAAAACATGACTCGCGCACAATTCGCGAAAGTTTTGACTAAAACTAAAGGTTTGACCGAGGATGCTGCTGCAGCTAACGTTTATACTGACCTGGATGGTGCAGGTTGGGCTGCTGGTTTCATCGGTGCTGTAACTAAAGCTAAAATCATGGATGGTACTTGGGATGGAATTTTCTCTCCTTCCGGTGAAGTAACCATCGAGCAACTGGCTACTACTTTGGTTCGCGCACTGGGAATTGCTCAGTCTGACGACGAAGTAAAAGGTGTAGTTTCCGAGTGGGCTAAAGCTCATGTTGCTGCTGCTCTCAAAGGCGGTTATATTGCTGAAGCTGCTGACTACACTGTACCTGCTACTCGTGCTCAACTGGTTGAGGCAATCTATGCTGCTTACAACAAAGTTAACGTACCTGCTGAACTTTCCATCAGTGATGCTAAAGCAGTAGGCGCTAAGAAAGTTGAAGTATCCTTCAACAAAGCAGTTGAAGATACAAGCAAAATCAAGCTGACTTTGAACAGAGGAAACACTGCTGTAACTCTGGAAAAAGACGGTTTGGTGTGGAACGACGCTAAAACTAAGGCTACTTTCATCACTAGCAATGCCATGACAGAAGGTACTTACAATGTAAAATTGGCACGTGCTGCTGAAGATAACGGCGTAGTAATTGGTACAGATTCCAAAGAACTGAAAGTTGAAAAAGAAGTTATCAAGTCTATCAAGTTCAAGTCTACTAGCGATATCATTCCTCAAGCTAAGAGAGTGAACATCGATTTTGAGGCATTGAACCAATACAACGAGCCTGCTTCTTTGCCGGCTTCCCGTTTGACCGTTCATTCCGGTAATGCAAATGTTGCTGTAACGGCTTCTAATGACAAGCAAAGACTTACTATCAACACTGCTGCTGCAGTTGAAGCTGGTTACCTGGTAAGAGGCGGATACCTGCCGATTACAATCATCGCAGAGGATGGCGCTGTTACTGCGAACAAAACATTCCAAATCGGTGATGTTCAAACTGTAGGTAAAATTACCCTGAAAGAGCTTGTTCTGAAAAACAACAAGAAGCGTTTTGATGCAGGAGACACTGCTTATATCAGTTACGATGCTCTTGACCAATATGGTCACCCTGTAACAGATTTGGATACTCTTAATCTGTACGCTAGTCTGAATCATTTCCCTGGCGGAATGCTTTCCGAGTTGAAGTTTGTTGATGATGAAACCGGAGATAACGTTCCGGAAATCAGAATCAAAGCTTCCGACAGATACAATTACTATAGTGATGTGACTGTTAATGCGATTGCAGCGGGAACTGGTTCCAGCTCCCAGTTGAAGCTTGAAGTTGCTTCTTCCAAGACTCCTTATGAAGTAAGCTTCGGATACTTCAACGAAACTGTAGCATTCGGTGATTCCGAGAAGGTTATTCCGATTGTTGTTAAGGATCAATACGGCGACACCTTGTCTCCTGAAGATGTTGTAAATGCATTTAACGAAAAGGAAATGGCTGTTTATGTTCCTAGCGCATTAGCTACTGTTGATGTCATCAAATCCGGTTCTAACAAAGGTAATCTTTCCATTAAGCCTGCTGACAACGGACGCCAAGGAACAGTCAACGTCAGTGTGCAAATTTATAGAACTAACAAGAGCGCAAATCTGAATGTTTCCATTCAAGAGAAGCGTTATGTGAACGATGTTTATGTTTCTTCCGAAATGAAAGAAAAGTTACTGCCAGGTGCTGACAGCAGCCTGAAGCTGAAGTTCAAAGACCAATATGGCGATGTTATTGATGTAAACAATACCAGCATTGACCTGAACGCTTACAAGGTAGTGACTGAATCCAACCTTGCTGCAGACGTAATTAATACTACGGGCAATGGCAATGGTACATTTGCTATCAAGGATATCAACGATACGAATATCACGTTCAAGAACAATACAAGTATCGAAACTACAAATCGCTTTACTGCAAAACTTCTTGACAGCAATGGTAACGTCGTTAGAACAAGAAATTTAACTTTTGATACGATCTCTTATGCTGATCTTAACAAGATCAGATACGAAGTAGAACCTATCTCTAACGGTGTCTTTGCAGTAGAGAAGTTCAAAGATTCCGTAACTGGCAGCACTTATTCTGCTTACAAGAAAGAAGTAAAAGTTGTTGCTAAAGATTCTTCCGGCAAATCGATTGCTCTTCCGTCTGATGCCATTCAGTTTGTTACATCCTCTAACACCGATGTAGCAGCAATTGAAAAAGACGGTAACAAGTTCAAAATCGTTGGTAAGAAAAATGGTGAAATTGACATTAACGTAAACGTACGCGTTGGTGGCAATGACAATCAAGTCGAACTGAAAGCTGTTAAAGTTAGCGAAGCAGCTCCAGTTGCTCAATCCATCACTGCTAAGCATGATGGCAAGAAGAGAACTGCTAACCTGAGCGGTAATGTTAATGTTTGGGACGATGCGATTCTTGGCGAAATCAAGGTAAAAGATCAGTACGGCGTTGAGCTGAAAGATGCTCAATTGTTCGAAACTGGATACCTTGGAGTAACTGTTGGAGTTAGCAACGTTTCTGACACTAGCAAAATTACCAACAACTACAATGGAACTCTGTCCATTAGTGGTAATGTTTCCTTCACTGTAACGGTTAAAACTGCAAATGGATACTCTGTATCTGTTGACATTAACTAATCGTTACAACGAAAGAACCCCTTCGGGGGTTCTTTTTTTTGTCCGGTTTTGGTTTAATGTAGTTAGCCTGGTTTAAAAAAGAACAAGAGGTGACTTTATGAAATCGAAATGGAAGTTTATAGCGGCCCCCGTTTTGTTGGGAGCGGGATTGTGGCTTGGTTCGATTATGACGACAAGTGCTGATACCGGAGCTGGTGAAAAGCCTGGAACGGCTGACGATCCGTTAGTTACAAAAAGTTATGTAGATCAGCAAATTAAGGCTATAACCGGAGGCGGTGGCACCCCGGCAACAACGGATATTGATCTTCAAAAGCTGAAGGAAGAAATTCTTAAAGAAATACAGGCAGGTTCAGGATCCGGTTCTTCCGTTGGAAGCAGTCTGGAAGTGACGGTAGTTGAACTAGATCCTGGCCAGACTTTATATGCTGCCCCCGGCACGGAGGTTATAGTGCGAAATGGCAAGGCAATTGCCGTAAGCAGTGACGATAATGGGATTCCCGATGTTACCTCAGGAAAAGATTTGTCAGCAGGAACCGTCATTGAATTGAATCATTTATTATTATTCCCAAGAGAAGGACGCGGTATTCAATCGGATACAAGTAACCAAACCGTCATATATGTAATGGTTAAAGGCAATTACATGGTAACTAACAAAGACGGCTCTAAAGTTACGCCATAATTTTTCCCCTCATGGCATAAAGTTATACGTTTGTAGGTCGAAGGACAAGCCATACTAGGGTTACACGATATAAGGAGGTGACTCTAGCAATGGCAAAGTCCAATAACAATAAAGTAGTACCTGCAAGCAAACAGGCCTTGGATCAAATGAAATACGAAATTGCTGCTGAATTAGGGCTTCCGGTGGGCCAGCAATATTATCAAACAGCGGCGTTGGATACTGAATTCGCTGCAGAATTAGGATCCGTTGCTTCCCCGGCGGTTCGTGAAGATTATTGGGGGCATATTGCCACCCGGGACACGGGGGCTGTTGGTGGTACCATAACCAAAAGATTGATCCAAAAGGCAGAAGAAGCTCTCTTTTCCTTATCCTAAATAATTCCGCGCTAAATCAGGCAAGTCACCGATTGACAGCTTTAGACAAATAAAGTACTATGAATTAATGAAGGTATTCCAACCATCTCTCCTAATTGGAGAAGGTTGGTTTTTTGTGTAAAGCATATTTGAATAGGGAGGTCGAAGAAGTGACGACTTCAAGTAATAGACGTTTATTTACTTCGGAATCGGTGACGGAAGGTCATCCCGATAAGATTTGTGACCAGATTTCGGACGCGGTTTTAGATGCATTTCTTAAAGAAGACCCTAACGCTCGTGTAGCATGTGAAGTATCTGTAGCGACAGGGCTGGTTCTCGTGATTGGGGAAATTTCGAGCCGTGCGGATTATGTGGACATTCCTGCGATTGTGCGTAATACGATTAAGGACATTGGATATACTCGCGCAAAATATGGTTTTGATTATAAAACCTGCGCTGTTTTAACATCTTTAAACGAACAGTCCGCTGACATCGCTCAGGGGGTTGACCGTGCTCTGGAAGCCCGTGAGGGACAGATGACGGATGAAGAGATTGAAGCGCTTGGAGCAGGCGATCAAGGCCTTATGTTCGGTTTCGCCGTGAATGAAACTCCTGAATACATGCCGATGCCGATTGCATTGGCCCATCGGTTGTCCCGCCGGTTGGCCGAAGTTCGTAAAGATGGAACTTTGAGCTATCTGCGCCCAGACGGGAAAACGCAGGTAACGGTCGAATACGAAGGAGACAAGCCGGTAAGGGTGGATACTATCGTTGTGTCTACTCAGCATGCTGAAGATATTACATTGGAGCAAATTCAGAAGGATATTAAAGAGCATGTTATCCTGCCAGTAGTTCCTGAACAATTTTTGGACGCAGATACGAAGTATTTCATTAATCCGACAGGCCGATTTGTTATTGGAGGTCCTCAAGGGGATGCCGGCTTAACCGGACGTAAAATTATTGTAGATACTTACGGAGGATATGCCCGCCACGGCGGAGGTGCGTTCTCGGGGAAAGACCCGACTAAGGTTGACCGTTCTGCCGCTTATGCCGCACGTTATGTGGCAAAGAATATCGTGGCCGCAGGTCTTGCGGATAAGTGTGAAATTCAATTGGCCTATGCTATTGGAGTAGCTCGCCCTGTTTCCATAAGTGTAGACACATTCGGAACGGGCAGAGTTAGCGAAGCAAAGCTTGTTGAACTCATTCGCAAACATTTCGACCTTCGCTCCGCAGGCATTATTAAGGAGCTTGGTTTAAGAAATCCTATTTATAAGCAAACAGCGGCTTACGGCCATTTTGGACGGACGGACATTGATCTTCCTTGGGAAAGAACGGATAAGGCCGAAATTCTTAAGCAGGAAGCAAAGAACTAAATTACACAGATATAAAATAACAACATCGATGCTTTTTAAATTGAATTCGACAAAATTCCGACGCCTATTTTTCCTAATAGGCGTTTTTTTGTTGATTAACGTAACTTTTTACCTATAAGTAGAGTCTAATACTAGAGAAAAAGAATGAGAGACTAATAAATTTGGAGGAGAGAAAAGCAAATGCAACAGCAAGAGAAACGTAAAAAAAGAAAAAAACGCTATGTAAAAGCTTTGACTTGGGTATTAGCGTTCATGCTGGTTTTGCAGACATGGTCCTTTTCGGCTGAGACAGCTTCTGCCAGCGGAACTGTAACTTATAAGGGGCAAGAGATTATTACCGCTGGAGCGATTCTGAAAAAATACGACTGGGTGTCTACCCGTAATAATAAGCCTGCCCATGTCAACGTCAATGTGATTGAAGTAGCGTTGGAAAACCCTATGGTCAAGTTGGATGTGATGACCGGAAAAGGCGGCAAATTTACAACGAAAAATACAGTAAAGAAAATGGCGCAGGAGACCGGTGCCGTAGCCGGAGTGAACGGAGACTTCTATAATACTAAAGCAAACCTAGCTCCGATGGGACCGCAAATGTCCGGCGGCGAGATTATGGCTACCCCGAATGAACTGCCGGGCTTCTACAGCTTTGGATTGACCAAAGATAACAAGCCGGTCATTGATATGTTTACTTTCACCGGATCGGTTACGGCCGCCAATGGAAATAGCTATTATTTGGGTGGCGTTAATAAAACTTACTATTGGTTTGAACCTAGTGGGCAGCACAGTATGATAGATAGTATTTTCCTCTATACCAGTTCTTGGGGAAGCTCAGACCGTGCCAATGATGGGGTGACGGTACCAACGGAAGTGCTGGTTCAGAACGGCATTATTCAAGATATTAAAGTAAATGGAATTTTTGAGATGGCACCTCCTGAAGACGGGTACATACTTAGAGCAGCGGGTGCAGGAGCACAATTTGTTCAGGATAATTTGAAGATAGGAGACCCCATTCATTCTGCCTATAATATAGTCCCGAGGGATCCCAGCCGTCCGTACGATGCCGAAGATTTTCAAATGATGATCGGTGGTCATACGATTCTAGTGGATAATGGGCAGCCTGCAGCCTTGTCTAGAAAAGATGCGGATTACACAAAGGCCAGGGCGCGTACCGCAATTGGTTACTCCCAGGATGAAAAATATGTTTATCTTATAAATGTGGAAGATAATGCGAACAGTGATGGAATGAGCTTTGCCGAAATGCAGGATGTTATGACCCAGATTGGAATCTGGAAAGGAATGAATCTGGACGGCGGAGGTTCCTCCCAGATGGTAGCCCGCCCGCTTGGGGAAACCGGTGTGGAGTTGGTTGCTGCTCCAGAGTCTAACTATCAGCGCGAAATTGTTAATGGGATTGGTGTATACACTCTTGCCCCTAAGGGAGAAGCGCTTGGATTGAACATTTCCGGACCGAAGAAATTATTCGTCAATGAATCGGCAGCTTATTACGCAAGAGGCTATGATACTTATTATAACCCGATTACAAATTTGGACGACAACGCGGTTTGGAGTAGTACGGATGGCATGGGTACCTTCGAAAACAACGTCTTCACACTTACGCAAGCGGGGAAAGCTACGATTTCCGTCTCGTCAGGACAAGCTACCTCCAGCAAAGAGGTGGATGTTGTTCGCAGGGAAGATATTGAAAGCTTGACCATACAGCCTTCCAGTGGAGTGCTGATGAATAACGAAGAGATTCAATTGTCCGTTAAGGCCAAATTAAAAGACGGCACAGAAAGAACCGTTCCCGCGGAATCATTCCAATGGCAGATCAAAGGGTTTCAAGGGGAAATCAAGGGAGACACTCTTCATGTCACGGACATCCAAGGCACAACCGCAGGGCAGCTGATCGCCAGCTATGATGGCTTTAGCACGATACTGAATCTGCCGCTTGGATCGGAGAAGCTTTGGGCAGATTTTGAGCAGAGTAATCCGGCTGTATCCTTCAGCGCCACTGAAGGAGTAACCGGCGATATTAGTAGAGCTCCTCGACTATTTGGCTTGGCAATGGACAATTATGCGGTACAAATGAACTATGAGTTTATCGCTGAGACCGGGACGTTGGCGGCATATGCTGACTTTGGCCAAGAAGGTGTATTGCTGGAAGGCGAGCCCCAATCGATGAGTGTTAATGTGTGGGGGGATAACAGCCGCAACTGGCTCCGCGCGGAACTGATCGATGCAGCCGGCAAAACCCATCGGGTAGATCTCGCCAAAGAGATAGACTGGGACGGATGGAAAACCGTGACGGGGAACTTCTCTAATCTGGGGATGACTTATCCGGTACAACTGACGCGAATTTACATTGCGGACATTGAGCAAGGAAGAGCGGATAGAGCCCGCAAGGGAACCATCGCATTCGATGATATTAAACTGCATTATAAGTCGGAAGTCCCAAGTCCCAAGCGCAACAAGGTAAGCTTGACCATCGATGAGCCGAAGATTACGGTCAATGGAGAGACCATGACGATCGATCAAGCCCCGGTACTCATTAGCGGAAATACACTGGTGCCTGTTCGTTTTGTAGTAGAGGCTCTCGGCGGAGAGGTCATTCCGTGGAACGAAGGGGACACTGAACGGAAAGTGACGATTTTTAGAGACGGACAGATGGCCGAGCTGTGGCTGGATCAACTGGATCTGGTCGTTAACGGCAAAGTAGTAACCGCCGAAGTGCCTCCACAGTTAATGAATGAGCGCACCATGATACCTCTTAGAATATTGACTGAAAACTTCGGCTGGAAAGTTTCTTGGGACCAAGAGACACTTACTGTCACACTGGAGTAGTTTGAACTAGAAATTCCAATAAGGGTTGGAACTAAATTAAGCTTATAGATCGATAAAACAAGGTCGAATTTTTGAAAAATTCGACAATTCTTGTAAAACTTCTGCATGGCGTCCTTTAAGTGGCATGTAAATATGGTAAAATAGTTCCATCGAAACTCTTCAAATGTTTCCGAAATGTGTTAGTATAGTATCATTGAGGGAATAACCCGATGAGTTAAAGGGGTAAAGGATAGAGTGGGATAGAGTGAAGGTAGATGCCATAGATCGTGTCATTAAGGACGCCATTCATGTAATGGAAAGCAGCAAGTATAAAATATATGAGATCAGTGAAAGCGCCCGCAATGAACTGGATGCACTCAATCGTGAGCTGCAGCAGGTGATAGAGGAGACCACGTTGACCATCCATCAAGTGGATAAGCTTGAGCTGGACTACCGAAGATCGAGAATTCGGCTTACGGAAGTAAGCCGGGATTTTCACCGCTTCACGGAAGAGGATATCCGGATTGCTTATGAAGCGGCTACTCAATTACAATTGCAGCTGACCATATACAGGGAGAAGGAGCATCATTTAAAGATGCGCCGGGATGACCTGCAGAAGCGGATTCGCAGTGTGGAACGGCAGGTAGAACGTGCGGAGACGCTAGTTTCCCAGATGAATGTCGTACTGGAGTACTTGTCTGGTGATTTGAACCAGGTTACGCGTATGCTGGAATCAGCCAAGAACAGACAAATGCTTGGCTTGAAAATTATTATGGCACAGGAAGAAGAACGGAAGCGGATTGCGCGGGAAATTCATGACGGTCTAGCTCAAACGATGGCCCATGTCGTTCTGAGGACGGAGATAGCGGAACGGATGCTGAGTCAAGAGCATCTCGATTCGGTAAAGGAAGAACTGAGCGATCTTAAAGGTCAGGTAAGAGACGGGCTGGAAGAGGTCCGCAAAATGATATTCAACCTCCGCCCTATGGCTCTGGACGATTTAGGCCTAATCCCCACCCTTCACAAATTTGTACAGGATTTTGAAGAGAAATCGAAAATAAGAACGCGGTTTGAATTGGCGGGAAGGGAGAAGCGGCTTCCATCCGAGATGGAGGTAGCCGTATACCGTCTGATTCAAGAAGCTTTCTCCAATGTATTGAAGCATGCTAAAGCCACCTATATCTCATTAACGATAACCTTCCAGAAGCATATGACTCAGATCGTCGTTAAAGACAATGGAATTGGATTTAACGTCGAAGAGATGGAGTCCAAGATGATCACTAGCAGCCATTATGGCCTGATAGGGATGCAGGAACGAATCGACCTGCTGGAAGGGAAGATCGACATCGAGTCGAAAAAGGGCGAAGGCACCAAAATTACAATGCTGATTCCGATTAATCCTGAACAAAGGGAGGAATGAAATGGATGGTCATTACCGAAAATCCTAAGAAAACCGTTAAACTGCTGCTTGCTGACGACCATCAGCTATTTCGTGAAGGTGTCAAAAGAATTATTAATATGGAGAGCGATCTGGAAGTCATCGGAGAATGTGGGGACGGTATTCAGGTCATCGAGTTGTGCAATTCACTAAATCCGGATATTGTTCTAATGGACATTAACATGCCGGTAGAGAACGGGGTAACCGCCACCCAAAGATTGAAGGAAATCTTTCCATCGATCAAAGTGATCATTCTTTCGATTCATGATGATGAAAGCTATGTTTTTGAAACCTTGCGGAAAGGAGCTTCGGGCTATCTGCTGAAGGATATGGAAGCCGAATCTCTAATCAATGCTATTCGATCCGTTGTTTCCGGACATGCTTATATTCATCCTAAAGTCACCGGGAAACTGATTAATCAATTGCGGCGCATGACCTACCTGGAAGATGGAGGAGGTTCCTCTGACGGTTCTGTGGTTAATGAAGCCGGAGTCAAATATATTCATTCACCTAATAGCCCGCTGACACGGAGAGAAGCGGAAGTGCTTCGATTAATGGCGGAAGGCAAGAGCAACAAGGCAATAGGGGAATTTTTATTCATTAGCGAGAAAACAGTAAAGAACCATGTGAGCAGCATTTTGCAAAAATTGGAAGTGGACGATCGTACCCAAGCGGTAATCATTGCGATTAAGAATGGCTGGGTAACGTTGTAGGAACCCGATTGCTCATGGCGGCATATACTATCTCCATAAGGAGGGTAGCCGCTATGGGGATTGGGTTGCTTTTTATAGGCGGAGTTTATGGGGCCGCTGTTTTGGTTGTCCACCTGGTCTGCTATTTCCAACAACAACGAGGAACGTCGAAGGTTACGAGGTTTATTTTCACTACGAAAAATAATGCGAACTTAATAGAGTGGTATTTATATTCCTTATTATTTACTTCCTGGTTGAGGGGACGCCAAATTAAGGTTGCCGTATTCGACGATGGTTCGACGGATGAAACGCTGGAGATTGCCCGCAGGGTAAGAAGGAGCCGGGAGGATTTAGAAATCTATGAATCTGTCGCCGGTTTTGAGGAGTACATTCGGGCTCACCAGGAAGAGACGCTTCATATCGTATCGTTGCAGCAAAGTACGCAGAAACCATTAACAACCTTGCGTTGGTAAACGCTTACGTGGAAAAGGAAGGAATTCATGAAAGTAACTGTATACTCGGTTCAAATCCAGGGAGAATGGAGATGGAAGCTCTCGCTGGATTTTCAAATGGATGTCTCTTATTGGTTAGGCGGGCAAGGCCGTAGAGCAGATCGTTTGATTCGGGTAGAGCCGGAGCTATCTGTTGGACATGCTGCCTGGTTGATAGAGAATTTGTCGAATCATCCGGTTCCCCTTCATCAGCTTCCATCCGCCAAGGAGGAGTTGGAGCGCCGAATCCGCAAGGAACCTATGGGCCTGCAAATAAAATCTATTCAACTTCAACTAATAGAAAGCGGAGAAAATGACGAAATAATAGATACGGAGACTATTCAAACAACCAAGAAAGCGGCAGAACGGTTGCAAGGCCGGTCTCTTTTGTATGAGGAGATTCAGTCGTTGCTTGGCTATCATAATCTTTTATTGGGAAAAAGGGAGCTCCGCCGAGCTATTCAATTGGCTTATTTGCAGGGATGGATTAATTTTGGAAATGGGATGGATAAAGTTGTTCGCAGAAAGGGATGGAAAAAGACATTAGGGTACCGGTGCAGAAGGTGCGGAACCGATGAAAGCCGGATGTTCTGGTCTGAATGTCTCCACTGCGGACAGCCCTGTCCGTACTGCGAAGAATGTCTCAATATGGGGCGAGTCCGGTTTTGTTCTTTATTTGTCCAGGGAATCCGGATGCAAGGCAGTCCATCTGCATCGGATGATACCGTGCCTCTGGGAGAGCAATTGAAGCAGCATCTCCAGGAACGGTGGGGTCTAAGTCCGGCTCAAACGGAAGCGTCCTATGCCGGATTAGATTTCCTGGCTTCACGATCAGGTGCCAGGAAGCATTCCAGACAATCAGAGGACAATACGTTCCTGATTTGGGCCGTCACGGGGGCAGGGAAGACGGAGATGATTTTTCCATTAATAGAACATGAGCTCCATCGCGGCCATCGGGTGCTGATAGCGACTCCGCGCAAGGATGTTGTATTGGAATTGATGCCGAGACTCCAAGCCGCTTTTCCCGAATATTCCCTCGTGACACTATACGGAGGGAGCCCGCAGAAGTGGGAGCAGGGGGATATTACTCTGGCCACGACCCATCAGCTTCTTCGCTTTCACGGATATTTTGACATGGCCATTATCGACGAACTCGATGCTTTCCCGTATCATAATAATCCCATGCTACAGTACGCGGCGCGCAAAGCCTTGGCTGAGCAAGGAAGAACGATATTCCTCTCAGCAACCCCTCCTCCACCGATGCAAAAGGCCGCAGCCCGCAAAAAGCTTCCACATGTCAAAGTACCTGTTCGATATCACAGACACCCGCTTCCTGTCCCGAACCTTATTCGAATGAAATCGGTGGCTTCTTGTGTTCAGAAGCAGTCGCTGCCCGCAAATTTGCTGAAGGAACTGCAATTATCCGTAGAAAGAGGGGCTCAGCTGTTTATCTTCATCTCGAAGATTAAATGGGTCGAGCCGCTAGTGAAGCTGTTGAGAGAAGCTTTCCCGAACATTGTGATCGAGGGGACCTCCTCCATGGATCCTTTTAGAGCGGAGAAGGTCATCCTCTTCCGTCAGAGCAAGATCAGAATGCTGGTGACAACGACCATTCTGGAGAGGGGAGTAACGGTTCCGCGGACCGATGTATTTATTCTGAATGCGGATGCCGAATTATTCGATGAAGCTTCCCTTGTGCAGATGGCCGGACGAGCTGGAAGATCGAAGGATGACCCAGACGGAAGGGTATTCTTCGCGGCGGAAGACAGAACCCGCTCCCAGATCGGGGCAATTCGCCAGATAAAGCAGATGAACCGATTAGCCATGTCCAAAGGGTATCTTCTTCAAACGAAAGGGGAATGAACGATGCCGCAAACTCCCGTTTCATCCTTCCGCAGCAAGCTAAAGGAGTGGATCCACAAAGCCGGAGGGGTGTTAGCGCCTCCATTTGCGGAATGTGCATATTGCAGTGCCCATACCCGTTCACAGCCGAATGCGCTAGGGTTGTGTGACGCTTGTTTTAGTCAAATCCCATGGATTACCAATGTTGAATGTGACCGTTGTGGAAGGGCGGAGCCGTGTCCGGATTGTACTCGGCGCCAGGAGACTTATTTTGTGAGAAATCGCAGTGCCGTGAAGTACGACTCTGTGATGAAGGACTTGCTGGCGCTGTATAAATACCGGGGAGATGAACGGCTTCAAACGATTTTTTCTACGATGCTTGTTCATGCTTTTCACCTTCTTCTGCAAAGCGAGAAGCTGTCGATTGAAGATTTCCGCTGTATTACATATGTTCCGGTGAATGAGGAACGCCTGGAGGAACGGGGGTTTAATCAGGCGGAGAGGTTTGCGTCCGGGTTGGCGAACAAGCTTCGGCTTCCCGTCCGGTGCACACTTATACGTACTCGCAACACCCCCAAGCAGAGCTTTAAAACAAGGCAAGAGCGGTTATCCGATCTGCAGGATGCTTTCGCCCTTCATCCGTCCTTGTATGATGATCCCTTATGGCTGGACAACCCTTCCCAAAGGCCAATGAAAGTTATTTTGGTCGATGATGTTTATACAACCGGAAGCACCTTGAATCAATGCAGCCGGCTATTGGCTTCATATAGGAATGCACAAGTGTATGGTTTGACCTGGGCCAGATAGCATCGGGCGCTTGATGGGAATGACTGATGGATTGTCGGGCAAATCTTTATCGTAGTATATACGAAAAGCTATACAAAGACGTTAAAAGCCGATAAACTATATATAAAGAAAATCAGCTTAAGCGAAGCTGATTTAGAGAAAACTTGATCCGATCGATGTGATATCGGGAACAGAGAGTAAGGGAAGGGTCGTTGAGGATGGGAGGTTGCTTCATTGGGATTGAACGTTGATAATTGTCCCCGCTGTGGCAAAGTCTATGTGAAAAATTATAAAGACGTATGTCCGTCATGCATCAAAGAAATTGAAAAGCAGTATGAGACTTGCTATCACTATTTAAGGGAGAACCGGAAGGCCAATTTACAGGAGCTGCATGAGGCTACGGAAGTCCCTTATAAACAAATAATCAGGTTTATCAAGGAAGGCCGGATATCGATTCATAATATGCCTAACATGTCTTATCCTTGCGAGGTATGCGGAACGATGATCCGCGAACATACGATGTGCGACTCCTGCCGTAGAAGGCTGGTGAAGGACATTCAGCATACACTGGCGGAAGAGAAGGAGAACGAAGACAAGGAGGCAGGGATGGGATTTAACATACAGGATCGGCTCAAGAACCGTTTTAAATAAATCTAAACTATGAAGTATTTCGTGCCGATAAAGAGGGTGAAGGGTTTATCGGCTTTTTTTATTTGCAAATGAGGTGAGATTATGAAAATTAACGATATACAGCGCATAGGAGCGATCAATCCTTATCAGAGGAATCAGAACGCCTATGCCCAAATACAAGCGGGCAAGAAGGGCAAGCCGAAGGATGAAGTTCAGATTTCACCTGAAGCGAAGGAGCTCTTAAGCTCCAGGACCGAGCCGGCCTCATCGGAGGTCAGCGAAGCCAGGAAGAAGAAGGTGGAGGATCTTAAGAACGCCGTATCTACCGGGACGTACCATGTGGAAGCAGGCAAGATAGCGGAGAAGCTCTATCCTTATATTAAATAAAGCTTTATGGAGATCAGGTGAACCTTATGGCAATAAAGCAGTTAGTTCATGTATTGAACAAGCTGGACGAAATTCATGCCCTGCTTCTGGAATCCGGTGAACAGAAGAAGCAAGCCCTCATTCGGAATGATGTCGCCGCCCTCAACCAATTGGTTCATAACGAGAACAAGTTGATTAAACAGATCGGTCAGCTTGAACAGCAGAGAGCGGTGGTAACGAACGATTTTCTGTTGTCCAAGGGATATAAGCCGAGTGATCGGATTACGGTAGCCGAAATAGCCAAGCTTATATTTAATGCGGAGGAGAAGGGTGCTCTGCTGGAGGCCCAGGGGAGACTTGTAGACACACTGCACCAGCTTAAGCAGCTTAATGAAGCGAATCAGGAGCTGGTGAAGCAATCTTTGGCCTTCATTGAATTTTCCATCGATGTGATGTCGGGTTCCGAGGAAGACTGGTCCTATCGGCATCCCGATCAAACAGCGTCTAAAATACAGAGATCCGGGCTTTTTGACACGAGAGCGTAAAGGAGGCAGCCATCAACGTGAGATCTACTTTTCATAATCTGGAGACGATCCGCAGAAGTTTATTTACTCACCAGACTGCACTGTCTACAACCGGGCATAATGTGGCGAATGTAAATACCCCCGGTTATTCCAGACAAGTGGTCAATATGAGGACATCCCTGCCGTTGGAGCCGGTAGGAATGCAGCGGACGAACATTCCGGGACAGTTGGGGACCGGGGTGGAGTTTGATTCGATTACCCGGGTGCGAAACCAATTTCTGGACGACCAATTCCGCAATGAGGTCAAACACTTCGGAAGCTGGTCCATACGGGCGGATGCATTAAGCAAGCTCGAGGGGGTCGTTAACGAGCCATCCGATACCGGACTAAGAACGGTGATCGACAAGTTCTGGAAATCGTGGAACGACCTGGCCAAGGATCCGGAGAATCCGACCGGACGCAAGCTGGTTAAGGAATCGGCGATTGCGCTCGCGGATGCCTTTAATTTTGCCAGCAAGCAGCTTAAAGATCTTCATGCGGATTTAACGAGCAGCATTGAAGTAAGAGTGACCGAGATCAATTCTCTGGCTGAGGGCATTGCGAGCTTGAACCGGGAGATTCAGAGGATCGAGGGGCTGGGTCATAATGCCAATGACTTGCGGGATCAGAGAGATTTACTGACCGACCAATTGGCGCAGATTGCCAACATTCAGGTTCAGGACGGCCCTCAAGGGTATACCATTGATTTGGCCGGGGCTAATTTGGTTCAATACAACAATGTGACTCCGACAACTGCGGCCAATTTGGAAGCGGCTTTCACCTCCGGAGCGCTGAACGGCGGAGAGGTTCACGGGATGATTGTTTCCCGGGACCGGTATGTTGCCGACTATTTGAATCAACTGAATCAACTGGCCAATACGATTGCAAACGGAGAGGTCACCATCACTCTGCCTGAAGGATCCGTGCTGCCGAATAATACAACCGTCAATCGAGTCATGCCGGACGGTACGGTGCAGCCGGTTACTCTGACCGGAGCCAACAGGGAGATTGGTCCGGGCGGGATGAAGATTGTCGTCAACGGACTTAACGGCTTGCACAAGCTTGGCTATACGCTGGGAGACCCGATTCAGGCGGGCGGGGATTTCTTCACCTCCAAGGATGGCGGGCCGATTACAGCGGAGAGCTTTCAGCTCAATCCGGATATTGCCGCTAACCCCGAGAAGATCGCCTCCTCCCTGCGGACGGATACATCAGGCGGAAGCGAGAAAGTGGTCAAGGGGAATAATACTCTGGCTCTGTTGATGAGCGGCTTGCGGGACGCCTCTTTTCAATTCGGGACGGGGGCCAATGCCTCTTCCGGTTCGATAGACGAACATTATCGCTCCATTGTAGGGCAATTGGGTGTTCAAGCCCAGGAAGCGAACCGTTACCTGGATAACCAGATTTCGAAGGTGGCCCAGATTGATGGGGGCCGGCAATCTGTCAGCGGGGTATCCATTGATGAAGAACTGGGCGACATGATTCGTTTCCAGCATGCTTATACGGCCGCAGCGCGGATGATGACGGCTTTCGACGAGATGTTGGACAAGGTGATCAACGGCATGGGAGTCGTTGGCAGATAACAGTTTGAGATGAAGGAGGGAATGGAATGTCCTTGAGAATTACACAAGGCATGATGAATACTCAGCTCATGCGCGACCTGAATCGGAACCTGGGCCGGATGCAGAAGCTGCAGGAACAAATGAACAGCGGCATGAAAATCAACCGACCGTCTGACGACCCGGTAGGAATCACCTATGGCTTGAGATACCGGAGTGAGCTGTCCACCAATGAGCAGTATAAGGGGAACGTAAGCATGACTAATTCATGGCTCGAGCATACCGACTCATTGCTTAGTCAGACAGAGGGCATCTTCCATCGTTTGAAAGAACTGACCGTGAACGCATCAACAGATTCGAATCCGGATGAGGCTCGTGATGCGATCCATAAAGAGATTAAGGAGCTCCGAGAGCAATTACTAGATATTGCCAACAGTCGATTGAACGGCAAATACGTGTTTAATGGGCAGCTTACCGATCAGCCACCGTATACGTCTGACAATGCAGCAAACGACGTAACAGATGCGACATTGATTCCATTGGAACTCGGTACCAAGGTTCAAGTTTCGATTAATCTGTCGGGGAATGATATTTTTGGTGAGCCGGGAGCAGAGGATAATGCATTTCAAATCATTGATCAGCTATTAATCTCCTTAGAGAATGGGGAAGTTGAGGATATAGGAAATGCCTTGGACAAGATTGATTCCAGGCTGGACCAAATTTTATCCATGCACGCTGAAGTAGGAGCCAGAATGAACCGGGTTGAGCTGATAGAAAGTCGATTGAAGGATCTGGAGATTAATCTGGAAACGATGCAATCGAAGGTAGAGGATGCCAACTATCATGAATTGCTCATTCAATCGAAAATTAATGAAAGCATTTATCAGGCATCCTTGTCCGTCGGAGCGAAAATTATTACTCCAACACTTGTAGACTTCTTAAGATGAGGAGAGGGATAGATGATGCTTCCTTTCCCTTCGATTGAGATTCGTCAACAATTTGCGAAGATTGGGGTAGAAACAAGCCGGGGAAGTATGTCGATCAGACAACACAGGGCAGATATGGAGATCGAGACGACCCCGGCTAAATGGGAAATCGAGACTCGTCAAGGAGAGTTGTTCATAGATCAAAGCGGAATATGGGCATCTATGGGGTTGGATAACATTCTTGAGTTGAATCAACGAATTTATTCCCAGTCGAAGGAAATTGCTTTGCAAGGGTTAGCTCGTATAGTAGAGGACGGAAATCGGATGGCAGCCATTCATCTCGAGGGCAACGCCTTTGCGGAAATTGCCCAAGAACGCATGTTTCAAGAGGTAGGTGTCGAGGTACGGGCGCCTGCCAGCTATCCGATGGTGAAGATGGAATATAAGGTATATAAACCCGATATTCAAGTAAAAGAAGGCTCTTTAAATATACAAGCCCGCGTGAATCTTCCGGAGATTGAGTATACCCGCGGCAAGCTGGATATTTATATGCGGCAATACGCATCGGTAGAAATAATTCCTCCGCAAATCGATTTGTTGAAATAATCCGTTATAATGAGCTATAGATGAGAAATGGTCTATAGCTTTTTTGTTTTTTTACTTTAATGCAATCGGGAGAGTGAGAAGCTATGAAACTATCAACTGTAAGATTAGGTGAATTAGAGATTCAGGAAGATCAACTTATATATTTCAAACAAGGGCTTCCTGGTTTTGAACACTTACGTCAATTCGTTATACTTCAGCCGGATGAACAAATTCCTTTTTCCTATTTGCAATCGGTGGAAGATGGAAATATATCGTTTATCATCGCAGATCCTTTCATGTTCTATCCGGAGTATTCCTTCGAACTCCCCGAGAGTACTAGAGAGGAGTTGGAAATTGAGGATGAGAAGGTCGTTCAGGTCGCAGCTATTATCTCTGTTCGGGAACAGTTGGAATCGGCTACTATTAATTTGCAGGCCCCTCTCGTCATCAATACCGCTCAAAAGCTAGGCAAACAAGTGATTCTTCATGATTCAGCCTATAAGCCTAAGCATGCTTTGATTCGTAATAAAGATGAGATGGGGGAGGGCTAAGCCATGTTAGTGTTGACTCGCAAACCGGGAGAATCAATCATGCTGGGGGATGATATTGAATTAACGGTCATTGGAATAGAGGGGGAACAGATCAAGCTCGGCATTAGCGCGCCTAAAGCAATCAATATCTATCGTAAAGAAGTGTATCTCAACATCAAAGAATCGAATAGGGAAGCGGTTGATAGCAGGATTTCGATTGGGCAGATAAAAAATCTGATGAAAAAAGGAGGATTGAGCAGATAAAGGCAGGTATATAGGACAATGGATGCGTAAAATATCGAAAATTGAGAGATTAAGGGCAAATTTGCGGTTTTTGACTCCTTCATGAAAACCTTCCAACTAACGATAAATATGTATAGAAGCTATTTCTGTCAGGTGCGGCCGACCTGATGGAGAAAGCGACCACATGGATGTGGACTATACAAATTTCAAGGAGGAAGAACTCAATGATTATCAATCACAACATTTCTGCTCTGAACACTCACCGTCAATTGGGTGTGAACACAAGCAACTCTGCTAAAAACCTGGAGAAGCTGTCTTCCGGTTACCGTATCAACCGTGCTGGGGATGACGCTGCCGGTCTGGCAATCTCTGAAAAAATGCGTGGACAAATTCGCGGTCTGCAAATGGCTTCCAAGAACGCTCAAGACGGAATTTCCTTGATTCAAACGGCTGAAGGCGCTTTGACTGAAACTCACGCAGCTCTGCAACGTATGCGTGAACTGGCCGTTCAAGCAGCCACAGATACCAACGAAGGTGTAGACCGTCAGAAGCTGCAAGCAGAAATTGACGAGCTTTCCAAAGAAATCAAGCGGATCTCCACCGATACCGAGTTCAACAACCAGAAAGTGTTGGATGGTACTTTTTCCGACAAAATCTTCCACATTGGTGCTAACTCAGGTCAAAATATTAAATTGAGCATTAATAATATGGGTAATAGGGAATTGGGTATTGCGGGAAAAGTGGGATCCGATCAAACTGCAACTGATATTTCTGCTATAATTAATAGTAGAGATGCTGCTAATGACATTACAATTGAGTTTGTTGCTGCAACTGATGCTGATAATGAAGCAGTTGACTCCACTACTGTTGTATATGATAAAGAAACTAATAAGATTACCGTTACTTTAGCCCAAGCAGCAGGAGATGCTTCCGGTGCAGGTACTATCACTGCAACGAAGGCTGAAGTAATAGCTGCGCTTAAAGCATCTGGTGCTCCAATAATTATCAGAGCGGATGAAACAGCAACAGACCTAGATAATCAACTTTCTGCAGCCCCGAGCAACATTACAGTTATTAAATCAGATGCTAGTAAGGTTGATGATACTATTGGTGTAGATATCTCCACCCAAGCAGCTGCAGACAAAGCGATCACTACGATCAACAACGCTCTGAATAAAGTATCCGAAGAGCGTTCCAAGCTGGGTGCTAACCAAAACCGCTTAGAGCACACCATCAACAACCTGGGGGCAACTGCTGAGAACTTGGCAGCTGCCGAATCCCGTATCCGCGACGTAGATATGGCGAAAGAGATGATGGAGTTCACGAAGAACAACATCCTGACTCAAGCAGCACAAGCTATGTTGGCTCAAGCGAATAGCCTGCCTCAAGGAGTGCTTCAACTCCTAAGGTAATCTATTCAAGGGCGTCTTGGCGGGCAACGGCCAAGAGAATGACTGGGTGAATTGCTGGAACTTCCTAAGAGCCGCTTCTCGACAGCGGAACCGGAAACGGTAAACGTGAACGATGAACAAGCAAGCGGATTGGATAATCAGCAGCCAAGCTCCTGTTTCGAAAGAATGGAGAAGGTTCAACGACTAGGGTAGACCACCTAAGGCCAAGGCTATGGTGATGAAATCCGTAGGGTGGCTTTTTGACAGGCCATTCGAAGTGCCCAGCCCCTTACCCAGAGTATATGGATGAGGGTGAAGATATAGTCTACGCAATGCTCGAAAGACATTGATGCGCGGCAAGCAAACCAACAGCCTCAAGGTGTTCTGCAACTTCTTCGTTAATTTATACATTCCAAGAGTGGCCGCTATTCCAAGCGGCCACTCTTTCTTACCACATTAGAAAGTTTAAGTTCATTAAAGCATTAAAATGGGAACAACTTTCTAATTGGCATATAAAGCTACCTTTAAAACCGGGTTATTCGTCTTCGAAAAGGCTCCGTTAGGAGCTTTTTTTAACTCTGCAAGTTTATAGACTACCGACCAGTAGGTTCGGCCTAGTCTCTCCGCAATAATCTTGTCTGCTACGCCGTCTTTTTTGGCAAAAATCATCGTTTCAATTTCCCAGGATTCATATTTTTTGTTTCTCTCAGAAGAGGAAGCAATAATGTCGTAACCGGGGTATTGATTAGACAGGATCCATTGTTCTTGCTGGAACCTCCACTCCCCCATCAATGATTGCTTCCATTCCCGGTATTTCCTCTGCCCCTCTCCATAATGTTCACGATAACTCGCATTTCTTCTTGAATAGGATATAGTTTACTGATTTCCCCATCCCCAATAATGCTTGCAATAAGTATATTGTGCTGGCCAATTGAAAGATTTAATGGATTGTTCATAAAAGCAATAATCCCCTCTCCTCAATAAACACGAACACATATTCCCATTCTAATGCGTTTATTGTGATCTTCCAATAAAAAATCATACAAAATCTCATTTTTTTTATTGAAGCTTCCGATAAAAAAGATAAGTTGTATAAAATTACGGATTATATATTGAAATATTAAAAGAAGGTGATAGTTTTGGTAATGAGAGTCGGCGGGTTAGCCACGGGTATGGACATCGATATGATGGTCAAGGAATTGATGAAAGCGGAACGGATGCCTTACGAGAAGTTGAATCAGAAGAAACAAACCTTGGATTGGCAGAGATCGGCTTATCGTGAAATTAACAGTAAACTGCTGGAGTTTCGAAACTTGGCGTTCGATATGACGCTTAACAAGACCTTTAATGTTCCCAAGCTTCAGTCTTCCGACGAAAGTGTTGTTTCGGTAACCGGAAAATCGGTAGACAATGGGAGCTATAGTATATTTATTGAACAACTGGCGACCTCTGCTTCCCTTACGTCTAAGCAACTTAAAAAACAAGATGCTCAAGATGGAAAAGTGGACTATTCAACTACATTAAAAGATTTAGGGTTTAATGGAGAAGGTAGTTTCAAGATTAATGATGTTGAAATTAAAGTTAATGACACGGATAATATAGCTAATTTATTGGACAAGGTCAACAGTCAAGCAGGGAAGACAGGAGTAAAGCTAAATTACGATGCTACTCTGGAGCGATTGTTTTTTACATCAAGTAAAACCGGTAGTGATTCTAAAATTGAGCTGACCAGCGATTCAGATGTGCTGCAGCGTTTGCAATTATCTGACGGTAATTCAGCGGAAGCCACCGGGAAAAATGCAATAGTAAAGTACAATGGCAGTGATGATACCTTCGAGTTTTCCACCAACGTCTTTACCATTAACGGAATGACTTTTACAGCCAAAAAGGCCCAGAGTTCAGGAGAGCAGCCAATTAATATTTCGGTGACTCATAACACCGATGCCGTAGTAGACAAGATTAAAACCTTCGTAGAGAAATACAATGAATTGGTTGATCTGGTCCACGGGAAATTAACAGAGAAGAAATATCGTGACTATCACCCGCTATCCGATGAAGAAAAAGAAGCCATGAAAGAAAAAGATATTGAACGATGGGAGGAAAAGGCCAAGAGCGGACTGCTTCAGAGCGATCCTCTATTGAGAACGGTTATGAGCGAGATGAGACTAGCTTTGGCCGAACCGTTCAAAGGAAAACAAGGAGAGCTTTCCATTCTGAAAGAAATAGGTATCACCACAGGGGATTACCGTGAGAACGGAAAGCTTCATCTGGATGAAGAAAAGCTACGCCAGGCGATTGTGGAGCGCCCAGAGGAGGTCACCAGACTATTCACTTCCGATGATGGAACTAAGTCCACAGTGGGAGACGGGTTTGCAACGCGGTTAAACAACGTATTGAAAGCTTCTTTGGAGCATTTGACTAAAAAAGCAGGAACAGCTGACAATTTAACCGACAACAGTTTTTTAAGTAAAGATATTCGTAACATTGAGGACAAATTAAAAGAGATGTCCAAACGTCTGTTAAGCGTCGAAGAAAGATATTATCGACAGTTTACGGCGATGGAAAAGGCGATAAACCAAATGAATAGTCAAAGTGCTTGGCTTGCACAACAATTTGGCGGTTAATACCCAACTATTAAGTTATGTTCAGGAAACGGAGGAATACAATGAACGCGAATTTGCCAATCCATGATAAGATTGGGAATGGCGTGGTGGAGAGGATTATCTCTCCCTCCACTTCCCAAAGCATTTCAGAGCGAATGTTATCTTCAATAAAGACACTCAAGCAATTAAAGATGGCAGAGATGAATGGAGAAAAAATCTCCATCAGTGACGAACAGCTGATACTTGCTATTGATCGGGCAATCAAATCTATGCAGGGAAGGCCTACTTCGTTGGAAGTCTCGGTTCATGAGAAGACCAACCAAATCATGGTTAAAGTTTTGGATAATGAAACAGGTGACACAATTAGGGAAATTCCTCCGGAAAAGACACTGGACTTTATTGCAAAAATATGGGAATTGGCTGGGTTAATTGTAGATGAGAGAAGATAGTTTCTATCGCTAGACTGGAGGTTTACAAAATGTATCAAGCGCAGGCGAACAGAAACAAATATTTGGAAACATCAATTCAGACAGCAACACCCGCTCAACTGCTAATCATGTTATGTGACGGGGCTATACGGTTCTGTAGAGCAGCTATAGAGGCTATTAAAGTTAACGATATGTCCAACGCTCATCAGAATTTACGCAAAGCTCAGGATATCATTTCAGAGTTTGCCGCTACATTGGATAAGAATACGTCTTTTTCTGAAGATTTGCTTAGACTCTATGATTATTTTCTTCATCGATTAGTTGAAGCCAATATGAAGAAGGAGATTGAACCGATTGAAGAAGTGATGGGCTATTTAATAGAATTGAGAGAGACTTGGGTGCAGGCTTCCAAGCTTTCCACTGTTTCTTGAGGGCAGACTCATGGAAAATTTAATTGCTAATTTGGAAAAATTGACGAAAGGCATTGTGGATAATTTAGATGGTGTTACTTATGAACAATTAGAAGATTTCGTGCAGCGGAGAGGCGAAATTATTGCGAAGCTTCAATCCATTCCTTTTTCCCAAATATCCATAAATCCTTATCGTGTGCAGATCCAAAGCCTCCTAAAGTACGATTCAATCATTATTGCCAAGATGGAGGAAATAAGACAGGAAGCAAATGAAGGCTTATCCAAAATTTCCATTGGAAGGCAGCAAAAGGTCGGATATGAGTCAGTTGGCCCTTATGACAGCGTGTTTTTCGACCAGAAAAAATAACCATTTAAAGTATACCGTTGGAGATATCCGGCGGTTATTTTTTTGCGAAATTCAGCACAACAAGACCAAGATATACACACAGCCGGTTATCCCAAGCCTGTGGATAATGTGTATAACTTTGTGAATAACTAATGAAAATAAGTTTTCAGCCTGTGTATAAAAACGTTAATGAAATGTGAATTGTGTATTTTCTGATAATTGTCCTTAATTGTATATTATTGACAATCTCTTGAAACGGGTGGTATAGTCAAGGTGTGAATGCGTTTCACATTCAATTGAATAAGAAGGGAATGTTTCGAATGCAAGGTAAAGTAAAATGGTTTAACGCAGAAAAAGGATACGGTTTCATTGAAACAGAAGAGGGCGGGGACGTATTCGTACATTTCTCAGCAATTCAACAAGAAGGCTTCAAATCCTTGGACGAAGGACAAGCCGTAGAATTTGATATTGTAGAAGGCGCTCGTGGGCCTCAAGCAGCTAACGTAACCAAACTGTAATTTATCCGGTTGTCTGCCGATATCTCATATAGAAGGTTACTTTGGAAGCTATTTCTACCCCGGACATCCCGGGGTTTTTTCGTGTTCTTATGCTTTGAAGTATGGCGTAAAATGGATTATAATAGGAATTAGAAGGGAGGAGTTGTTACCATGAAATATAACATTCGCGGCAAGAATATTGAAGTGACCAATGCATTAAGGGAATATGTTCAGAAGAAGCTGGACAGGCTCGAAAGGTATTTTGAGCAACCCGTCGCTTCTGAGGCCAATGTGACCTTGAGTGTGGTCAAAGACAAGCAAAACGTGGAAGTAACGATCCCTCTAACCGGCGTATTGTTAAGGGCTGAGGTCCGGGGAAGTGACATGTATGCTTCCATCGACCTGGTCGTGGACAAGCTGGAACGACAAATCCGCAAGTATAAAACTAGAGTAAACCGTAAGCTCCGCCAAGAAAGCGGAATGAAGAACTATTTTATCGAGGATTCCGAAACTCAAGCGGTTGCACAGGAAGAAGAGGAATTTGAACTCGTTCGTACTAAGCGTTTTACTTTGAAGCCGATGAATGTGGAGGAAGCCATTCTCCAGATGAACATGATTGGCCACAGCTTCTTCGTCTTCTCCAACTCGGACGACTCCGAGAATGTAAATGTAGTCTATCGGCGCCAAGACGGCACCTACGGGTTGATCGAACCTGCCAGATAACCGTTTTCCCAATGCCTGGTCCTCTTATGACGGATCGGGCTTTTTTTGATATACCATATCCAGGAAATATTCAGGACAAGGGCCTTATTACATCCGGTCTTCCTATGCAGTCATTATGTAATGGCGGCCCCTTTTCTTTCCTGTTGTTGCGGCTTTAAGAGCAAACTGTTACAATTTCTGTATACTTGTCTTTTGTGAATTTTCACTGTTGAAAGGGGCAAACCCATGCTAGGACTTGTTAAGAAAATATTTGGCGATTCAAACGAACGTGAAATAAAAAGAATGCTCAAGACCGTAGAACAGATTAATCAGATGGAGCCTAAGTTCGAGGTGCTGTCCGATGAACAGCTGCGGGCCAAGACCGACGAGTTCAAAGAGCGGCTGGATAAAGGGGAAACGCTGGATGACCTGCTTCCTGAAGCTTATGCGACCGTGCGGGAGGCTTCCAAGAGAACTTTGGGCAAGCGGCATTTTGACGTCCAGTTAATTGGAGGCATGGTTCTGCACGAAGGACGCATAGCGGAGATGAAGACCGGGGAAGGGAAGACATTGGTGGCTACCCTGCCGGTTTATCTTAATGCTCTGTCCGGTAAAGGAGTCCATCTGGTTACCGTCAACGATTATTTGGCGACCGTTGGTTGTGAGGAAATGGGCAAAATTTATACCTTCCTGGGTATGACCGTCGGGCTTAACCTCAATAATATGGACCATGCTCAGAAGCAGGCGGCTTATGCCTGTGATATTACTTACGGGACGAACAACGAATTCGGCTTCGATTATCTCCGCGATAACATGGTTCTGTATAAGGAACAGATGGTCCAGCGTCCATTGAATTTTGCCATCATCGATGAGGTCGATTCAATCTTGATTGACGAAGCCCGGACCCCTCTGATCATCTCGGGGCAGGCGGCCAAATCGACAGATCTGTATTATGCAGCTGACCGGTTTGTAAGCGGACTGAAGGCGGAAGAGGACTACACCGTAGATATCAAGATGCGTTCCGTTACTTTGACCGAAGAGGGCGTAGCCAAGGCGGAAAGAGCCTTCGGCATCGAAAACCTGTTTGACCATCAGAATGTCACGCTCAACCACCATGTCACGCAAGCTTTGAAAGCACATGTAATAATGAAGAGAGATATCGACTACGTCGTTCAAGACGATGAAGTTGTTATTGTTGATGAGTTTACAGGGCGCCTTATGACTGGCCGACGCTATAGCGAAGGCCTCCACCAGGCTATTGAAGCGAAGGAGAAGCTTAAGGTTCAGAATGAAAGCATGACCCTGGCGACTATAACCTTCCAGAACTATTTCCGCATGTATCAGAAGCTGGCGGGAATGACCGGTACGGCCAAGACGGAAGAAGAGGAATTCAAGAAAATTTACGGCCTTGATGTTATTGTTGTCCCGACAAATCGTCCGATGATTCGTAAAGATATGCCGGACGTAGTCTATAAATCCATCAACAGCAAATTTAGGGCAGTGGTGGATCAAATAGTAGAGCGGCACAAGAATAAGCAGCCTGTGCTCGTAGGTACCGTATCGATCGAGAATTCCGAGCGCCTGTCGGATATGCTTAAGAAGAAGGGCGTGCCTCACAAGGTTCTGAACGCGAAATATCATGCGGAAGAAGCGGAAATCGTCTCTCGGGCCGGTCAACCCGGCGCCGTAACGATTGCCACCAACATGGCGGGACGCGGAACCGACATCTTGCTCGGGGAAGGAGTAGCCGAGCTTGGCGGTCTGCATATTATAGGTACGGAAAGACACGAGAGCCGCAGGATTGATAACCAGCTTCGTGGACGTTCCGGACGTCAGGGAGACCCAGGCTCCTCTCAGTTCTTCCTGTCACTCGAGGATGAATTGATGCGCCGTTTCGGTGCAGAGAATATTATGGGAATGATGGACCGGCTCGGGTTCGAGGAAGATCAGGAAATCGAAAGCCGCCTCATTACGAAGGCTATCGAATCTGCGCAGAAACGCGTGGAAGGCAACAACTTCGATGTGCGCAAGATCGTCCTGCAGTATGACGACGTCATGAACCAACAGCGGAATATTATCTATAAGCAGCGCCGGGAAGTGCTCGAATCGGAGAATATCCGTGAGATTACTCTGAATATGATCTACCCGGTCATCGAGAGAATAGTCGAAGCACATTGTCCGGGCGACCAGGTTCCCGAAGAATGGGATTTGCAGGCCGTTGCCGATTATGCCAACGCCACCTTCCTCAAAGAAGGAACGCTTACCGCAGATGAGCTGTGGGGCAAAGAGAAGGAAGAAATCATTGAGTATATTAAAGCCAAGGTTCTCGAGCAGTACGAGGAAAGAGAACAGGAAATTGGCCAAGAATATATGCGCGAGTTTGAGAAGGTCGTTGTGCTTCGGGCCGTGGATAGCAAGTGGATGGACCATATCGACGCGATGGACCAGCTTCGCCAAGGAATTCACCTCAGAGCCTACGGCGGAACAGACCCGCTGAGAGAGTATCAATTCGAAGGGTTCGAAATGTTCCAACAAATGATCGAGAGCATTCAGGAAGAAGTTGCTACTTATATAATGAAAGCTCACGTCGAGACGAACCTCGAAAGAAAGGCCGTGGCTGAAGGTCAGGCGGTCAATCCGAGCGGTGAGCCTCAAGCTAAGCGGCCTGTGGTTAAGAAAGAGGATAAAATCGGCCGCAACGATGCTTGTCCTTGCGGAAGCGGGAAGAAATATAAGCAATGCTGCGGCAAGTAAGCGAATTTCGTCAGCATAAACTATCCAGACACTGAACAGCCCGGTATCAGCTCCATGGATACCCCAATAACCACGATGACTAATATGAAAGAGGTGTATGCTATGATCGACAGCAGTTGGAAGCATAGCTTGAAAGAAATGGCAAGGCGAATACTTGAATTACGGGGGTCTCTTTGACTTAGATTACAAGCATGAACAGATTGCCGATTTCGAGGAAAAGATGAGCGCTCCCGATTTCTGGGACGATAATGAGCGTGCTCAGAAGCTGATCGCCGAGCTCAATGCGGTCAAGGATGTGGTGGCCGAATTCGAAGCTCTGTCCAAAGAATACGAAGACCTGGAAGTTATGATGATGCTGGCCGAAGAGGAAAACGATGAGGGCATGCTCGAGGAACTCGAGGCCGGCGTTGCTCAACTTGAGGAGAAGCTTCAGAACTATGAGCTTCAGCTTCTGCTCAATGAGCCTTACGACCGGATGAACGCTATTCTCGAGCTTCATCCGGGGGCCGGCGGCACCGAATCCCAGGATTGGGCGGAGCTGCTGCTCCGGATGTATAGGAGATGGGCGGAGAAGCACAACTTTAAGGTCGAGGTACTGGATTATCTGCCTGGAGACGAGGCTGGGGTGAAGAGCGTCACTCTGCTGATTAAGGGCTACAATGCTTATGGGTATCTGAAGGCCGAGAAGGGAGTTCACCGTCTGGTCCGGATTTCGCCTTTTGACGCGTCGGGAAGAAGGCATACTTCTTTCGTATCCTGCGACGTCGTTCCGGAAATCGATGATGATGTAGAGGTGGGGATCCGCCCGGAGGAGCTGAAGATCGATACGTACCGCTCCAGCGGGGCCGGAGGCCAGCACGTCAATACAACCGATTCCGCGGTCCGGATTACCCACTTGCCTACTGGAATCGTGGTAACCTGCCAGACGGAACGGTCCCAGATCAAGAATAGGGAACGTGCGATGAAAATTCTTCGCTCCAAGCTTTACGAGAAGAAAATTGAGGAACAACGTCAGCATTTGGCGGAAATTCGTGGAGAGCAGCGGGAGATCGGCTGGGGAAGCCAGATTCGTTCCTACGTTTTCCACCCATACAGTATGGTTAAGGATCACAGGACCCAAGCGGAATCCGGAAACATTGGAGCAGTCATGGACGGAGAAATCGATTTTCTGATCGATGCTTATCTTCGCCATCAGATTGACAAGAAACCGGATCGGGAATCGACATAAACTTAACATCTATGTAACATCCTACACATAAATGAAATGTGTAGGATGTTTTTATGCAGATGCGAAAGAGCTGTCTTAAGCGATTTATAAAGAGGTGGGACTGTTGAGCAGGGACAATGACAACAACAGAGAAGGAAATCAGGGGGGAGGGATGGAAAGAAGCGGGGGGTCAAATAAAAATAGAGATAGATTCAAATCCCCGGCTCTTTCCGCTCCTTCGCTGATAACAGAATACGTACTGCTGTTCATCGGTGCTTTCATTATGGCTCTTAGCTTTAATGTGTTTCTGAACCCGAATCAGGTCGCTTCCGGCGGGGTTGCGGGAATATCGACTATCGTTCAGCATGTAACGGGCATCAAGCCGGCTTTCATCCAATGGACCCTTAATGTCCTGCTTTTTGTCGCGGGCTTTAAATTTCTGGGTCGGGATTTCGCCATTAAAACCGCAATCGGCACGGTAGCGTTTCCCTTATTCGTGCTTCTGACGGAAGGAATGCCTTCTCCGACAGATAACGTGCTGCTGGCGTCCTTATACGGAGGGATTCTGACGGGGATCGGATTGGGGGTCGTCTTCAGGGCCAGGGGATCGACAGGAGGATTGGCGCTGGCTTCCCAACTAATTCACCGTTATACAGGCCTCAGCCTGGGAGTAGCCGTGGCTTTGCTGGATGGACTGGTAATATTGACGGCCGGCCTTGTTTTTTCTCCCGAGAAGGCTCTGTATGCCTTGATCGGACTGTACGTCACGAGTAAAACGATCGACCTTATCCAATCGGGCTTTAATTTCTCTAAAGTAGCCTTCATTATATCTAAGGAAGCCGACAGTCTATCCCAGGCGGTGCTGGTCGACCTAGACCGTGGCTTGACCAAGCTGCAGGGGCTGGGGGGCTATACGGGTGATGAGAGAATGGTCCTCATGGTCGTCTTGAATCAATCTGAAGTCTCGCGGTTAAAGACCATTGTCAAGACGGTAGACCCGAATGCATTTGTCATCATCAGCGACACTAAGGAAGTTTTGGGAGAAGGGTTTAAAGTGAACGGCTAAATATGTAAAATAGAAGGGTCGATAAAATAGCTGATTGAATTTTTATACCACAGGACGTATAATAATACATAAGTTTTTTTATTCAAATATAAGAAAGTATAAGTTTCACCTTATACTTGTTCTTATAATTTCATCGGTAAACGCGATTGTCAAAAGGACGGCAGTAGCCGTTTATCCTTGGTTGCATGGAGGAGGGGCTTAGATTATGAATTCATCGATAAGAGCGGCCATTATTGGTTCCACCGGATATGGCGGGGTGGAGCTGATTCGTTTTTTGTTAAGGCATCCCAATGTGGAGATTACATCGGTTATATCTTCATCGAGTGCGGGAAAACCGCTGTCTGACGGGTTTCCCCATTTAAGAGAAATTATAGTAGATCATTTGGATGCCGTTGATATTCCTTTAATCAAGCAGAAGGCGGATGTTGTGTTCGCGGCGACACCGCACGGAGTAAGTGCCGAGCTTGTTCCCCAGCTGCTGGATGCAGGGCTGAAGGTTATTGACCTGTCCGGGGATTTCCGTTTGAAGTCGCCGGCTGTCTATGAAAAGTATTATAAGCGCAAAGCGGCGGATGAGGTCTACTTGGCGAAGGCGGTTTACGGTCTGGCCGAAGTGTTCGGTGAACAATGCCGCGATGCCGATTTTATTTCGAACCCGGGCTGCTACCCGACGGCCACCCTGTTGGGTCTGATCCCGGCCGTGAATGCCGGCTGGATTGATCCTTCGACGATTATAGTTGACGCTAAATCGGGTGTATCCGGTGCAGGCAGGGGGTTAAGCCAATCGTTCCATTATTCGGAAATGAACGAGAATTTCCTGGCCTACAAGGTGAACCGGCACCAGCATACGCCTGAGATTGAGCAGGTGTTAAGCCAGATTGCCGGCAAGGAAGTGCTGACGACATTCACTACCCACCTGGTTCCAATGACTAGAGGGATTCTCAGCACGATGTATGCCCAGTTGACGGATTCCAAAAGCGATGAGGAGTTCATCGACTTGTATCGCGAATATTATAAAGGCCGGCCGTTTGTCCGAATTCGTCCATCCGGCCAATGGCCCGCAACTAAAGAGGTATGGGGCTCCAATTATTGCGATATCGGATTTTCCGTAGACGAGCGTACGGGCCGGGTGACGATCGTTTCTGTCATTGACAACCTGGTTAAGGGCGCTGCCGGGCAAGCGATTCAAAATTTGAATCTGATGATGGGTTGGGATGAGACTACCGGTTTGGAATTTACTCCGGTCTACCCGTAATGATGAGGAAAGGTGAACCAGAATGAATGATCATGAGCAATTTACTGTCGTGCCCGACGGCGGCCTGACGACGCCCGCGGGTTTTCGGGCAGGCGGCCTTCATTGCGGGCTGAAGAAGGTGGAACGCTACGACTTGGGTGCGGTCGTTTGCGAGGTACCGGCGGCTGCGGCCGCGGTTTACACGCTTAACGCTTTTCAGGCGGCACCGCTTAAGGTAACCCGGGAGAGCCTGGCTGCCGGAGGCAAGCTGCAGGCTGTCGTTGTCAACAGCGGTAACGCTAACGCATGCACGGGCAAGCAAGGAGAAGAGGATGCCCGAACTATGCGTGCGGCCGCGGCCCAAGCGTTCGGCGTGGAGGAGCATCTTGTCGGGGTCGCCTCCACCGGCGTTATCGGCGAGCTGCTGCCGATGGATAAATTGGGTGCGGGCATCGCCCGACTTCCGGAGCGGGTAAAGCTTGACGGCAGCGACGATTTCTGCCAGGCCATTCTGACGACCGATCTGGTTCAGAAGATGATCTGCGTCAAGGTTACAGTGGATGGACGTCCGGTTTATATCGCCGGAGCGGCTAAAGGTTCGGGGATGATACATCCGAACATGGCCACGATGCTCGGGTTTATTACGACCGATGCGAATATCGATGCGGATCCATTGCAGAAGCTGCTCAGCGGGGTGACGGATTCTACGTTCAACATGATTACGGTGGACGGGGATACGAGCACGAACGACATGGTCGTGGCCATGGCAAGCGGATTGTCCGGCAGTGCAAAGCTGGCGCCGGGCCATCCGGACTGGGAAGCCTTCGCGGCAGGCTTCCGGCATGTGAGCGAATATTTGGCGAAGGCAATTGCCCGGGACGGAGAAGGAGCGACCAAGCTGGTCGAGGTGCAGGTGAACGGAGCGGCCTCGATAGAGGCGGCGCGGGCTATCGCCAAGACCATCGTGGGATCGAGCCTCGTCAAGTCTGCCTGTTTCGGGGCCGATGCGAACTGGGGACGGATTATTGCAGCCGCCGGCCGAGCCGGTCAGCCGATCAACACGGAGACGGTCGATATACGCATTGGCGACATATCGGTGCTTGAGCAATCGCGACCCGTGAAATTCGATGAGGAGCGGGCTGCCGAGTATTTAAAGGGCGATCTGGTAGAGATCCATGTCGATCTTCATATGGGAACACATCAGGCTACGGCCTGGGGCTGTGATTTAACCTATGATTACGTGCGGATTAATGCGGCTTATCGGACTTAATAAGGCATTTATTAACTTTAATAGATATATAGGCAAGAAAGCAGTCTGGACGCCAATATTCAATGAAGTCAAGAACGTGAGGGATAGGTGTCCACTGCTCCTGCAAGGGTCGTTTTCATCCTGAAGGATGAAGGATTCAGAATAACGCTACGACATAACTTGTGTTGATAGCAGCGTGAGGAAAGCAGGTGGAGTTATGAGTTACCATTGTTTTGTTATTAAATGCGGAGGCAGCACTCTGGCGGCTCTTCCGTCTTCTTTCTTTGACGACATGAGGAAGCTGCAGCAGGAAGGAGCTATCCCGGTCATCGTACACGGCGGCGGACCGGCTATTTCCAGCACACTTGAGCAATTGGGCATTGAATCCGTGTTCGTTAACGGTCTGCGCAAAACAAGCGAAGAGGTGCTGGATGTCGTTGAGATGGTGCTTGCCGGACGGATTAATAAAGAAATTGTACGTAAAATCCAAGAATCGGGGGCTAAAGCCCTTGGTTTGTCCGGAGTCGATGGCCAACTGATTCAAGCCAAACCGGTGGATAACACGGAAGAGGTCGGCTGGGTCGGGGACGTTACGGCCGTCAATGCTGAACTGATCCAGGGGATTGTCTCCATGGGGTATATTCCGGTCATTGCTCCGATAGGAATCGGCGAGGATGGAAGCCAGCGGTTTAATATTAATGCGGATACGGCTGCAGGGGCGGTCGCTTCCCGAGTCGGAGTGGAGCGTATGATCGTCGTTACCGACGTGCCGGGGGTTATGAAAACCGTTGACGGGGAAAAGAAGGTTCTGCCATCTGTAACCGTGCAGGAAATCGATCAAATGATCGAGAGCGGGGAAATCTACGGCGGAATGATTCCGAAGGTTCGGGCGGCTGTGCAGTGCATACAGGGGCAGGTACGGGAAGTCGTCATTGTCGACGGCACGGTGCCGGAAGTGCTGAGCAAAGTCATACAAGGCGAAGCTATCGGCACGAGGATTGTTAAGGAAGCATGATCGTTATTTAACTAAAAATGGGAAATCCAGACTAAGTTCTGGATGAACATAATATATGCATTTTTAGACGGGAGGGAACAAACGATGGGGGAAGCAAGCAATAAGAGCTCTTTATTTCCAACCTATACCCGGTATCCGATAACCTTGGTTAGGGGAGAGGGCAGCCGGCTTTGGGATGATACGGGCAAATGTTATTTGGATTTGATGAGCGGTCTAGCCGTCACCAGCCTGGGGCATTCTCCCGCCCAAGTGAAGGAGAAGCTTGTAGCGCAGTTGGATGACTTATGGCATGTCAGTAATTTATTTCATATTCCTAATCAGGAGAAGCTCGCTAAGCTGCTGACAGATGTAAGCTGTGCGGATGCCGTCTTCTTCTGCAACAGCGGAGCGGAAGCTAATGAAGCGGCGATCAAGCTGGCGCGCAGATATCATCAGAAGGTGCTCGGAACCGGACGGTACGAGATCATCACCTTCAGACAGTCCTTTCATGGCCGGACCTTGGCTACCTTGACCGCAACCGGTCAGGAGAAAGTGCAGGAGGGGTTCCAGCCTCTTCCTCAAGGCTTTGTTTATGCACCGTTTAACGATGCATCTGCGCTATCCGGTTACATTACCGACAAGACGTGTGCTATCATGCTGGAGATGGTTCAGGCTGAGGGCGGGGTACGGATAGCGGAGCCCGAATTTGTTCAAGAAGTGGCCAGATTGTGCAAGGAGCACAACCTGCTGCTCATCGTTGATGAGATCCAAACCGGAATGGGCCGCACAGGGAAATGGTTCGCCCATGAGCATTACGGAATTGAACCGGATATCTTTACCTTAGCGAAGGCTCTGGGCAGCGGCTTCCCAATAGGGGCCATGCTCGGCAAGGAGAAGCTGAAGGAGGCCTTCGGCGCAGGAAGCCACGGATCTACCTTCGGAGGAACGCCTATAGCTACGGCCGCAGGGATAGCTACCGTAGAGACGCTTCTGGAAGGCAAGCTGTCCGAGCGGGCAGCGGAAATGGGACAATACGCCATGAACCGGCTGAGGGAAGAGTTGAACGGTCATCCTTTGGTTAAGGAAGTCCGCGGTCTCGGGCTGTTGATCGGTATCGAATGTCACGAGCCGGTAGCCGACATCTTGGCGAAGATTCATGAGCAAGGGGTACTGGTAGTATCGGCGGGCCCCAATGTTATTCGTCTGCTTCCGAGCCTGCTGGTTACGAAGGAAGAGCTCGATGAAGGCATTGCCGTCATCAGCAAGGTGATGGCCGGCTATTCGCTCGCCGTTAAAGAGTGAGAAACGATTACTAAATAATTATTTGTGCTTTGAGGCGCTGTCAATAGATCGGCATGAACAATTTCTTTTGAACTGCCGAAACTATTTTGAAGGAATCAACTTGAAAGGAGCGATGACATGACAAATTTAACATCATCCGAAAATGGGCTGAATTTGAAGGGAAGAGACTTTCTCGGGTTAGCCGATTACACCACAGAAGAAATCCAATACTTGATCGACTTGGCCGTAGAGCTGAAACGGAAAAATAAAGAGGGAGAAGTTTATCAGCCGCTCAAAGGAAAAACTTTGGGCATGATCTTCGAAAAATCCTCGACCCGTACGCGGGTATCGTTCGAGGTGGGGATGTACCAGCTTGGCGGGCACGCACTATTCCTGAGCCGCAATGATTTGCAGATCGGCCGCGGGGAAACAATCTGGGACACGGCTCAGACCCTGTCCCGTTATCTGGACGGCATTATGTTCCGCACGTTTGCACACCGGACTGTTATTGAGTTGGCTAGAGGGGCTACCATCCCGGTTATTAACGGTTTGTCCGATCTGTCCCATCCTTGCCAGGCGCTGGCTGACTACCAGACCATCTTCGAGAAGAAGGGCAAGCTTCAGGGGCTTAAGCTGGCTTATATCGGCGATGGCAACAATATGGCCCACTCTCTGATGGTGGGAGGCTGTAAACTGGGACTGGACGTCTCTGTGGCTTCTCCGGAAGGCTATGGACCCGATCGCGAAATGGTTGATGTCTCTAGGGAAATCGCTGCGCAAACCGGCTCCAAGCTGGAAATTGTGACCGATCCGAAAGAAGCGGTAGCGGATGCGGACATCATATATACAGATGTATGGGCGAGCATGGGGCAAGAAGAGGAGCAGGCTCAACGAGTCGCCGCTTTCAGCCAATATCAGGTTAATGAGGAACTGGTTAAGTACGCGAAGCCGGATTACTTATTCATGCATTGCCTGCCAGCCCATCGTGGCGAAGAGGTTAGCGAAGGCATCATAGACGGAAATCATTCCATCGTATTCGATCAGGCGGAAAACCGGCTGCATGCGCAGAAGGCAATTATGGCCGCCATTATGTAGCTCACGGACCCATGTGCTTAAGGCAGCGAAGCTTAGGCACCATGCGAACAAGTATAGAGAAGGGTGAAATAGTCATGGCAAAAGATAAAATTGTTCTCGCCTATTCCGGCGGATTGGATACTTCTGTAATTCTGGCATGGTTGAAGGAAACCTATGATGCGGAGATTATCGCGTTCACGGCGGATATCGGACAGAAGGACGAGTTGGACGGACTGGAGGAAAAAGCACTGCGGACCGGGGCATCGAAAGTGTATATCGATGATTTGCGCGACGAGTTTGCCCGTGACTTTATCTTCCCGATGTTTCAGGCAGGTGCTTTGTACGAAGGTCAGTATTTGCTGGGCACCAGCATCGCACGCCCCCTTATCGCCAAGCGGATGGTGGAGATCGCCAGAGCGGAAGGAGCGACGGCTATCGCTCATGGTGCTACGGGCAAGGGGAATGACCAGGTCCGCTTCGAGCTGGCAGCCGCGGCGTTGGCTCCTGAAATTTCCGTGATCGCTCCGTGGCGTCTTGAGTCGTTCCGTGAGCAATTCCCGGGACGCGCCGAAATGATCGCGTATGCGGAGAAGCACGGCATTCCGGTGCAGGCGACGGCTTCCAAGCCTTATTCAACGGACCGCAATTTGCTTCATATCAGCTTTGAGAGCGGCATGCTGGAAGACCCTTGGTTTGACGCAAGCGCCGATTCTTGCAAAGATATGTACGTATTAAGCGTATCTCCGGAGGACGCTCCCGACACCCCGGAATACCTGGAGCTGGAGTTTGAACAGGGGAACTGCGTCGCTCTAAACGGGAAGAAAATGACTCCGCTTGAAGTTATGGATACCTTGAACGAGCTTGGCGGCAAGCATGGAATTGGCCGCGTCGATATGGTCGAGAACCGGTTCGTCGGCATGAAAAGCCGCGGCGTTTACGAGACCCCGGGCGGAACGATCTTATTCCATGCCCACCGCAAAATGGAGTCTCTGACAATGGACCGGGACGTTATGCATCTGCGTGATTCCTTGATTTCCAAGTACAGCACTTTGGTCTATAACGGATTCTGGTTTGCTCCGGAGCGGCTTGCGCTTCAGGCATTGGTGACGGAAAGCCAGAAGAATGTAACGGGTACCGTGCGCATCAAGCTGTATAAAGGCAACATCATTGCCGCTGGAGTGAAGAGCCCGGTGAGCCTGTACAATCCGGATATTGCAACGATGGAGGCGGATCCGACCCAAGCCTACAATCAGTCGGATGCCACCGGATTTATTCACCTGAACGCACTGCGTTTGAAGGTAGGTTCGGGTGTCGAGCAGAGCAAGCAGAAATAGGAAAACAGCGGGCCGCCTGGTGCGGCTCGCTTGTTGATGGAAAGGGGAAGTACAGTGTCAAAATTATGGGGTGGCCGGTTCACCAAAAAAACGGATCAGCTCGTCGAAGAGTATACCGCTTCGATTCTATTTGATAAAGAGCTTGCGGAAGAAGACATTCAAGGCAGCCTTGCCCATATTGCCATGCTGGCCAAGTGCGGCATCGTTCCGGTGGCCGATGCCGAGCGGATCAAGGAAGGACTGCTCAAGGTTCAGGAGCGGATTCAGCGCGGTGAGATGGAATTTTCGGTGAGTGACGAAGATATCCATATGAACATTGAGAAGGCCTTGATCGAGGAAATCGGTCCTGTAGGAGGCAAGCTGCATACAGGCCGCAGCCGGAACGATCAGGTAGCTACGGATATGCATCTGTACCTGCGCAGAAGAGTAGTGGAATTTGTCGGCATGCTGCATAAGCTTCAATTAGCCTTATTGGAACAGGCCAAGGCCAACCTGGACACAATCATTCCGGGCTATACCCATTTGCAAAGGGCCCAGCCGATCCTGTTCGCCCATCATCTGATGGCTTATGTCTCCATGTTTCAACGGGATATCGAACGGCTCCAGGACAGCTACAAACGGATTAATGTTCTCCCGCTCGGGGCAGGAGCATTAGCCGGTACGACTTTCCCGATCGACCGCCATTTCGTGGCCGAACAGCTTGGCTTTGACCGCGTATATGAAAACAGTCTGGATGCGGTTAGCGACCGGGATTTCATTATCGAATTTCTGTCCAATGCTTCTATGATAATGATGCATTTGTCCCGTCTCTGCGAGGAGATGGTGATGTGGTCCAGCACCGAGTTTGCTTTTATCGAGCTGGACGATGCCTTCTGCACCGGCAGCAGCATCATGCCGCAGAAGAAGAATCCGGACGTGGCCGAATTGGTAAGGGGCAAAACCGGACGGGTCTACGGCAATCTTGTCGGCTTGCTGACGGTCCTCAAGGCACTTCCGTTGGCCTACAACAAGGACATGCAGGAAGACAAGGAAGGAATGTTCGATACCGTCAAGACGCTGCAGGGGGCCTTGCAATTATTCGCCCCTATGGTTTCGACCATGAAGGTAAACCGGGACCGAATGAGACAAGCAGTCAATCAGGATTTCTCCAATGCGACCGATATTGCCGATTACCTGGTGAATAAAGGGATTCCATTCCGTCAAGCCCATGAAATTATCGGGAAGACAGTGCTTTACTGCATTCAGAACAAAAAATATTTGCTTGACCTGACTTTGGACGAGTTCAAGCAGTTTTCCGAGCTGTTCGACGACAATATTTATCAGGTGCTGCAGCCGGAACAGGTGGTCAATGCCCGCAACGTCTACGGAGGAACAGCCTCCGAGCAAGTAGCGCAAGCGATTGGCCGGGCGGAGGAAGCCGTCGGGAAGACGGAAGAATGGGTTCAGACCCATCTGGATAAATAGCAAGCAACCATCCATAAACAAGCCCCCCTGCGTGAACAGCAAGGGGGCTTGTTAGGTAAGTATTCGAACGGCGCGCAAGATTCCATTACTTGGATAGAACGCTTATACTGCCGATCTCCGTATTTATTTTCACCGATGGACCGTTATTCCCGTAGGATCCTTTCCAGTAGGTGCGGCGGCGTTCTTCCTCTGTCATCCCCGGGAGGTTGGTATGGATACTGCCCATACTGGTTGTAAGCTCCATCGTCATAGGCGCCACTTCGCTGACGATTAACTCGACCTTGCCAATTTCGTTCTTGATGTTCAACGGATGGAGAATGGAGGACTGTTCAACGGAGATACTCCCTATATCGCTGCTGACGTTAATCTCCGCATCAATTTCCTTTAACTGAATGCTGCCTATATTGGTATTAACCTCCAACTTCTTTCCAACATAATCATTCAGGTGAACGGAGCCTGCATCGCTTCGGATATGAAGCTTATCAGCTTTCATTCCTCCCAAAGCAATACTCCCCATATCGGACTGCAGTCTGACTTCGGAGAAAACTTTATCAGGCAGCGCTACCTCCACGGTCATCGTCAGAGACTGATTATTATTGTTCTGAAGCAAATCCTGAATCCGATCGAGGCCAAACCCTGTCTGTTCGGGATGGAGGACCTCTACGCTTAAATGATCACCCCGCTGCTCAGCTTTGATTTCAGGCTTATATTTATCGGAAGACTGGCTGGTCAAACGGACAGTAATCGTATCGGACGGGCTGGTAACAAACTGAAGCTTGGCCAAATCGGTCCTTAGGGAAAAGCGGGAAATGTCAGACGAATCGAACGTCTGCTCCTCCTCGGAGCTCTCGGACGTTAACGGTTTCCAGCCATCAGCCGAATCCCGGGACTGGCCAAATTCCGTACTAATGGCATGGGTGCTTGCTCCCCGCTTCCAGACATAGGTAGCGGCAAAGCCGATGGAACCAATCAGGAAGCATGCAAATGAAAAGAGGGCGAGAAAGGCGACTGCTTTACGTTTCAAGACTTATTCCCCCTTTATCAGATTAACGTTAATTTGGATATATTTCCGTACGGCAATGAAGTACCACTTGACGGAATACCATGACGCGATGCCCGTAAGCATGCCCAGACCGAACACGGCCATAGTTAAGAACAGCTTGTGAATAAAAAGAATATCCCCATAGGGGAACCACCAAATGAACAGCGGCAGAGCCAGCAGGACGAACGTCATGATGCAGAAGGCTAACAGTAATGCGCTAATGGCCAGAAACGGCGGCAGAACAATAATCAGATTAAATAATCCGAGAGCTACGCTGGCTATCAACGGCCGAATCCCTTGGTGCGAGCTATCGATAGCTGGATGCGGATAAACAGCTAGATGGTCATGGGGGGGATGATCCGAAGCGAATCCCAGATAAGCGGTTACCTCGCGTTCATCCTTGCCATTCTCGGCGGCCGTCCGAAACAGGTCTTCATACACTTGCAGAATTTGTCGCCGTTCCTGTTCCGGCAAGCCCTTCAGCTTATATTCAAGGTCTCGGAAGAAATCTTCCTTGGACATCGGTTGCTCACCTCTTTGTTCCATTTCCGTAAACTTAGATTACTAGAAGAAGATAGCGCTGCCAAGTCACCGAAGTCATATGACTTGTCATAAATAAAAGACCCTGGTCCAATGTAATTGGACCAGGGCCAGCTTTGCCTTCCTGGATATCAGCGTCCCCTTATCCCGTCTTCTACCATGGGTGCCGGCTGGGAAGGGTTCTCGGCTTTGGCGTCATGAGGAGTAGCGATGAGAGTTGGCTGGGCGGCATAGGTGTCTTTGGAAATGAGTTGGGAATCCGTCCGTTGCCCATTTTCAATCTTATGCCGATAAGTTTCGACAATATAGCCGGGCTTGCCTTTTTGAATCTGCTGCTCTCTGGTCAGGCCGGGATTATACACGTATTTCACCGAAGGCTCCACTTCTTTCACTATAACCGATTCTACATCGTAAGTAATATGACTTGGAGTATGACCGAACAATTTGATGGTCAGCCGGTTTTCGATCAAGGTTGTCTTAATCAGCAAATGATGGCCGGTATTGTTGCGGAACTTGAAATTAATATATCCGTCCGCATAAGTGGCGTCCTGACCCAATTCGACATAGCTGACGGGAAGGGTATGATTCCTTCTTTCCACAATTTCCAGGCCGCCACGCAGGGCGGCATTATACAACGTGCTGGACACCTGGCAAATCCCGCCGCCGATTCCGGTTACAAGCTGCCCGTTCACAATAACGGGGGCTTCCTTAAAGCCGAATTCCGTTTCAGCCCTATGGACGATTTGGCCGTAGTCGAAGACCTCCTGCGGACCCAGCAGCATGTTATCCATTATGCGGGCGGCGGATTGAATATTGTGCATTCGGCCTTCCTCATTAGTCATGAATACTGTGGTAAATTCACTAAACTTGCGGTCAATGCCTTGGGCATTCAGATCTGCAGCCGTCACTTGCGGGTTCTCGGCAAGCAGGGGCAGATGGATGGAAGCCTGGGCGATCTCGCCGTTTAGGCCATTCCACTCTTTATCAAACCATTCCATAATTCTGCGCTTAAGCTCCTGTTCATCTATACGGTATGCCGTTTGCTCGGGTATGATTTCAATCCGGTCATCCTCCGTAATCATTCTTCGGGCATTCTGGGGAGTTTGGCTGTACATATCCGACCATACAGATTTCAACATATTGTGCATTGCATTGTCATTAAAAAATAAGGTAAGCTTTAAGGATGACCCGGAAAGTCTCCAGCGGTTCCTTACTTGTTCGAAACGGTTTCCAGAGCGAAGCTGCTGCAGGACAGTGAAGAAGGGATCCATATCGATTCTGATTCCAAGCTGCTCCATAGTTAACGTATTCGGAGGGGCCTCCGGGCGGTCCGATGTCAAAGCGATCTTGGTTTGGGAGAACTCCCGGGCCGCTTGTTCCAGCTTGGCGACGGTTGAATAATAGGGGGCTCCGGCAATGGACCAGCCGTGCAGACTCATTCCCCTGGGAAATCGGTTCTGAGAGGCATAGCCTATAAGCGCCAAAAAAATTAAAAGTAGAGCCGATAATGCCGAAACAATGATTAATAGGCTCCTCCTTGACCATGGCATGAGAATGACCTCCTTAGATGATGCAACAACCTTTCTTCAATTGTATGAAGAGAATGGACGAGATATTTCGCCTCCTTCTTCATTCGGCGTTATTCGTCACATGTCGGGATAAACTGTTAATTTGGTGAAAATAACGGGGATTTGTTACGTTTTTGATACCAATCTAAAGGAATTTAAAGATTTATGTCGAAGTTTAAGAAGGTTACTACAAACAGGATGTGATAGCATGATTGAAATGCAGGACGTCTGGAAGACTTATCCGGACGGGACACATGCGATAAGGGGCATAAATCTTAAGGTTAATGCTAATGAATTTGTTTATGTTGTAGGCCCCTCCGGAGCGGGGAAATCTACTTTTATGAAAATGATATATAGGGAAGAGCGGCCTACCAAAGGTCAAATTTTTGTTAACGGCTTTAATCTGGAGAAGCTGAAGCCGCGTAAGATTCCTTATGTCCGGCGCAATATCGGAGTGATTTTCCAGGACTTCCGGCTTCTGCCCAAGTTAACGGTCTATGAGAATATTGCCTTTGCCATGGAAGCTATCGAAGCTCCCAAGAAGTTAATCAAGAAAAGAACGATGGAAGTACTGGAACTGGTCAAGCTGAAGGACAAAGCGGCCTCTTTCCCGACGCAGCTGTCCGGCGGGGAGCAGCAGAGAATTGCTATAGCCCGGGCGATTGTCAACAATCCGGCTGTCATTATAGCGGACGAGCCTACGGGAAATCTGGATCCTGAGACCTCATGGGGAATTATGAACTTGCTGGAGGAAATCAATTACCGGGGAACGACGATCATCATGGCTACGCATAACAAAGAAATTGTTAATACCATCCGAAAGAGAGTAATTGCTATCGAACACGGCCAGATTGCCCGCGACCAAGCGAGAGGAGATTACGGCTATGACGATTAGTACACTTGGCCGGCACTTCAGAGAGGGTGGCAAGAACATTATCCGCAATGGGTGGATGACGTTCGCTTCGATCAGTTCGATATCTATATCGCTATTTATACTAGGGTTGTTCCTGATTTTATCATTGAATGTCAATTATTTGACGGAACAAATAGAGAAGCAGGTGGAAATCAAGGTCTTCCTGGAGCTGGAAACGCCGCAGGAGGAAATAGAAGCGATTGAAGCCGGCATTACCGGCATGCCCGAAGTAGAGAAGAACACTTTTGTTTCCAAAGAAGAAGGTTTAGAGATTCTGCGGGAAAAGATGGGGGAATCCGGTGAAGCCTATCTGGAAGGGCTGGATGGCGAGAACAATCCATTGAATGATTCCTTCACGGTAGAAGTCAAGGAACCGAGCCAAGTAGGAATGGTGGCTCAGAAGATTGAAGCCTTGAATACAGGGAAGGACCCGGCTCCGATCGTCAGCGTTAATTATGGTAAGGGGACCGTCGATACTCTGTTTAAAGTAACCTCCATTATTCGCAACGTTGGGTTGGTGTTGGTCGTTTGCCTAGCGTTGACGGCGATGTTCCTGATATCCAATACGATCAAGCTGACCATCATGGCCCGTAACCGGGAAATTAAGATCATGAAGCTTGTAGGAGCTACCAACAGTTTTATCAATTGGCCTTTCTTCATAGAGGGGGCGCTGCTTGGATTGATAGGATCGATCATTCCGATCGGTATCCTGTCCTACGGATACTTTGAACTTCTAAAGTCGACCCAGGCCGATATCAGCGTTTTTATGGTGCATTTCAAACCGCTTCTGGAAGTCATATATCCGGTCGGCATTTTATTGCTTTCCATCGGATTAGTTATCGGAATATGGGGCAGCACGATTTCGGTTCGCAAGTATTTAAAAGTGTAGGAGGTATTTCTTTTGAAAAAGTTGTCGTTGTCTCTCACCGCCGTAGTCGTGGCCTTATGCCTGGTAGTGCAGCCCTATACAGGATTTGCCGGTCCTTTGGACGATATTAACCGCAAGCTGGAGAATTTGCAGAAGCAGGAGCAGGAAGCGGCCAAGAAACGGAAGGAAGCCGAAGAGCTTAAGGCTTCCCTACAGGAGCAAAAAAGAGTAGAAATCATTACCCTGCAAGAGATTCAGGAAGAGATTGAGCGGCAGGTAGCCAAGCTGAACGAGCTGAATGAGCAGGTTAATGTGGTAACGGCTACGCTTCATGAAACGACCCAACAGCTAGTAGATGCGGAGGAACGGGTAGAAGAAAGGGACAAGCAGTTGAAATCGAGAGTTCGGGCCATGTATATGAACGGTACGGTGTCCTATCTTGATGTTATACTTAGCGCGACCAGTTTCTCGGATTTTATCGAAAGATTTAATACGTTGAAGCTGATATCCGGTAATGACAAGCGGTTACTGGAAGCTAACAAAAAGGACCGCGACCTGATCGCGGAGAAAAAGATAGAGGTCGAAATTCAGCTGCAGGAAGCCGAGAGATTGTATGCTGAAGCGGAGGATGTGCGTCAGCAGCTGCTGGCACGCGAGAAGCAGAAGGAAGTGGCCATTGCCAGTCTGTCCGCCCAAGAGGCAGAAGCTGAGGGCATCAGTGAGGAGCAGGAACAGAGTCTGGTCGCTCTGGCCAAGGAGAAAGCCCAACTGTACAATGAAAAAAATAAATTGATTCAGCAGCAAAAGGCTAAAGAAGCGAAGATGAAGACATCCAATGTAAGCCGAGCCGGCGGGCAGCTGGCCTGGCCGGTTCCGGACAGCGGGATCATTACCTCCGAATTCGGTTATCGGATAGACCCCATTGCCAAGAAGAGAAAGCTGCATGCGGGCATGGATATCGCCGCCCCTAACGGAACTACAATTGTGGCTGCGGACGATGGAGTGGTCTTGATCGCTTCCTGGGTAAGAGGATATGGCAATACGGTTGTGATCGACCACGGCGGTGGAATGTGGACCTGGTACGGTCACATCCGGGAGAACGGAATCAAAGTTAGCGAGGGAGACTCGGTTACAAGAGGACAGAAGATTGCTGAAGTAGGATCAACGGGAGATTCTACCGGCAACCATCTTCATTTCGAGGTCAGAATTGATGAGAAGCCTGTTAACCCAAGGCCGTATGTGGAGTAGAAAATTAATAGCTTGTCTATTATAAACCGCACGTGCTTGTCATATACTAGCAGGTAAGTCAGGGTAGCAAAGGTGGTGCAAGGTTTATGGTCTTTAAAGGCCGTACGGTTTTGGCATTTATTGTGCTGGCTATGTTCGCCAGCAGCATTCTTACTTTAACGATAGTGAGTCCTTCCTTTGCAACCGTCGAAGCTCCGCAAGGAGAAGTAACCCGCAAGGATCTGGACAAGGTCACGAAAGCTTATGAGATTATTCGTCAGAGGTACTTGGAGCAAGTCGATCATGATAAGATCATCGACGGTGCCATTCAAGGCATGCTTGCCTCCCTGGAGGATCCGTTCTCTACGTATATGACGACCAAGGAAGCCAAGGATTTCGAGGAGCATATCAGTTCTTCCTTTCAAGGCATCGGGGCAGAGGTATCGTTGGATAACGGCAGGGTGACGATCGTCTCGCCTATTAAAGGCTCTCCCGCAGAGAAATCCGGCTTGCGGGCCAAGGACGTCATATTAAGTGTAGACGGAGAATCGCTGGATGGGCTGACTTTGAATGAAGCCGTAGCCAAGATCCGCGGGCCCAAAGGAACCGAAGCAAAATTATCCGTCTTGCGGAGCGGTACCTCGGAACCGGTGGAGATTGTCATCGTTCGCGACGACATCCCCATAGAGACGGTCTACGCAGAGATGCTGGAGGATTCCATAGGCAAGATCGAAATTACTCAATTCTCTTTCCAGACAAGTAAAAGATTTGAGGAGGAATTGAGCAAGCTGGAAGCCCAAGGAATGAAAGGCTTGATTATCGATGTACGGAATGATCCCGGAGGTCTGTTGGATCAGGTGATTCATATCGTTCAGCCGTTTATCGAGAAAGGCAAGCCTATTGTCCAAATCGAAGACCGCAATGGGAAGCGGCAGCCGACGCTCTCCAAGAATCCTAACCCGGCCAAAGCGTATCCGGTCGCGGTTCTTACAAACCAAGGAAGTGCGAGCGCCTCGGAAATTCTGGCCGGTGCTTTGAAGGAATCGGCCGGCAGCCAATTAATCGGCGAGAAGACCTATGGCAAGGGAACGGTACAGGTCACTTTTGAGAAGGAAATGGGGGACGGCAGCAATATCAAATTGACAACCTCCAAATGGCTGACTCCGGACGGGAACTGGATTAACAAGACCGGAATCGAGCCGGATATGAAGGTTGAGCAGCCGGAAATCTTTACGGTCAGACCTTTCAGTAAACAGGTGACGCTAACCTATGACATGGCTAATGAGGATGTAAAAGTACTGCAGACGATGCTTCCTGCCCTAGGCTATTCCGTCAGCCGTAACGACGGATATTTCGATCAGCAGACGGTGGATGCCGTCAAAGCCTTCCAGACGGATAACAGCCTGGTTGTCAACGGGGAAGTGGACGAACAGATGATGGGCCTGTTAGAAAGTAAAGTGATAGAGGCGATTCGCGATCCGAACAACGATAATCAGCTTAAGGCCGCTGTTCAATACTTGCGGGAAAAGCTGGCTAACGGTAATTAAAGGTTGCAGCATCGCTGCAGTGCTCTTTTACTGAATACATGCTGAAGACTTATTGACTACCTTTTAGAGAAGCGGCAGGAAATTGAATAGAAACGTAGAATTTGTGAAGAAGGTCGGTTTGCACCGCCTTCTTATTCTTTTCTATTAAGGAGAAATGGAATGAATCCTTGGGTTGATTGGGGAGAGCAGATTGTCCGTGCAGTGGCTCAGCTTCTGCTGAATCCTCTGTATTATATAGGAATCGCCTTTATTATCCTTCAATACCGCCGGCAAATTTCGTTGGAGCGCAAACTATTTCATTCCCGCCTGCATTCCTTAATAGGCGAAACTTGGCGGACGCTGCTATGGGGGTGGCTGGCGGGCATAATGGCATCGGTTCTAATGCTCCTGTTCGGAGTGACGCTACCCCTCCAAGCAATGCTGCTGATTTGGGGGATATCGCTCCTGCTGATGCTGGTGCGGGTCCGTTATTTTTGCATTGCCTATTCTGTCGGGATCATAGGTCTTCTTCATTCCCTGGCACTGTTCGTCCCAAGCGCCGTTGACTGGCCTTGGGCAGGCTGGATATTTGCCACCGCATTATCGGTCAATATCCCATCGCTGCTAGCGTTGGCCGCGATTCTGCATTTGACGGAAGGGTTGCTGGTGCGGTGGCAAGGCAGCCGGATGGCAACGCCTCTCTTTATGGAGAGCAAACGGGGAAAGCTGGTAGGAGCATACCATCTGCATGGCTTTTGGCCAGTACCCCTGTTTCTGTTAGTTCCTTCCGAGACGGGAATAAGCCATCTGCCGTGGAATCCATGGTTTGTGGAGGGCGGAGCAGCCGGCTGGGGAATGGTCGCTTTTCCCGCGCTGATTGGATTTACGTCGTCCACGATCAGCAAGCTTCCCTATCTGAAGGCGAGATTCGATTCGACATTATTATTGGGTTACTCGGTGCTTGTTCTCTGTGCTGCCATCGGAAGCTACTATTGGGAGCCGCTGATCCTGGCGGCCTCCTTGCTGACCTTGCTGCTGCATGAAGGGATGATTGCTTATTCCAACAGTCAGGAGGAAACGGCCCACCCGCTCTATGTGCATGATACCCGGGGCTTGAAAATATTGGCCGTCCTACCGAACAGTCCTGCAGCCGAATCAGGCATCCGGGCCGGAGAAATTATTCGTAAAGTAAATCAGCGGAAAGTGATAACGAAGGAAGGGCTTCATCTTGCGATGCAGTTGAATCCAGCTTTCTGCAAGCTGGAAATTATCAATTTGGATGGGCACTCCAAGTTTGTCAGCCGGGCTATGTTCGCAGGAGAGCATCATCAGTTAGGACTGATTCTCTGTCCGGATGATAAGGCCGTATATTATGTGGAACAGAAGCCGGCTTCGATTTTTGCATATTTCCGCAAGAGAGACAACAGGCTTCGCAGCAATCCTTCCTCCGCCTCCTCTTGAGGGCGGATTAAATAATGAAGCGGACAGGAAGACATTGTAACTTCAGCGTCTTCCTGTCCGCTTCTTTTCAATCGATTAACGATATTATCTGAGTACGATGATCTCCACCCGCCGGTTCCTTTGTCTATTTTCATCGGATGTATTAGGAACGATAGGCTTGGTATCCGCATAGGCGGTAGAGAGAAACATGGATTCCGGCAGTCCGGCCTCATTCGTGAAGTACCGCAGTACGGACAGCGATCTTTCGGAGCTGAGTCTCCAGTTATCTTTATAATAAGCACCGGTCGCCAGCGGCAAGTCGTCGGTATGTCCTTCGATGCTTATTTTCGTATTCAAGGTCGGGAACAAGCTGGCCAACTTTTCGAGAATCGGATAGGCGTTTTCCCTGAGATCAGCCTTACCTAAATCAAATAGCAGCAAATCATTCAAGGTAATGGCAACGCCTCTTGGGGTGTCGCCTATGGACACGGTGTCTTGCAGCTGTTCTTCTTCAATGTATTCATTGACAATCTTCATCAAGTCCTGAAGGCCTTGCTCTTTCCGCTTATCCATTTCCTCCAGGAAAGCCTCGAAATCCTTAAGGTTGCCTTCTTTTCCTTTGCCTGAATCCATTCCGCCGATGACGCCGGATCCTTGTTGTAGAACCGAGTCCCCTTTGCTGCTGAACTGCAGATGCAAAGTTTGTGCCAGATCGTTATATTTGGTTTCATCGACCTTGCTCATAGCGTACATAATGACAAAGAAAATGAGCAGCAGCGTTATCAAGTCCGCATATGTGATCAACCATCGTTCATGATTTTCAGGAACCTCCGGCTTCTTACCTCTCCTCGCCAAATTCTCCACCTACTTCCGCTTTTGAGTTTTTCTTTTGATGAAGGAAGGAGGTCAGCTTTTTGCGAATTAACTGAGGATTCTCACCTGCCTGTAGTGCCAGGATGCCTTCCAGCATCAGCTCCATAGTGGAAATCTGCTCTTTGCTGCGAACTTTAATTTTGTTGGCTATCGGCAGATAGGCAACGTTTGCCGTGGCTACCCCATATAGAGTGGCGGCGAATGCAACGGCAATCGCGGGACCTAGGGAATCCGGATCGCTGAGGCTGCCGAGAACGTGAATAAGGCCCATAACGGTACCGACAATCCCCATTGTCGGAGCGAATCCTCCGGCCGATTCGAATATTTTCGCGTATCCTTCGTGGCGGGCTTCGAGCGCATCCATCTCCAGTTCCAGAATTTGGCGGGTCAATTCCGGATCCGTTCCATCGATAACCATCATTAATCCGTCTTTGAGGAATGGATCATGGTATTCGACAGCTCTTTGCTCCAGGGCAAGAACACCTTCTCTTCGAGCAATAGTCGCCATCTCCACAATGTCGTCGATAATGACTCCTGCTTCTTGCTTCTGTTCTTTAAAAGCCATCCCCATCGCCTTGGGCAGTTCCTTGAGCTTGGACCAGGGGAAGCTGACGATGACCGCGCCGACGGTTCCGCCAACGACTATTAATAAGGCACTGGGAACGAACAAGGCGCTTAAATGACCGCCATCCCATATATAACCCATAATCAGTGCAAACAAGCCCACAATTAGCCCAATAATTGTTGTCAAATCCACGATAGATACCACTCCTAGTTCAGCTTATAATAGTTGGGAGGATAAGGAACCAATCTTGATTTGCAACTCGGTTGCAAACAAGGTATAATAGTAGGAACAAACATTCCTATATTTCAACACATGATAAACGGCAGTTGCCGTTTTCTATCCTTTTTATCGACCGCCAATGTGTAAAAGTTTAGAGGAAATCGCATTCCGAATTTAACGGAGGATTCTTATGAGCGATCTCATATTAAGCAATAAGAAATTTGAGCTGGTCTCCGACTTCCAGCCGCAGGGGGACCAGCCGCAGGCCATTGAGAAGATTGTGCAAAGCATTCAGAGCGGGAGAAGACATCAGACCCTGCTCGGAGCGACCGGAACCGGTAAGACGTTTACCGCGGCTCAGGTTATTGCGCGGTTGAACCGGCCGACTCTGGTCATTGCCCATAACAAGACTTTAGCGGCACAGCTTTGCAGTGAATTCAAGGAATTCTTCCCGAACAATGCCGTAGAATATTTCGTAAGCTACTACGATTACTATCAACCAGAGGCTTATATTCCCTCTTCCGATACTTATATTGAGAAGGATTCGAGCATCAACGACGAAATTGATAAGCTTCGGCACTCTGCTACAAGTGCGCTGTTCGAACGGCGTGACGTCATTATCGTGGCGAGCGTGTCGTGTATTTATGGACTCGGTTCTCCAATGGAGTACCGGGATCTTTTGCTTTCCTTAAGAGTAGGAATGGAGCTGCCGAGAAATCAGATATTGCACAGGCTGGTGGATATCCAGTATCAGCGCAACGATATCAATTTTGTCCGCGGCACCTTCCGGGTTCGCGGGGATGTGGTCGAGATTTTCCCGGCCTCGCGCAGCGAGCATGCGGTGCGGGTAGAGCTCTTCGGGGACGAGATTGAACGGATTACCGAGATTGATGTGCTTACGGGCGAAATTCTCGGCGAGAGAGAACATATCGCGATCTTCCCGGCTTCTCACTTTGTCACGCACGAGGATACGATGAAGCGGGCGCTAGTTGATATTGAACGGGAGCTGGAGGAGCGGCTGGCCGAGTTTCGTAGTCAAGGCAAGCTACTCGAGGCGCAGAGACTTGAACAAAGAACCCGCTACGATATCGAAATGATGCAGGAGATGGGCTTCTGCTCGGGAATCGAGAACTATTCCGGGCCGCTTACGTTCCGCGAGCGGGGAGCGACGCCGTATACGCTGTTTGATTATTTCCCGGAGGATATGCTGGTGGTAGTCGATGAGTCCCATGTCACCCTCCCGCAAATTCGTGGAATGTATAACGGAGACAGAGCCCGGAAGGAAGTACTGGTGGAGCACGGCTTTAGGCTGCCGTCGGCGCTGGACAACCGCCCGCTCCGTTTTGAGGAATTCGAGAGCAAGGTTAAACAGGCGCTGTACATTTCGGCGACTCCGGGTCCTTATGAGATCGAGCACTGCCCGGAAATGATCGAGCAAATTATCCGTCCTACCGGATTGCTCGACCCGATCATTGAGGTAAGGCCAACCGAGGGTCAAATTGACGATTTAATCGAAGAGATCCAGGAGAGAATTCGGAAGGACGAGAGAGTGCTCGTAACGACCTTGACCAAGAAAATGGCCGAGGATTTGACTGATTATTTGAAGGAAATCGGGATTAAGGTTCGCTATCTGCACTCCGACATCAAGACGCTTGAGCGGATGCAGATCTTGCGGGATCTGCGGGTCGGAACATTCCACGTGCTGGTAGGTATTAATCTGCTGAGGGAAGGCCTTGACTTGCCGGAGGTCTCGCTGGTTGCTATTCTGGATGCCGACAAGGAAGGGTTTCTGCGTGCGGAGCGTTCCCTGATCCAGACGATCGGCCGTGCTGCCCGGAACTCGGAAGGCAAGGTTATCATGTACGCGGATAAATATACGGACTCGATGACTAAAGCAATCCAGGAGACCGAACGCCGCCGCGCGATTCAGATCGCCTATAATGAGCGTCACGGAATCACTCCACAGACCATCCAGAAGAAGGTCCGCGAAGTGATTGAGGCAACGAAGGTAGCCGAGCAGAAAGCCGATTATCTGGCCGAGGTAAGGGCCGACAAGATGTCGAAGAAGGACCGCGCGGCACTGATTGAGCGGCTGGAAGCGGAAATGAAGGAAGCCGCCAAGAGTTTGCAGTTCGAACGGGCAGCAGAGCTGCGGGATGCCATTCTGGAACTGAAGGCTCAATCCTGATACGATTTACCCGCCTGAGGTTAGTGAAAGAAATAGCCAATGTGTTTTGATATAGTGGAGAGGGCATTCCTTAAGAGGAGGATTCACATGGCAAGTGATCATATCGTCATTAAAGGGGCGCGAGCCCATAATTTAAAAAATATCGATGTCACCATTCCGAGAGATCGGTTCGTAGTTCTGACCGGGTTAAGCGGCTCAGGCAAATCCTCTCTCGCCTTCGACACGATCTATGCGGAGGGACAGAGAAGATATGTCGAGTCTCTGTCCGCCTACGCCAGACAATTTCTCGGACAAATGGATAAGCCGGATGTCGATTCCATTGACGGACTATCTCCTGCGATTTCAATCGATCAGAAGACGACGAGCCGGAATCCTCGCTCTACCGTAGGGACCGTAACGGAGATTTATGACTATTTGCGTCTGTTGTTTGCCCGTATCGGCCGTCCACATTGCCCTGTGCATGGGGTTGAGATTACGGCGCAAACCATTGAGCACATGGTGGACCGGATTATGGACTATCCGGAACGGACCCGATTGCAAATCTTAGCCCCTCTCGTTTCCGGGAGAAAGGGAGAGCATGTAAAGCTGCTCTCGGATGTTCAGAAGCAAGGATTCGTCCGTGTTCGTGTAAACGGAGAGATCAGGGAACTCTCCGAGAAGATCGAGCTGGAGAAGAACAAGAAGCATTCTATTGAAGTGGTGGTCGACCGCATTGTCGTCAAGGAGGGGGTAGAAACCCGCCTCGCTGACTCGTTGGAGACGGCACTTAAGTTGGCGGATGGCCGAGTGCTGGTCGATATTATAGATCAGGAGGAGCTGCTGTTCAGCCAGAACCTGGCCTGCCCCGAATGCGGGTTCAGCATGGAGGAGCTCGCTCCGCGCATGTTCTCCTTCAACAGTCCGTTCGGCGCTTGTCCGGAATGTGACGGTCTCGGCAACCAAATGATCGTAGACCCGGACCTGCTTGTCCCCGATCCTTCGAAATCGATTGAGGATGGGGCGTTTGCCGCATGGGCGGGGAGCACTTCGAATTATTACCCGCAATTTTTGGCCGCCGTATGCGAGCACTTTAATATACCAAGAGAGGTTCCGGTATCCGAATTAACCGATGAACAGATGAAGATCATTCTCCACGGCACGAATGGAGAGAGAGTTCGTTTTCGCTATGAGAATGAGTTTGGAAGGTCGAAGGAAGCGCTGGTTCCCTTCGAGGGGATTATACACAATCTGGAGAGAAGATATCGGGAAACCGCATCCGACGGAATCCGCGAGCATATAGAATCCTATATGAGCGCCAAGCCATGCAGCAAGTGTAAAGGGGACCGCCTTAAGCCGGAGTCTCTGGCGGTAACCATCAACGGCAAGAATATAGCTTATGCGACTCAACTCTCGGTCGGTGAAGCGCAGCAGTTTTTTAGCGATTTGAAATTAAGCGAGAAAGAACAGACGATCTCCAACTTGATTCTGAAGGAAATCAATTCCCGGTTGGGCTTTCTCGTTAATGTCGGGCTGGATTACCTGACATTAAGCCGGTCGGCAGGAACCTTGTCCGGCGGAGAAGCCCAACGGATCCGGCTGGCTACCCAAATCGGGTCCAGTCTTATGGGGGTGCTGTATATTCTGGATGAGCCCAGCATCGGTCTCCATCAACGGGATAACGACCGCCTCATTAAGACACTGGAGCATATGCGGAATCTGGGAAATACGTTAATTGTTGTCGAGCATGACGAGGATACTATGCTGGCCGCCGACTATATTATCGATATAGGTCCGGGAGCGGGTATTCATGGCGGACAGGTTGTGGCTCAAGGAACGCCTGAGGAAGTGATGAAGGATGCGAAGTCCCTGACGGGCCAATATTTAAGCGGCCGCAGATTCATTCCGGTACCTCTGGAACGCAGGAAGCCCAATGGCAAGTGGCTCGAGGTCAAAGGCGCTAAAGAGAACAATCTGCGAAGCGTTAACTTAAAGGTTCCGCTTGGTACTTTCACCTGCATAACAGGAGTTTCCGGCTCCGGGAAGAGCACTCTCATTAATGAAATTCTGTATAAAGCCTTAGCCAGAGATTTAAACGGCGCCAAAGTAAGGCCAGGTTATTTTAAAGAGATCAAGGGACTTGAGCACGTCGAGAAGGTCATCGACATTGACCAATCTCCGATTGGCCGGACCCCCCGTTCCAATCCGGCGACATATACCGGTGTCTTTGACGATATTCGGGATGTATTCGCCGCGACAACGGAAGCTAAGGTTCGTGGATACAAGAAGGGGCGGTTCAGCTTTAACGTCAAGGGAGGACGCTGTGAAGCCTGCCGTGGAGACGGGATAATCAAGATTGAAATGCACTTCCTTCCGGATGTTTACGTTCCTTGTGAAGTGTGCAAAGGCAAGAGATACAACCGGGAAACCCTGGAGATTAAATATAAGGGGAAGAATATTGCCGAGATTCTGGAATTGACTATCGAGGATGCCTGCGAGTTCTTCAGAAATATTCCCCGAATTCATCGCAAGATTCAAACCTTGCTTGATGTAGGACTGGGCTATATGAAATTAGGCCAGCCTGCGACAACCTTGTCGGGCGGAGAAGCCCAGCGGGTGAAGCTGGCTGCGGAGCTGTACCGGAGGAACACCGGCAAATCCATCTATATCTTGGACGAACCTACGACTGGCCTTCATATCCACGATATCGACCGTCTGCTCAAAGTCCTTCACCGATTGGTGGACAACGGGGAATCGGTCATTGTCATCGAGCATAATCTCGATGTCATCAAGACGGCGGACTATATTATTGACCTGGGGCCGGAGGGAGGTAACCGCGGAGGGACGATAATTGCTCAAGGGACGCCGGAGCAGGTTGTGAAATCAGAGCAGTCGTATACCGGGAAGTATTTGAAGCCTATTTTGGAGCGGGATAGAAAACGCACAGAGGAAGCTTCCACTGAACCTTATCTGGAAAAAGAGGATGCGATCGTATAATCCGACCTTCAAGAGACTAAACCGTAAAGCCTGTATGAGATCTGTGCACTTTTGGTTATAAAGGATAGGAGTGCCATAGATCGATTATAATAAAGGTGACAATGTTGTTACAGTTCAAATAAAGGACTTGCAACATTGCTTCTCAGAAGATAACATAAGATAAGATAAGGTATGATAAGGAGGACTATCGATGTTTCTGGCAGAAGGGGCGGAAGCGGCTGCACAATCCACCAGCACATTTACTTTTTTTGATATTTTTGTCTTGATCATAACGGTTATTATTGCTATCGGTCTTGTGAGACTGCTGGCAGCACCACGCAAGAATTTATTCGCTATCGGATTCACAGTTATCAGCTTAGGCGTGTTTGTATTCATGGACATCGTTATGATTAAAGGCTGGATGGGCTGATGCCCGCTTTTCATCCAGCGGCAATGAACACATAGAAGAACCCTTTAATCTTTACAGATTAGAGGGTTCTTTATTTAAATATAAGAAAGTATAAGTTTCACCTTATACCTGATCTTATATTTCATCGGTAAACGCGCCCGTCCAAAGGACGGCGATAGTCGTTTATCCTTGATAGACAATATGGGTTGCTTGCAAAAGTAGAGTAAGAGAGCCCGCTCGCTTTACCTCGAGAGCCTCATAATAGATCTGCTCTCTTTACACCCACCACATCTCCGTTAACGGCTCCTTGATAAGCACCTGTTGAAGGTTTTGCACAGCTTTGGTAAAGCCTTCATCGATCGACATCAGGCCATCCTCATGTTCGATGCTGACAACATAATCGTAGTTGACCAGACGAAGAGCGCTGATAATGTCTGCCCAGGTTTTCAGATCGTGGCCGAAACCGACGGTGCGGAATTGCCATGCCCGATCCAGCATCCGGGTATAGGATTGCATATCGGTAACTCCGTGCATATTGACGTTGTTCGTATCCATCGAAGTATCCTTCGCATGGAAATGGTGGATCGCTCCGGCTTTGCCGAGAATAAGAACCGCCTGCACCGGGTCAATTCCTTGCCACCACATATGGCTGGGGTCGAGGTTGGCTCCAATCGCTTCCCCTGCAGCCTCCCTAAGACGGAGCATCGTAGCCGGAGTATGTACGGAGAAACCGCCGTGCAGCTCCAAGCCGATCTTCACATTCCGTTCAGAGGCGAATTTACCAACCTCCGTCCAGTAAGGAATGACTTTATTTTCCCACTGCCACTTCAAAATTTCCTGATAATCGTTAGGCCAAGGGGCGACCGGCCAATTCGGGTATTTTGCATCCTCGTGGTCTCCCGGACAGCCGGAGAAGGTGTTGACTACGGGGACCTCCAGCTTTTCGGCAAGTTGAATCGTTTTCGTTATCAGTTCTTGGGCTTCCTTGGCCACCGGCTTCTGAGGATGAAGCGGATTCGAATGGCAGCTCAGGGCACTGATTATTAATCCCCGCGATTCTACGGCCTGCTTGAATTGCTTAAGCTTGGCTGCATCGTTAAGCAGAACATCAGGATCGCAGTGGCTGTTACCCGGATAGCCGCCGGTTCCGATCTCGACCGCATCCAATCCTTTGGACGCAATGTAATCCAGGGCTTCTTCCAATGGCTTCTGCGAAAATAGTACTGTAAAAACTCCCAATTTCATACTGGGCACCTCCCGTGATAATGTGAAGCTGAAACAAGGATTCCGCTGATACCATAAGTAGCTGGCGAAACTACCCGGTGCATAGAATCCTCTATCGTCTAAGGTGTTTACAGGTTGGGGCAAATCAAATTCATTATATCATCCTCCTCTGTCAAAAAGAAGGAAAGGAAAGAAGACCCTTGTAGATTTTCATTACGATGTCGATGTTTCCGGAATAAACGATGACCGAGATGGCGACCAATATTTGAGTGCAGACCACACGGAAATAATAGTAGGTTTTCGAGGACTTCTTCTTGTTAACCAGGGACAAGCCGAACAGGTTTTCCAACGCCATCAGGCCGCCATGGTAGAGTCCGTATAGAAAGTAAGGCCAAGTATAACCGTGCCAAAGTCCGATCAGCGTCATAATTAACAGGGACAAGTAGGCGCCGGTCCACTTGGAGATCGCTTTGCGTGAGAAGAACATGAAGATATGCTCTCGAAACCAATCCCCCAAGGATGCGTGCCAGTTGCGCCAAAACTGCGTCATGGATGGAGACAGGAACGGCTTCTTGAAGTTTTCCGGAATTTGATAGCCGAGCAGTCGTCCGAAGCCGATGGCGATGTCCGAGTACCCCGAGAAGTCGACGTAGATCAACAGATAGAACCAGAACAGCAGGAAGATGGAATGGTAGAACAATAGTTCCTGTCCCGCTATATAATCAAAGACGGTTCTCATGTAAAAGGCGACGACGACCGCTTTGAACAAGCCGAGAATAATCCGCTTGACGGACGACTCGATTAACGCCGAATCCACCGTGTAAGGCTTCTTGCTGTCTGCAATAAAATCGCGGAATCGCAGAATCGGGCCGGAAGTGAAGGTGGGGATAAACAGAATAAAATTGGCGTAATCCAGAGCCGGAACTTGCCCATCCCTGCGGAAAAAATAGGCGAAGTAATAAGCGTCGATTACCTTCAGCACATTATAAACCAGTCCGATCGTGACAATCAGATTGGCTATCGGATGCTCCAGCCAACCATATTCCATAAACCGGGTCAGCGACACTATACCGATGTTGGCGGCAATGAATCCGATGAACCAGGCCAAACGGGCGAAGGTAACCCGGCACAGCAAAGAATAGCCCAGATAATTCAGAACCGTATAAGCGGCATAGAACAAAAAAAGCTTGTAGTTGAACACAAGCAAAAAGCCACAATTAAACAGAAGGAGCAAAATGCGTTTGTTATCCTTCCATAGGCGGGTCAGCAGCAGGGCAGCAATCATGCCGGCCAACCCCATCATCGAGTATATATTAAAGTAAAACATACTTTACGGCTCCCTCGCGATCAGCTAAAACCCTTCATAGATAAAGACGCCCTTCCCGCTAAAATGGATGATGACCAGGACGAGCATAGCCAGATAGATCAGGATTTCGGCGGTTTTTCGAAGGAAAGAAGCCATTGGTCCACCTCCTTGGTAAAGAGAGGAGCTCCCTGCTCACGGTTAATATGAACCAGATCATGGAAATACTGCGGCTCGAAGCTATTCAGCAGATCCAACACAGGAACTTGATGCTCGGCCAGAATCCGGTCCACTTCCTTCTTCAGCTCCGGCATATATCCGGGAAGGGGGTATTCGGGATTATACGGCATCCAGATGACCTTCAATTCTAGCTGTTGTTTATCGGCGTAATTCATTACCCATTCCAAAGCGTTAAGGTTTTGCTGGAAGTCAGGCATCCTCATATAATTAAATTTCTGCTCGTATTTCTCCCAATCCGCCTGCTTGCTGCCGGGCCCTTCTGCCGGCTTGATTCCGTAATACAGCATCTTGTCGTTCCAGGCCCAATACTCGAACATCTCCTCCGGCTTCCGCTCGCGGAGCGAGGTCACCATCTGCTTCAGCATGCCGATCCCGGCCTCCTTGAAATAGTCCCGGTACTCGTAAAGGTAGGGCTGATACTTCTTCGAATTCCAGGGATAGGTCGGATCGGTTTCCAGCCGGTCCAGCATCGTATGAACGTCGATACCGATGACAAGCTCGTCTTCGAAAGTATACAACGAACGCTCGATAATTTGCTGCAGATCGGTTATTTTTCCGTAAGACAGGCCCATCTCCACGAGGGGATAGCCGGCCTGATCCTCGATATAGGCTCCGGTCACCGCCGAATTGCCGAAGAAAACCCGGCCGGACGTTTCCCAGTTATGCTGGGACAAGGTTTTAGTAAAATCATTCTTGCGGAATCGAAGCGAATTCGTTAACGGATCCCAGCGAGCGACCAGCCAATCCGTCAGCAGGAAGGCGGCGAGCAGTCCAAGAATGAACCCGTTTTTTCTAAGGAACGAAAGGACTCTCACGTCAGTTCATCTCACTATAATGATTTTTCTTTCCAGGCTTCATATTGCTCGCGGAAGCGTGCCGGCCATCCGGATTCCTCAAGCCCGAACTGGGAGAGAAAGGCGAACACCCAGCGCTCTATGCCGAAACCGACGCATCCCGTTACCGCGTTGCGCTTGCCGACCTTAATATTAAAGGCGCTGCCGAAGGTATTGCTGTGGAAGTTGACCGAGCTGCATGCGATCGACTTGTTTAAATAAGGAATGGTGAGCCGAAGCTCATACTTCATTTCCTGATTGCGCTGGAAGGAGGCTTTCACTTGAAAATCGTTCGTGAAGAAAGGATCGTTAGCGACCTCGAGGTAGCTGTCAACCTCCCACTCCCGGGCCAAATCCTGAATATATTCCAGGGACTTCAAGCGATTCTCCTTGACGTAGTCCGGTTTGCCGACGAATACAATCTCCCTCATGCTGAAATCCAGAAGCCTTCCGAAATCGGTATGGTTCCTGGATTCGAACCGGTGACACTTCGATATGGCTGTAACCGCCAATCCGTCTCCTTCGATGGTTTCTCCTTGAAGCCCTTCATAGCAGTGATAGCAGGTGGACGGATTCATAGCGAACCTGGGCTTGGGCATATTAGCATCCAACGCGAGCGGGGCATCCTGCTTCCACCCGCCGGCTTCGCGAACCGATTGGGAGAAGCCTTCAATAACATCCAGGTCTTCACGCAGGTGGGTCAGAAAATGAATATGCTCCGGAAAGGAGGTAAAGTGGTTCGTCTTATTCAGAGTATCGCAATGAATAACGGCCGGGTAAGATTCCTCCGTGACACCGAACGGCTTCGCCACCTTCGTCACAAAGGCATAGTCCATAAATCTCATCAAACTGGAGAAGGGCTCGCGGAAGATAAACAAGCCGGGCTCCAGCACCTTGATCGTCTTGGCCTGGACAAGCTCTGCGATGATATCTCCGTTGTAAGGAAGAGGACCGCGGTTTTCGAACAGGCGGTTTTCCTTGAAGCCGAAGTCCCCTTTCGAGAAACGCTCGATCAACCGCTCCAGCCGCTCGGCAATCACATCATTACCAAGCGGAGAGTGGTGTACAAGAAGCAGCTCTTGACGAGCCTCGTCCAGACGAATTTCTTCAATATGCTCATCTACAAAAGCGGAAGCGTATTTTAGCTGTCCGTACTGGCCCGGGTCTAACCGTTTCAGTGATACGATGCATTCCATTTCGCTCACCCCGCTAGTTTATTGTGGATAAATTCGGCAATTTCATTAATGGTGTTCAAAGGGTACAGCATCAGGTCTTGATTGGTCACTTCGATTCCGTATTTTTTCTCAATATGGGCAATAAGAGCGGTAGCCCCGATCGAGTCGATGAACCCGTAGTCGAATAGATGAACATCAACCGTAAACTCATCGTCGTCCGGATCGATTTCATAGCGTTCGCGAATATGCTCTTCCAAGTGGCGGACGATTTCTTCCATATCAGTTCCTCCTGATTAATAAGAATGGGTTCTTACTCCCACCGAACGATGATCTCAGAGGCATCACCGTATCGGGTAATGGTATAAGTATGTGCTTCAGCATCTTCTTCCAGCTTCAAATCGTTTCCTTCGAACTGTACGGGCACAGGGCTGTACAGCTTGAATTGCTGCATTCCGGCCTCCAGCAGCTTGATGGTCCATTGCTTCTCTCCTTTGTCGATCTGAAGGGGAACATTGGCCCGAATCAGATGGACCGGGTCGCTCTCCCAACTGATCTGAAGCTTGGTCGGCCGGCTCAGCCCGGTGTAGAGGGTGCCGTCCTTGCTGTAGAAAATATCGGAATCGACCTTCAGCGGATGTCCCGCCAACGACGAGCCGGATTCAATCCGGACCCCGAGCGTATCCCGGTAAGCCCCGGCCTGAGACGGGATTCCGGAAGAATCGGCCGTGATTTGCAGCGTTCGGTGAACGCCCTTGCCGAGAGTATCCTTGATCCGGTCCAGCAGGTACATTCCCCACGATTGGCGAACCTCCACCCGGGCCGTCAACGTCGCGAGGAAGGAGCGGGCCATCTGCGGCTCGGAGACGAAATTATAATCGTGCTCGGTCCGAACCCGATCGAAATATTGGACGAATTTCTCGAAATTCGCTTTCTTTCCTTCGAAGTACTCAATATGCTCCATATAGTTGATCGGCATGTCCAACTGAATAATCGATTGATAGATATCCAGAGTAGAGGACGCCGAGCTGCTATCGTAGATGGGAGAAGGTGTATACAGCACCATCGGATGCTTCAGCTCCGGATCCATCAACAGGAAAGGCACTCCCCACATATAGTCGAGATACGAGCGGGGATCGCTGGGCACGAAGGAAGGCCTGAATCCGAAATTAAACCAGATGTCCTGATGGTTCTCGTTGCGCAGCGTCTGCAGCCTGTCCGGATGGTTAATTCTCCAGGTATGCTGGTTGGTCCCGGTATCTGTCCACGGAATGCCGAGCTTGTCGAAAGCTTTGCGGTGCAGCTCGAGCTCCAGCTTCTCCTGTTCATCGCTAATAAAATTATGAAAGAACACGTGCGGATACAGTTCTAAATGATTTTCCCGGGCATATTGTAAAAACTGCTGCAGCTCATCGGCGTATGGAAAATCGGGATCGTCGATGGTCACCGGAATACCGAATTCCACTTGGCCGACGAGCAGATCGTCTATGCCGTCTCCGTTAATATCATACCATAGTGGTACGGAATTATGGCCTCCGACCAAGGCGTGATTGCCGGCCGGATTCAGCTTGTCGCCGACCAGTGGTCCTTGGGCGGTCCAATGATCTCCATCACGAACGAACAGCTTGATGTCTCCTTCATTGCTGCCGACCAGCAGGTCCAGCCGGCCGTCGCCGCTCATATCGCGGAGCGCAGGCGCCGCGAACCGGCCGACCGCGCTCACGAGCACCTCGCCGCGCTCGAACCGCAGCGGCTCTCCGGCGATGCCGCGATACCGGCGGACGTCACCGTTCCCATCCCCGACAACCAGGTCGGGGATGCCGTCACCGTCGACGTCCCCCCAGGCCGGCGCCGCGTAGGACGCGACGACGAGCGGGGCGCCGCCTGCCATCACCGGCGTGGGCGGTGCGAAAGTGCCGTTTCCTTGGTTCAAGGAAACGAACACCGCACCGTGCTCATCGCCGATGAGCAGGTCGGGGCGCCCGTCGCCGTCGACGTCCGCCGCGGCGATCGCGGCATAGCCGGAGGCGCGGAGCGGTTCGCCGCTTGGCGTGAGCAGCGGCTCCGGCGCGCCGAAGACGGCGGGCGGCTCAAGCCCCGGCGGCAGCGGCTGGTAGTCGTAAGCGTCCGGGTTCATCCCTTCGTTGGGATACCGGTAGATGAACCCGTCGGCGCTGCCGACCAGCAGGTCCGCCCGCCCGCTGCCGTCAAGGTCGGCGAAGGCCGGATACGCGCGGTAAGGAAGCTCGATCGGCTCCGAAAGCTGGACATATTTCGGGTATTGGGCGAGCTTCAACGGCTTGCCTTCGCTCAATAGCTTCGCTCCGCTCCCGTAGAAGGAGTTCACGTATTCTCCGATGAACTCTGGCTTCTCCTGGGTGCCCTTATTGATGTGAATATTGATAGATTCCCACCATTGCCCCCAATCATAGGAGCCGCGAACGACCGAGAACGAAGGAAGCATGTTGTACTGCTTAAGCATTTCCGTCCATTGAATAGCCTCGAGATCGCGGAAAGCGGGCAGCGCTTCGTAATGGTTCTGGAAGGCCATGGCCGGGCGCCCGTACGGTCCCAATACTTTAGTGATGGAGTAGCCGTACTTTTCCTTACTTATATAAGAAAGAAATTGTCCCCGAAGCTCGTAATTGGCCGCGGCGAACGAGAACTGAAAATAGGGCTCCACGGGAAGCCGGTAGCGGTTGAAATAGGCGGTCCCGTCCTCCGTCGAAGGGCCGTTATATTGTGCGGCCAACTGCTCGAATCCGGCTTGCGGATCCATGCCGCTCTGCAGATCGAAGCCGGTAATGAAATACCGGTTCGGCAGGAAAGCGCTGGTCAGCAGGACCGAGCCTTGATCCACATGATTCAGCGTCATGACCGGAACCTCATTCAAGGTTACGATCGTCTCCGCAGTGCTTGGAACGAGGCCGTATCCCCAGGCAAAGCCGGGAAGCCTGTCCATTCCGGAATGATTCAGGAAATTATCCGCGTATAAGCGGAACACCGTCTGCATCCCGCGGATAGATTCCGTCACCTCAGGATATTGGAACTGCGGGGCGGTATTCTCGGGAAGCTCGACCAACTGCTCCGCACCCAGGAACTCTGGCGGAAACTCTGCGGCAAACCCGTTCTCCAGAAACAGGTGGCCTCCCTGACGGACATAATCCATTAACGCTTCCTTCTTGGCTTGCAGAGATTCCGATTTTAACAAATGAACATCTAAATAAATAGCATCAAATTTAGCTAACTGTTTGGAGCTTAGGTCCGATAACCCGCGCTGCTCCACCCGGACATTCGCAGCTAGCGTCTGTTCGAAATTACCCCAGGCGGACAAATCCGTATCGCTGCCGTTTGTCGCATACAGCAGACGGACCTCCTCCACGCGATTAATAAAAAAAAGAGCGGCAATGAGGATGACCAGAACACTGCCGACAACTGCAATGATTCGTAAAAAGGATTTCACGGGAGTTTCCTCCGTCTCTAAAATGTCACAAGTCATTATAGCATTTTTCGCGAACATTGTTAACAAACGTCGAATAGAGGCGGTAACGGATGAGAGGAAGAACAATGGGGGAATAATGACAATAAACTTTGTAACATTTTCGTAATAGGTGGAACGAAATCCATCCTGCTGCCGTCTATATTAGTAACATGGCAGGGAGTTTGAAAGGAAGTCATAAGGGGGCTTATTGAAATGAAAAAGATGGTCGCGTCTGTCGCAATCATGTCGGCATTGATTATATCGTCAATCGGAGCAGCCAAGGCGGCCGGATGGATGGAAGCATATCGTCCTTATCCGGCGGTAATCGGAGCCCTGGGCGTTGAGGCGGGAGAAACGATCGGGGTTGTTAACAACCTGCCCCAAGCGGTCAACAGAATGCCGTCTGACCGGATCGCATCCGAAGCCCCCTTTAATATAGCAGGACCGGACGACCTTAAGAAGATGGTACAGCTCGGCATGGCCAGAGAAGAAGTTCAGAAGCGGCTGGGACCGGCTTACGCCGAATTTTCCAACAATCTGGACGGTACACCGGTCTCAAGGTATGATCTGGTTCACGGAGCCCTGCTTTCGCCGGACGGTTCAACGATTAATGGGGATGAGGTCGATATAGAAGGGCTGAAGAAAGGTGCACTGCAAGCCCAGTTGTATATAAATTGGAATGCGGAGGGAACCCGGGTCAGCCGGTTTACGGTGTTTTATTCCGACAATGACCGGGCGGTAGTAGAATATCGCGTATTCTCGGATGGGCAGATCAGAGAGATGAAGATTTCCGGGTAAATGGCTGCAGGTTGAGCATTGAAGGACTAAGTTGTGCCATTGTAATTCGGTGATCTGAGAAGCTTGACGGGAAGATTTCGAGCGGCCACGTGTAATATCAGGGCCATGAGAATACAAAAACACGCTAACTGTTCAGGCAGCAGCGTGTTTATAATGCCCGATAGCCGGACAAGTCTAGTTTTTCTTCGTAAATAATTGTTTATCGAAAAAGACGAGAAAAGCGAATAACAGCATTCCGATCAGAAGAATCGTCCCTCCGCCGATGAATAATCCGGTTGTGAAGCCGTTGTAAGCTTTGTTGTACAGCAGCATGCCCAGGGGCAGCAGCATGGCGCCGAGCATGGAAAGTATGGCCTGGACCTTAGCCAGCTTGAGCTTCTGCGGCTCGGGAAAAACATAATAGAAAATTCCATATGCAAATAACGACAGCCATCCTACCACAAGAATATGCGAATGCACCGGAATAAAAGAATAGTCCTTACGCCCGGCCATGTCCGATCCGAGTAAGGCTCCCATAACGGAAAAAACCACCGCCACGCGAATCAGCCACTTACTGTAAGTTATCATCGCTTGATCGACTCCATTTCCATATAGCTCGTGTCTATATCTATCCGTATTCTCGGTCTCAATATTTCCAAGCGGAGCGCGTCTCTTTCGATTCGCTGTCATCCTTATATCAGGTCCAATACCCTGACCCTATCATTCAATGCGGAAATCGCATTCTTCCCTCAAATAATATTCCTTGCTGTTTCGGGCGTCGGCAAAGCGAATGACGACGCAGTCCGGAGTGATCTTCTCAATAATCCCCCCCTCATCCAATAAAGCATATATGTCATCCGCTGTTTTAGTCCACACGGATACTTTGCGTTGAAGCAGAGCTGCTGCAAACAATTCCATGTCTGTAGTCAGCGATTTAAAACTGTACATTGCGGTCACCTCTAACTCATTAGTTCGCCAAGAGTCGATCAGTTCCTTCCGTGCTCCGTAAAAGTTGCGAAAAAATATTTATGAGCTTTGACACAAAATTGACACATCTTTTTAAGCTTAGATTTAGGAGAAATTAAGGTTTGTTTATTGTTCTCCTTTTATATTCGGTTTGTAATTGCTCGAAGGAAGTTCAAATGACAGGGGAGGGTTACTGGTGCTCGAAGTAAATCGGGTTAGCAAGATATATGAAAATCGCAGAGGTGTCCATGAAATAGATTTTACGATGAGCCGGGGAGAAATCGTCGGATTCCTGGGGCCTAACGGAGCAGGCAAAACGACCACGATGAGGATGATCACCGGTTACTTGAATCCGACTTCAGGAAGCATTCGAATCGACGGGCAATCCATGGCGGACCATCCCAGGAAGGTTAGACGTAAAATCGGATATTTGCCGGAGACACCCCCCCTTTACCCGGAAATGTCCGTGGCTGCTTACTTGAAATTTGTAGCCGATCTGCGGGAAATCCCCCGTCAGGAGCAGAAATCCCGGATCGGCGAGGTGGTAGACAAACTGGGATTGCAGGGCAGAGAGAAGCAAATCATTCGCAGCCTGTCCAAGGGCTACAAGCAGCGTGTCGGATTGGCGCAAGCCATTTTGCATAAGCCGGACCTGCTTATTTTGGATGAACCGACTTCGGGTCTGGATCCCAATCAAATTATTGAGATTCGCGAATTAATCCGTGAATTGGGGGAGAACCATACGGTGCTGCTGAGCACCCACATTCTGCCGGAAGTGAATGCGATCTGCAACCGGGTGCTGATTATCAATCAAGGCAAGGTCGTGCTTGATGATCGGCCCGACCAGATCGCTCACTCGATGGGACAAGCCTTCCAAGTAAAGCTGGAGATAAGAGGGCCGCTTGATCGCGTTAGAGAAGAATTGGAACGGATGGAAGAAGTGGAATCGGTGCAAGTCATCAACGATAAGGCCGCCGGGGAAGAACAGGAGGTCGCGGTTCAACTCCTGGTTTCCTCCAGAGATCGCGAGGATATTCGGGAAGGGCTCTTCTTCCGGATGGCCGCTCTGGGTTATCCCATTGTAGAGATGCGCAGAGAAAGCTTGAGTCTGGAAGATATTTTCGTCAAGCTTACAACCGAGGAAGGCGGTTCGGGCGAGAATGCCGGCGATCAGATCGGCCGGACAGAGGATGCGCCGGAATCGGAGTCGGAGGTGAATGACAATGAGAAAAATTAGTGCCATTTGCCGTAAGGAGCTGCAAATGTATTTTTATTCACCTACCGCTTATGTAGCGTTTGCGTTTTATTTTCTGGTCAGCGGTCTGATGTTCAGTCTGGATTTCCTTAGTTTCCCGATTGTGGACGTAAGGCCTTTGTTAGGCAGCCTTCTCATTGTCTACTTGTTCACTGTTCCGCTCTTGACCATGAGACTGGTTTCCGATGAGCTGCGGCAGGGAACGGATGAGCTTCTCCTTACTTCTCCGGCCTCCGTATGGGAAATTGTACTGGGCAAATATGCGGCCGCTTTGACCGTGCAGCTGGTTCTCGTGGTCGGTGCGCTGATCTATCCTCTTATTCTGTCTGCCTTTGGAGACTTGGATCAGCCGGTACTATGGCTAACCTATTTAAGCCTGTTCCTGTTGGGGGCAGCCATGATGGCTGTCGGACTGTTCGCTTCCACCTTGTCCTCTCATCAAATGGTGGCGGGGATTATCGGGTTCGCGATGCTCCTCGGTCTATGGATGATCGATTGGATCGGAGAAAGCTTGTTCTATTCCACCAAGGAATGGTTCGGCCTCTTCTCCATCGTCGGCCGGCTGTCCAATTTCAATAAAGGGGTTTTGGACTGGGCGGATGTGCTGTTTTACGTGACCTTGGCTGCCGTATTCATAGTATTGAGCGTACAAGCGTTGGAAAGAAAGCGCTGGAGATAAGGGGGAAGAACCGTGAAAAACAACTGGATTAAAGGGACCAATGCGACTGTTCTGTCTCTGGCCGTAGTCGGCCTGTTCATCTTGCTCACGATCTTCCTTCACTCGATTAATGGATTGCAATGGGATTTGACGGAAAATAAAAAGTTTACGTTATCGGATCAGACGGTCACGACGCTTAAAGGGCTGGATAAACCGGTTCATGCGGTAGCTTTTACTTCCCAGGACCCTTATATGGACCGGCAGGTGGAGGATCTGCTGCAGGAATATCAGAAGAGAAGCAGCCAATTTACTTATGAAATCATTGATCCCGTGAAGCAGCCGGCGATCGCACAGCAATACAAGATTAACCAATATGGTACAATTGTATTCGAAAGCGGCGGCCAGACGAAGAATGTATACAGTCATGAGCTGTTCGGCTACGGATCGACGCAAGGCTCTTACGCGTTCAGCGGGGAGGAGAAATTCACCCAGGCTCTGGTCAGTCTGTCTTCCGATGAGAAAAGGAAGCTTTACTTCTTGACGGGGCACGGAGAAATGACGAGCAAGCAGCTTCCATCGTTTGTTTCCAGCCTGCAAGGGGAAGGCTACGAGATTCAAGATTTGAATCTGGTGCAGGAGGCGCAAGTTCCTGAAGATGCGGATTCCATCTTTGTTCTCTCGCCGCAATCCGATCTGTCCGAGGCGGAGAAAAATCTGCTTAAGCCTTATGCGGAAGGAGAAGGTCGGCTCCTGATCACTTTGGACCTTGCGCAAAACATGGAGCAATGGGCCAACTGGAACGATCTTCTGGGGACCTATGGGGTCACCAACGAGCATGCTTTGATCATAGAATCAAAACAGACTCTAATAAGTGATCCGTTCACAATTGTCCCTCAATACCAGTATCATACGATTGTCGATAAGCTGAAAAATGAAAACCGGATTGCCGTCTTCCCGGGCGCCATAGGGTTAAGCATCGATGCTTCTAACGAAAAGTGGAGCTCGACGGCTCTGCTGAAAACATCGGATAAAGCTTATGGCAAAACAGATTTGGGGCTATTCGCGTCAGGCCAGATTCGGATGGAAGACCTGAACAAAACGGATGCTGACTTGAACGGCCCCATCGATTTGGCTTATGCTATCGAAAATAGTGAAGGCCAGCCGCGGGCGGTTATTATTGGAAACGGGGTCTTCTTGTCCGATTCATTGCTGAACCAGCAGGGGAACCGGGACTTCATCCTGAACAGCGTCGGTTGGTTGAACGAGCAGGAGAGCTCCGTTACGATCCGGCCCCGTGAAGAAGCACAGCTTCAGCAGGCATTCATTACGGCTTCTCAGGCCAACACGATTTTCATAGGGACGGTAGTTGTTATTCCGCTTCTGTTCCTGGTAAGCGGCGGATTGATCTGGTGGAGGAGGAGACGGGGATGAAGAAGTTTATTCCGACGCTGGTGCTGGTTATCCTATGTATATCCGGGTTCTGGTATGCGTCCTCTCAAAACTGGTTTAAAGAGCCGGAGGACAATAAAACGAAAGAACTGGTTTCCATAGCGGCAGATGACGTGAAAGAGATCAAGATCAGCTCTCCGGAAGGCGAGACGGTCCGGCTTGTTAAAAGTGATGGCGGCTGGACCATGAGTGAGCCGATGGGATATCCGGTTAACCGGTTTACGGTGGAAAATTGGCTTTCAACATTTACATTGCTCCCCTATAACGAAATGGTTGAAGAGAATGCGGAGGATCTAAAGCCGTTTGGCTTTGAATCCCCCGCTCGTCAATTCGAAGTATCGCTCAAGGACGGATCGGTTATCACTGTTGTGGTAGGCAGCGAGCTTCCGGTAGGAGATGGATATTACGCCAAATTGGGAGACTCTAACGCCGTCTATTCGCTGGCCGGAACTTCGGTGCAGGGCTTGGATAAGCAAACGCTGGACTTTTTGGATAAGAAGGTTTTTAAAGCCGAGTACAATAAAATCAATCATCTTTCGTTCACTTGGAAAGGGGAAAGCTGGCAGTTGGATAAGCTGGAGCCGGACAAGACCGCCTATGAATCGAAATGGAGCCTGAATGGGCAGGAATTAGAGGCTAATGCCGGAAGTGCGGTGTTGGACAAACTCACCTTGATTGCTACGTCTCAATTACCCTTGCAGGCAGGCAGTCTCCAACTGGAAACACCTGAGCTGAGGGTGGAGCTTAAGGAAGGAAAGGGCGAGGAAGAGAAGACAATCCGCTTCGTCGGCCAGGTAAAGGATGATCAATTCCTGGTTGTCAGAGAAGGCGATGAATGGGCTTATTCTATTAATGAGGCGGATTTGAAAGCGTTAATGGATAATGTCGAGCAAGCCCGGGCTTCAGCGGCGGAAGCAGCCAGCGGGGAGAGCACGGATGAAACTCCGGCGGAGCCGGCAGAAGGGAACAAGGAATGAAGTGATGATGAATCCGGGTGATTTACCCGGTTTTTTTTCTTTTTATCATGCAGACGAGAAATTAAGGGGCGGACAAGTTTGCGCTATCAATGGAATTTCTTGTTTTAAACGATCAAGGGGGAGTCAAGGGCAAGGTTACGTTTGACTATTTTCAAAATGACTTGATTGGGTTAGTTACCGACTTCTAATTAGGACTGAAAAAGAAAAAATAGTACTATTTTTAGGAAAAAGCATGTCAGAAGGAGTCATCGGGTTGAGAACGTTTGTTCCGGATAGTATAATGTTCTAAGAACGATTTGACACTCCCCGGACGCTGGAATAGACTGAGGAAGAGTAGATTAGGACAGCGGATTTTGACGTTGCCGCGAGGGATAACAACAGCTAATCAATGTCTATTAATCTTTAGTATACTCTATAACAAATGCTCTAATGTTTTAATGCTATAGAGGTGATGTAATAAAGCTGTACGGAATTGGCGACTTTTCGAAGATGATTGGCGTTACGCAGCAAACTTTGAGGATATGGGACAAGGATAAACGGCTATCGCCGTCCTTAGGACGGGCGCGTTTACCGATGAAATATAAGAACAGGTATAGATGAAAACTTATACTTTCTTATATTTTAAAAAAGGAAAGCTAAAACCCCATCATGTTAGCGCCAGTGGATACAGCGTCACCGTATTTAGTTGTCAATTGCAAGGGAACGAGCGAACAAAGCGAGAAAGATGCTCAAGGAGTTGATGGAAGATGATTCTTGCGAAAAAAGTCAGAATCAAACCGACTCCTGATCAGGAACAAGCGTTATGGCGTTCGGCCGGGGCGGCTAGGTGGGTATACAATTGGACGCTGGCTCGTCAGGAAGAAAACTATCGGAATGGCAGCAAGTTTATTCCTGGTGGGGAGCTGCGAAAAGAATTGACGAAGCTGAAGCAGACGGAAGAATATGCGTGGCTGAACGATATATCTGCCCAGACAACGAAACAAGCCGTCAAAGACGCATGTGATGCCTACAAGAAGATGTTCAAAGGACAATCCGGGAAACCGAAGTTCAAAAGCAGAAAACATTCAAAACCAGCATTTTATAGCAGATATGACCGATTTAAAGCAGATGGAAACACGGTCTATCTGGAAAAGATCGGCTGGATACAAACCAGTGAACCGATTCCTCAATCAGGAGCATATAGCAACCCGCGAGTATCCTTTGACGGCAAGTATTGGTATGTGTCTATTGGTATCAGGCACGAGCAAGAGAAGTCCGAACTGACGGACGAGGTGATCGGTATTGACGTAGGCATTAAGGAATTGGCGGTATGCAGTAACGGAATGGTGTTCAAGAACATCAACAAGTCTGCCGCCGTAAGAAAGGTGGAGAAACGCTTGCGTCGGTTGCAGCGCAAGGTTTCCCGCAAATACGAGATGAACAAGGAGGGAAACCGTTTCGTCAAGACACGCAACATTGTAAAAGTCGAAAAGTCGATTCGTTTGCTTCATCGGAGATTAACGAATATCCGCACCAATCACATTCACCAAACGACGAGCGCGATAGCGAAAACCAAGCCAAGCGCTGTAGTGATGGAAGACTTAAATGTGAGCGGAATGATGAAGAACCGCCACTTGAGCAAGGCGATTGCCGGACAGAAGCTGCACGAGTTCATCCGGCAGATGAAATACAAGTGCGAGAAGATCGGCGCGAAATTTATTCAAGCCGCCAAATGGTTCCCTTCATCGAAAATGTGCTCATGTTGTGGTCAGATCAAGCCAAACCTGAAACTATCTGATCGCACCTATGAATGCACTTGCGGACATGTGATCGACCGCGACTTGAACGCGGCGATCAACCTATCTAAATTGGCGGTCTGACACGTATCTCGTCATCGCCAATATGTAGGATTCGTTGCATCCGAATTTACGCCTGTGGAGTGTCATACCAAACGCGAGTAGTTCCGGCAAAAGCGGACACGGCGAAACAGGAAGCAAACAAGGATTTATAGACTTTTATAAGTTCTTGGCAACGGGATGAACTGTGGAATTGGACATTCGTAAATGGAAGCACGTGTTTAAGCTGGATCCCGACCGGAGCCTCTCCGATGAACAATTGGAGAAGATATGTCTATCCGGGACAGACGCCGTTATTGTAGGCGGCTCTTCGGGGGTTGCCTTTGATAATACCGTTGAACTTCTCGGAAGAGTACGAAGGTTTGAGCTTCCCTGCGCTTTGGAAATATCTTCGATGGATGCGATTGTACCCGGCTTCGACCTGTATTTGATTCCGGTAGTTCTGAATACACCGGACGGACAATGGATAACCGGGCATCATCAACAAGCGATCCGGGAATACGGGGCGATGATGAATTGGGATGCGGTCATTCCGGAAGGTTATATCATTATGAATGGGCAATCGACAGCAGCCTTGGTAACCGGGGCCGATTCGAATCTGGATAACAAGGATCTCGCGGCTTACGCCCGAATGGCTGATAAACTGTTCCGGTTTCCGATTGTTTATGTAGAATATAGCGGTACGTTCGGTAATATGGATTGGGTCGCCCAAGTACGGGAAGTGCTGGAGGATGCCCGGTTGTTCTATGGCGGCGGGATTGATGGGCCCGACAAGGCCCGGCAGGCGTCAGGTTGTGCGGATACCATCGTAGTTGGAAATTTGATTTATGAGAATCTGGAGCAGGCGCTGGCTACCGTGGAGGCTATCCGTTACGATCGTCCGGAGGATGCCCGGGAGTAGCGGCAGATGTTCCAGACTTTCTAGACAATCCAAGCAGAAAGGTTAATTAATATGATTAATTCTGTTCATGATATTTTTCAGGCAATCGACAAGTTAAATCCGGAGCAGAAGCAGGCTGTTCAGAGCGTGGACGGTCCGCTTCTGATTATGGCCGGGGCAGGTAGCGGGAAGACCCGGGTGTTAACCCATCGTATCGCTTATTTGATTGCCACCGGCAAAGCGGCTCCCTGGAGCATACTGGCTATTACCTTTACGAATAAAGCCGCTCGGGAAATGCAGGAAAGAGTGGAGAAGCTGGCCGGCTCTGCCGCCCGCGACATCTGGGTATCGACCTTTCACTCCATGTGCGTCCGAATACTTCGCAGAGACATCTCACGCATCGGATATACCTCGAATTTCTCCATTCTGGATTCGGCCGATCAATTGTCGGTTATCCGTTCCTGTGTTAAAGAGTTGAACATAGATCCGAAAAAGTTCGACCCCAAGGCCATTCAGGCAGCAATCAGCAGCGCCAAGAACGAGTTAATATCCCCTGAGCGATTTGAAAGCCAAATCGGAGACTATTTCCAAGGCATTGTCGCGAAGGTTTATACGATGTATCAGAAGAAACTGAAGAGCAATAACTCTCTTGATTTTGACGATTTGATCATGAAGACCATCGAGCTGTTCGAGGAAGTTCCGGAAGTGCTGGAGTTTTACCAGAATAAATTTCTTTACATTCATGTGGATGAATACCAGGATACGAACCGTGCGCAATATTTGCTCTGTCGGATGATTGCGGATAAGCATCACCGGATCTGTGTGGTAGGAGACAGCGACCAATCGATCTATCGGTGGAGAGGGGCGGATATTTCTAATATTTTGAATTTCGAGAAGGATTACCCGGAGACGAAAACGATCTTATTGGAGCAGAATTACCGGTCTACCGCCAATATTCTGAATGCGGCCAATGCAGTAATAGCGAATAATGCCGGGAGGAAGGACAAGCAGTTATGGACCGATAAGGGAGATGGTCCCAAGATCAAGTTCTACCAGGCCGACTCGGAACATGCCGAAGGGTATTATGTCGCTTCGGAGATTAATAAAGGCAGGAATGCGGGCAGAAGCTATTCCGATTATGCGATCCTATACCGTACCAATGCGCAGTCCCGTGTAATCGAGGAAATTTTGATTAAATCGGATATTCCTTATCAAATTATCGGCGGCATCAAGTTCTATGACCGGAAAGAAATTAAAGACTTGCTCGCTTATCTGCGTTTGATTTCAAATCCGGATGACGACATTAGTTTCAGCCGTATCGTCAATGTTCCGAAGCGGGGGATCGGGGATACGACCCTGGATCGATTAGCCGAACAGGCGGCGGCACGCGGAGTTTCCCTCTTTGCGCTGCTGGAGGATGTAGATTCGCTGGAGATCAGCTCCCGTGCCAAAGGGGCGCTTCGGGAATTTAGAGAGATGATTGCGAACCTGCATTACATGGTTGAGTATCTATCCGTTACCGAACTGACGGAGGAGATGCTGAACCGAACCGGCTATCGTATGGAGCTGGAGCGGGAAGCAACCATTGAAGCCAAGACCAGACTAGAGAACATTGACGAGTTTTTATCCGTAACCCTGGAGTTTGAAAATCGAAATGAAGATAAATCTCTTGTCTCGTTCCTGACGGATCTGGCTTTGATTGCGGATATCGACACCATGGATAAAGAAGATGACGGGACTTCCGGCAGCGCAGTCGTATTAATGACCATGCACAGCGCGAAAGGATTGGAATTTCCGTTTGTTTTCATTATAGGTATGGAAGAGGGAGTGTTCCCCCATAGCCGGGCCCTGATGGACAATACGGAGCTAGAGGAAGAGCGTCGTCTCGCTTATGTCGGTATTACTCGGGCTGAGGAGCAGCTGTATCTATCTTGTGCCCGGATGCGGGTTTTATTCGGACGCACAAGCAGTAACCCTCCATCCCGGTTCTTGAGGGAAATTCCGGAAGAGCTTCTGGAAAATGACTCCCCTTCGGAGGACCGCTATGGGCGGATACAAGGGGGATCCTTCGCCGGGTTGAACCGTTCGCCCGGTGGAATGGCCGGCGCGGCCAAACCTTACAACCGTACTAAACCGGCGGCTCCTGCCGTTAATAACGTAACGGATTTTCATAATGGCGACAAGGTTCAGCACGGCAAGTGGGGAACGGGCGTTATTGTGGCGGTTAAAGGCAGCGGCGATGATATGGAGCTGCAGATCGCTTTCCCTGCACCGGTCGGTGTGAAGAGATTGCTTGCCAAATTCGCCCCGATTACTAAAGTATAAAATCATGAGAGCTTGTCGGCGGGGATCCGTTGTGTACATTGATTTTCAAATTTGGAAGCGGGATGACCATTTGGAAAGGATGAATTGCCTGTGGAAGAACAATTCAAAGAAATGAGAGCGTTAATTGAGGAAATCAATCGGCACAATTATCTGTATTATACAATGGACTCTCCGGAATTATCCGATCCGGATTATGACAAGCTGTATGACCGTCTGGTCCAGCTGGAGAAGGAGACCGGGACGGTATTTCCCGATTCCCCTACTCAAAGGGTTGGCGGAGAGCTGCTGAAGGGGTTCGAGCCTCACAAGCACCGGGCACGTCTATGGAGTCTGGACAAAGCTCAAAATGAAGAAGGGCTGATGGCTTGGTATCAGCGTATTCAGAAGCTGATCCAGCAATATAATCAAGCCAACCCGGATCATCCGCTGCCTCCGTTATCGTTTGTGGTGGAGTTGAAATTCGACGGACTAACCTTAAATTTGACTTATGATAGAGGCACTTTGGTACAGGCGGCCACCAGGGGAAACGGAACGGTCGGTGAAGGGATACTGGCGCAGGTTCGGACTATTCGGTCCGTACCGCTAACCATTCCTTATAAGGATGGAGTTATTGAAGTTCAAGGAGAAGGACTGATGTTCCTATCGGTTCTTGAGGAATATAACAAGACGGCGGAGGAACCGCTTAAGAATGCGCGGAATGCCGCAGCCGGCGCCCTTAGAAACCTTAATCCGGCGGTAACGGCCTCCCGCAAGCTGGATGCCTTTTTCTACAACGTCGGTTTTTCGGATGCCAAAGCCTTCGCTACCCATGAACAGATGCTTGAATTTTTGCGCGAGAACCGTTTTAAAGTAAATCCGCATACCCGGTTGGTTCACTCGATAGAGGAGGTCAAGGAGGAGCTTGCCGTAATTACGGAGAAACGCCATGAACTGGATTATTTGCTGGATGGCGCCGTGATTAAGATCAATGATCTTCGGACCCGTGAAGTATTGGGCTATACGGAGAAGTTCCCCCGCTGGGCGATTGCATTTAAGTTTGAGGCGGAGGAAGCTACAACCATTCTCCGGACAGTTTCCTGGGAAGTAGGAAGGACCGGGAAGCTGACTCCGGTGGCAACGGTGGATCCGGTTGAATTGGCCGGGGTAACCGTGCAAAGATGCACCTTGAACAATATCGGGGATATTGAACGCAAGGATTTAAAAAATGCTTTGGGCAGCCTTGTCTATATTAGAAGATCTAATGACGTCATCCCGGAAATATTAGGACGGGCTACGGATGCCGAGGACGGAGAAGAAATCCTTTATCCGGAAACATGTCCCGCTTGCGGTTCGGAGCTTGTTCAGAGGGGCGCCCATATCTTTTGCCCTAACCGGCTGAAATGTCCTCCTCAGTTAGTTGGTCGTATCACTCATTTTGCTTCCAGGGATGCCATGGATATCGAAACCTTCAGTGTCGCTACGGCTGAACAGCTTTATCAGGAGCTGGGAGTCAGGGATCCGGCCGATTTGTTTAGTCTTACTTTCGACCAGTTAGTTGGCTTGGAGCGGTTCGGCGAGAAGAAAGCCGGTAATTTGCTGGCAGCGATTGAGAAAAGCAAGGACTGCGATCTGGGTTCTTTCCTGTTCGCGCTGGGAATCCCCAATACGGGGAAGACGACCGCGAAGGAACTGGCCGATCATTACCGGAGTCTGGACAAGGTAATGAGCGCTTCCGCAGAAGAGCTGATGCAGATTCCCGATATTGGGGAGATCGTAGCGGAGAGCATTGTAGGCTTCTTTGCCGATCCGCTGATGCGTTCCAGTATTGAAAGAATGCTGGCGGCGGGTGTGCGTCCGCATGTTGAGGAACAGGCTGCAGCGATTAACGAGAATAATCCGTTCTACGGTAAAACGGTCGTGATTACGGGGACGATGGAATCTTTCGGAAGAGATGAGGCGACGAAGAAGCTGGAGGCGTTGGGTGCAAAGGTTACTGGCAGTGTGTCCAAGAAAACCGACATGGTCATTGCGGGTGCAAATGCCGGAAGCAAACTGGCCAAAGCCCGCGATTTAGGTATCCAGGTGGTCGACGATGAGCAGCAGTTTTTGCAGATGTTAGGAGAAAGCGGCCAATAAGCCGGACATTGCTAAAAGCGTAAAAAAAGATGCTCCAATTCCGGATTTTTGGGAGTTGGGGTGTCTTTGTAGTTGGCAATTTTATAGAAAGGAATACAATAAATGTTTCAAAAGGCGTACAAGGTTTTATAAAAAAGTATAGGGCAAGATATTCCTATTGATTTCTGAGTGGGACCATGATATATTAGTTTTCGCCCATTCGGAGCGGGACTGTCCATATGGAAGTCCGGGATGGCTGGAAAGACGAATAAAATGTTGTCCATGCTTTCTCTGCTCTATCCAACAAATGGGAAATAAAAAACAGTTGACTTTAGGCTGGAGTGCTGGTAAGATATTATCTTGTCACCACAAATGAAACAGCAGGTTGACGAAAGCTCTTTGAAAACTGAACAAATGATTTCAATAACGAAACAAGCCAGTGCGTATACGGTTTTCGGACCGTATCCACGTCAATGAATGAACGAATTAATGAGCTAATCGCTCTTCACTTTAAAGAGCTCCAATGGGGCTCTCTTTAACGGAGAGTTTGATCCTGGCTCAGGACGAACGCTGGCGGCGTGCCTAATACATGCAAGTCGAGCGGAGCTTAGCCTTCCTTTGGAAGGCTCTGGCTTAGCGGCGGACGGGTGAGTAACACGTAGGCAACCTGCCCGTAAGACCGGGATAACTTGCGGAAACGTGAGCTAATACCGGATAGATAGGAAGAGCGCATGCTTTTCTTAGGAAAGACGGAGCAATCTGTCACTTACGGATGGGCCTGCGGCGCATTAGCTAGTTGGTGGGGTAAAGGCCTACCAAG
>NZ_JBQCLK010000007.1:0-161706 GCF_051966115.1 Paenibacillus sp. SAFN-117
ACACCACCTGAAATATACCGTTAACTCCTTGTCATACTTGGCATCAGGCAAGAATTTCAGGTGCGAAAGTTGAGTTATAAATTATTTTCTGAGTTTTCTCATAAATTGCAATTATCGAAACAAATCAACACGGAGAATAGTATTATCATTTTCAATTCTAATAAATGTCTGTATGTTAGGTTACTATAAATATGCAGATTTTATCATTAGTAATATAAACAAAATATTTAATTTTTCGATAGAACCAACTAATCTTGCATTGCCTATTGGTATATCATTTTATACATTCCAATCAATATCTTATCTAATAGATGTGTATAGAAAAGAAGTTCCCCCACAGAAAAATATTATTAATCTTGCTTTGTATATATCTTTTTTTCCTCAATTGGTAGCGGGTCCAATAGTGAGGTATGAGTCAATAGCCTCACAACTATCGTTCCGAGTTGAGAATATTGATTTGTTTTCACAGGGAGTACGACTATTTATAATAGGATTTGCAAAAAAAATATTGATTGCAAATCAGTTAGGAATTGTAGCCGATGAGATATTTGGTATAGATTCATCTGAAATAAGTACATCATTATCATGGGTAGCAATAGTGGCATATACTTTACAGATCTATTTTGATTTCTCTGGCTATTCTGATATGGCAATCGGGATTGGCAAAATGTTTGGATTTCATTTGCCTGCTAACTTCAATTATCCGTATATTTCCAAAAATATTTCCGAATTTTGGAGAAGGTGGCATATAACTCTAGGTTCATGGTTTAGAGACTATGTATACATTCCGTTGGGAGGAAACCGTCAGGGAATATGGAAACAAATTCGTAATTTATTTATAGTATGGTTACTTACTGGGATCTGGCATGGTGCTAGTTGGACCTATATTATTTGGGGACTTTATTACGGTTTTTTTATTGCATTGGAGAGATTTGTGCTAAATAACCTATTAAACCGCCTTTGGCTACCAATCCAACACATTTATGTATTAATAGTTGTTATGGTTGGATGGGTTTTTTTTAGAGCTGATGACTTTGCATATTCTTTTGAATTTATAAAAGCAATGTTTGGGCTTAATGGTACAGAAATATTTGATAATGTTACTTTATATTATATATATGACTACTGGTTATATTTCGTCGTCGGAGTATTATGTTCTCTACCGCTAGCAAAGATTTCTTTGCTTGTAGGTAGGATTAAAAATAATATATTTCATTTTGTTTGGAATACTATCGGAGTTCTCCTCTATTTAATCATATTTTTTATTTCAATTATCTATCTCACAACTTCTACTTATAACCCATTTATTTATTTCAGGTTCTAGTTGTTTTGATTAAGGAGGAAAACATGCCTAGACTATTTAGCTATATTATCAGTTGTTTTTTTATGGTAATCCTTTTGACGTTTAGTATAGCCACTTTTGCGTCATCTGAACGCAATATTTCTGAAGTCGAGAATAGAACGCTTGCAAAAAAACCAAAAATAAGCTTGGAAGAAATTCGATCAGGTAATTTTTCTAAGCAGTTGGAAGTGTACTTTAGTGACCAATTATTTAAGAGAGATATGTTGATTAAAGCTTACACATCACTACAGATTAAGGTAGGTAAGACAATAGTAAACGATGTAATCATAGGTGAGGATAATTGGTTGATGGAGACTCCAACAGTTTCTACTAATAAAAAGAGCATTGATATAGCTATTAATAGTATGAACAATCTGTCGACACATACTAATGGAAATGAAGTTTTGTATTATTTGGCGTTAGTTCCACATAAGAAAAATATTCTCGCGTATAAATACCCCAGCTTTTTAGGAGAGCATACTGGTGTGGATAACCATAAATATTTTGTCAATAAGTTAAATAAGAAATGGAATGTAATAAATATTTACGATCAATTTGTAAATAAGTTCACAAATGATGAAATTGAAAAAATGTACTTTAAAACGGATCATCATTGGAATGCAGAAGGAGCGTATCAAGCGTTTCAAATAATGATTAGAGAGATGACAAAAAATGGACTGATTAATAATCGAAGCAATTTAAGTAATTTCAGCTATGATTTTGAATGTAATGATCTTGATTTCATTGGTAGCTACAGTAGGAAGATTTTTAATATGATTAAATCAGATGAAGAATTAACTTGTAGATATACACCAAGCAATTTTACTGATCTTATTTATTTTGAGAGCGTTGGAAGAAAGAAGGAGGTTATTAATGAAATTGAAAAAGTGTTTGGTACTGGATTGAAGAATCAAACACTTACTTACGCTGGACTTTTCTCAAGTGATTATCCTGAATTAAAATTCAAATATGATAACGTTAGTGATGTTAATCTGTTAATTTTAAAAGATTCATATGCTAATCCAATGATCCCAAGCTTGGCACAGTATTTTTCGGAAACATATGTACTTGATCTTCGACATTACAAAGAAATGAATGTATATCAATATATTAAAGAGAAAGAGATAGACGCTGTTCTTGTATTATATCACGATGGAAATATTTCAGGAGATATGTATAATTTTGAATAATAATGTGCAAAGGGACACCATAATGAATTATTAAACCAATATTGGAGGCTCTTCTCAATGAAAGGCATCATTCTAGCTGGTGGAACGGGCTCGCGTCTTTTTCCCTTAACTAAAATTACAAACAAGCACCTTCTTCCCGTTGGGAAGTATCCGATGATCTTTCATGCTATATATAAACTGAAGGAAGCTGGAATTGAGGACATTTTAGTTGTTACGGGAAAGGAACATATGGGGGATGTAGTTAATCTGTTAGGAAGCGGAAAAGAATTCGAAGTAAGCTTCACATATAAGGTTCAGGATGAAGCTGGTGGTATCGCTCAGGCATTAGGACTCGCTGAACAATTTGTTGGACAAGAACAGATGGTGGTTATACTTGGGGATAATATTTTTTCGGATAACATTGCCTCTTATGTTAGGAGATTTGAGCAGCAGAGTCAGGGGGCCAAAATTTTAATTAAGGAAGTACCTGATCCACACAGATATGGCGTCCCGAAATTGGAGAACGGAAAAATTGTATCCGTTGAAGAAAAACCCCTGTATCCCCAAAGTAATTACGCTGTGACAGGAATCTATATGTTTGACAGTACGGTGTTTGAGATAATAAAGAGTTTAAAGCCATCCCAACGTGGAGAATTGGAAATTACGGATGTCAATAATGAGTACATTCGTCGTAATGAACTTACTTATGATATTCTGCAAGGGTGGTGGACGGATGCCGGAACCCATTTGTCCTTGGCCAAAGCCAATGAACTGGCCAAAGATATGATGCTTGGAGAAACATTTGATTTACCTTAACGAACAAAATTATTAACTGTATTGGTGGTCTTAACGATCACCAATATTTTTGTTATTTTATCCATAATCGGTTAAGATGAGCTTAATATAATATTGTGACTAGTGAACGACGAGAAAGGAGGAACAGTATGAACATTACCCCTCAAAAACTGGAAGGCGCCTTTATTATTGAGCCCCAGGTTCACAGGGACTCTCGCGGATTCTTCATGGAAAGCTACAATGAAAGAAAGCTGAGAGAGCTAGGTATTCAACATAATTTTGTTCAAGATAACCATTCTCTTTCAGTAGACCCCGGAGTGATCAGAGGACTGCATTACCAATTAAACCCTAAGGCTCAGACGAAGCTGGTAAGGGTGACAGCGGGTGCCGTGTATGATGTTGTGGTTGATATTAGAAGGGGATCTCCTACATTTGGTCAGTGGATCGGTGTTATTCTAAGCGCTCATAATCATAGGCAGTTGTTGGTCCCTAAAGGGTTTGCTCATGGCTTCTGCACCCTGGTCCCTAATACGGAAGTTCAATATAAGGTGGACGAATATTATTGCCCGGAATGCGATAGAGGCATATTATGGAATGATCCGGAATTAGCCATTGACTGGCCTGTAACGAATCCTGTTCTTTCGGAAAAGGATAGAGGCCATCCTATCTTAAAAGATGCGGATATCAACTTTTGACCGCTCTTCGTTGCAGATAAAGATTAGGGGAGGATAAGATGAATATTCTGGTGACCGGCGGGGCGGGTTTTATTGGAAGCAACTTTGTCATCTATATGTTGAACAAATATCCCGAGTATCGGATCATTAATTTGGATTTGTTGACCTACGCGGGCAACCTGGAGAATTTATCTCTAGTTCATAACGAATCTAATTTCAGCTTCGTGAAAGGGGATATTGCCGACCCTATTGTTGTAGAGCGATTATTTCAACAAGGGGTGGATGTCGTTGTTAATTTCGCAGCGGAATCTCACGTTGATCGCAGTATCCAAGACCCCGGGGCATTTGTTAGAACAAATGTAATGGGAACTCAGGTTTTATTGGAGGCTGCCCATAGGTATAAAATAAAGAAGTTTGTTCAAGTTTCTACTGACGAAGTCTACGGAACGTTAGGTGAAACGGGATTATTCTCCGAAGAGACCCCCCTTGCTCCTAATAGCCCATATTCAGCCAGTAAAGCTGGAGGAGACCTGCTGGTTCGGGCTTATCATGAAACCTTCGGGCTTCCGGTAAATATTACCCGCTGCTCCAACAATTATGGTCCGTACCAATTTCCAGAAAAATTGATCCCGCTAATGATCACACGAGCTGTTCAAGATCAACCTCTTCCGGTGTATGGAGATGGTCTAAATGTCCGTGACTGGCTTTATGTAGAGGATCACTGCAGCGCGATAGATCTTGTTCTTCATCAGGGTAAGGATGGGGAAGTCTATAATATTGGCGGGAACAATGAGAAGACAAATTTATCGATCGTTAAGATGATTTTGAAGGAATTGGGGAAACCGGAGTCCTTAATTAATTATGTGAAAGATCGTCCCGGACATGATCGCAGGTACGCCATAGATGCAACGAAAATCCAAGAACAACTGGAATGGCAGCCTAAGCATCATTTGGAAACAGGGCTTAAAGCTACCATTCGATGGTATCTGGACAATGAAGATTGGTGGCGGAGGATTCTTTCGGGGGACTACCAGAAATTTTATGAACGACAATATGGAACTTCCTAGGATGAGAGAAGTATGAAAATACTGATTACAGGAGCAGCCGGCCAATTAGGGAAAGAGCTATCCATCAAGTTAAATCATCATTATGATGTTTATGCTATGAGTCGGGCACAATTAGACATTACACAGCCAAAGCAATGCGAAGAAGTCATTGGCCGTATTCGTCCAGATGCGGTTATTCACACTGCGGCCTTTACATCGGTGGATCTGGCTGAGACTCAAGCAGAAGAGGCGTATAGGGTTAACGTTTCAGGGACCCGTAATGTAGCCGTCGCTTCGGAGAAAATCGGGGCTAAGTTTTGTTATATTAGCACCGACTATGTATTTGACGGACAAACGATGAGTCCATACCGGGAAATCGATTTACCCAACCCAATCGGGATTTATGGTAAAACGAAATGGGCCGGGGAAGAAATAATTCGGGCGCTAACCTCCAAATATTTTATCGTCAGAACCTCATGGGTATATGGGATGTACGGCAATAATTTTGTAAAGACGATGGTTAAACTGGCAAAAGAGCGGGACGAGATCCAAGTTGTTAACGATCAGACGGGATCTCCGACTTATACAGCGGACTTGGCGGATTTTATCGAAAAGCTTATTTTAACAGAGCAATATGGGATTTACCATGCTTCCAACTCCGGGTCCTGTACCTGGTATCAATTTGCTAAAGCCATTTTTGAAGAGTGCGGGATGACTACAAAGGTTATTCCATGTACAACAGAAGAATTTCCACGGCCTGCACCAAGACCTAAGTTTTCGGTGTTGGATCATTTGTCCCTGCGTGCAGAGGGCTTCGAAGAATTTCGTCACTGGAGAGATGCACTGCGACAGTTTCTAAATCAAATAAAGGTATGAGACTATTGAACAAAAAAAGCGTTAGTATCCACATAGTCACTTATAACAGTGAACCCTATATTGAGGATTGTTTACAGGCCGTGTTCCGGCAAAATTATCCGATTGACCAGATTGTAGTGATCGATAATGCTTCCCAGGATCGAACGGCGGAGATATTAGAACAGTATTCGGAACGAGTTCATGTTGTATTAAACAAGGTTAACACCGGTTTCGCCCCTGGTCATAACCAGGCGTTACGAATGACAACGAGCGATTATTTTCTGGTCTTGAATCCGGATGTGCTGCTGCATCCGGATTATGTTCGTTGTTTGATTGAGAGAATGGAACAGCGTCCTGATGTAGGAAGTGCCACCGGCAAGCTGCTGTTGAAGTCCTCGCCCGGGTTATTAGACAGCGCCGGATTAGTGATCCATAAAAATCGGAGAGCATTTGACAGAGGTATGGGGCAGCCGGAGGGAGAATACGCTGACTATGCCGAGGTCTTTGGTGTTTCCGGAGCGGCGGCACTCTATTCACGAAAGATGGCGGTAGGTATAAGTGTTAATGGGGAGTTTTTCGACGAGCAATTCTTCGCCTATAAGGAAGATGTCGATGTAGCTTGGAGGGCGCAAATTTATGGATGGAGCGCCATCTACGTTCCCGAGGCTTCGGCCCTTCATGAAAGGGGCTGGAAAACAGGAAGCCGTCAAAAACAGCCTTTATTTGTAAGGAGACATTCATATATCAATCGTTACAGGATGATTTTGAAAAATGACTCCATCAAGTACATCTTGCTGCATTTCCCCAGTTTTGTATGGCATGAAATCCTAAGTGCAGGATATATGATCCTGAGGGAGCCGGAATTAATCAAATCATGGAGCGTTTTACTGCGTCAATTATCTTATATTAAGCAGCAAAGAAGGGTCATCCAGCAAAATCGAAAAAAAGAATTGCAAAAAATCTACTCTTTTTTCCAATAAGCCGAAATCACCTTCAATTCATGCTATAATGGATTAGGTGATTTTTAATGGATTTAAGTATTATTATATTAAATTACAATACCCGTGAGCTGACCTTGAAAGCGTTAAGGTCGGTCTATGCCTCGAGGACCGGGTACCAATTTGAAGTAATCCTCATAGATAATGCCTCTTCGGATTCCTCTGTCGAGAAGATCCGGGAGGAATTTCCGCAGGTTCGATTGATTGAAAATCAGGAGAATGTCGGATTCGCGAAAGCAAACAACCAGGGAATGAGGATCGCCACGGGAAGATATATTCTCCTTCTCAATTCAGACACGATTGTTCAAGCAGATACACTAGAGATTATGATTCGTTTTATGGATGAGCATCCGGATGTTGGAGCGAGCGGCTGCAAGGTCATTCTTCCCGATGGTTCCTTGGATAAGGCATGCCGAAGAGGTTTTCCTACACCATCAGCTTCTTTTTACTATGCGTTTGGGATTTCCAAGCTTTTTCCGCATGTTCCCAGGTTCAATCAATACCAATTAGGATACTTGAATCCGGACGAGGAATATCCGGTAGATTGTCTAGTTGGCGCCTTTATGCTTGTCCGGCGTAAAGTGATCGATGAGGTAGGCCTGTTGGATGAGCAGTTCTTTATGTATGGGGAAGACGTGGACTGGTGCTATCGGATTAAACAGGCCGGTTGGACTAATTATTATTACCCCAAGACTCATATTATCCATTATAAGGGAGCCAGCAGCCGGAAGAGACCATTAAAGATCGTCTATGAGTTTCATAGAGCCATGTATTTATTCCATCGTAAGCATTTTCGTTCAAGGTACTCCCTGCCAACGAATTTATTGGTTTACGGGGGAATCGGATTAAAGCTGGCTTTGGCTGTTTTAAGGAATGGTTTGGTGAGGGCGAGGTGAAGAAACAGTGATTCGTGGGAATCAAAGTGTATTGTCCAAAATTTATGCATTTTGCGATTTTATCGTCATTCAAATCGCATTTTTGGCTGCCTATTGGCTAAAATTTAAATCGGGTTGGATTGAATCCGGAGGCACTCTGTCTTTCCAGACCTATCTATTATGGAGCTTAATATACGGATTCCTTTGCATCGCTTTTGGTTTTTTTACCGGATTTTATACACCGAAACGTAAAAAAAGGTTTGCTTACGAGGCTTATAAAATCATACAAATTCAGGTTATCAGCTTCTTGGCCTTGCTCAGCTTCCTCTTTATTTTTAAAGAAGTACATATTTCCCGAGAGATGCTGGCTATGTATTTAATTACAAGCATTACTTTTCTCGGTTTCTACCGCTATTACATTAAGATCTGGTTAAAGAAGCTTAGGGAAAAAGGGTTTAACAAGCAATTTGTATTGATTCTGGGAGCTGGAAACTTGGGAAGACGGTTTTATGCCAATTTGCAGAAATACCCGGAGCTTGGTTTTGAAGTTGTAGGCTTTCTAGATGATTACTTGAGAATGCATGAAGATACCGCCCTAAACTACAAACCCATTCTTGGAACGATTGATGAATTAGAGGATAAGCTTAATAACATGCCGATCGATGAAGTGATCATTGCGCTTCCATTGGCGGCCCATGACAAATATGGCAGCATCATTTCCACTTGTGAAAAGGCAGGGGTCAGGACAATGATTATCCCTGATTTCTTTGACTACCTGCCTGCAAGACCCAATTTCGATAATTTTGCGGGAATTCCTTTAATAAATGTAAGGGACATTCCATTGGATAACCTCACGAATCGGATTTTGAAGAGGTCTTTTGACATCGTTTTTTCTCTGGCAGCCATCATGATTACTTTGCCGGTTATGCTTCTTATTGCCCTAGGTATTAAACTAACATCTCCGGGCCCCATCATTTTTAAACAGGAAAGGGTAGGTCTGAATCGAAGGACCTTTCCAATGTATAAGTTTAGAACGATGAAAGTGATGGATGAGAAGGATTCGGACACCCAGTGGACGACTGAAAATGATCCTCGACGAACCGCGTTCGGTGCTTTCTTGCGCAGAACCAGCCTGGATGAGCTTCCACAGTTTTTTAATGTGTTGGTCGGACATATGAGTGTTGTCGGTCCCAGACCGGAACGACCGTATTTTGTAGAGCAGTTTAAGGAAGAAGTCCCCAAATATATGGTTAAGCATCATATTCGTCCGGGCATTACGGGTTGGGCACAGAGCAACGGTCTAAGGGGCGACACTTCCATTGAAGATCGCATTAATCACGATATTTTCTATATAGAAAATTGGACTTTCTTATTTGATATTAAAATCATTTACAAGACAATTTGGAATGGGTTTGTTAATAAGAATGCTTATTGATAGAAAAAGAGACTCTCTTAGAGTCCCTTTTTCTTTACCCCAATCCCCGAAAAAACTCATCCTCCCGGATCTTATCACCTAGAGTGAGGCAGGTGCTTTCGGCGGATTCGATGGTCCAGGCGGCTATTTTGGTTCCGTATTGGACGGCAGTGGACAAGGGAAGGCCTTGGACGAGTCCGGATACTGTGCCGGAGAAGAAGGCGTCTCCAGCTCCGGTGGAATCGACCATTTGGACTGGCTGAGCGGGCTGGTGCCCGGACTCTCCGGCAGCGGAATCGTAGTAGATGCAGCCTTGTTCTCCCAAAGTAATGACCATGGAACGCATGCCGTTGGAGTCCACAAACTTCTTCAGCAGCGGAATCATTTCGTCCGGCTGCATTTGGGTTAGATCGCTTCCGAGCAGCTTGCCGGCTTCGTAATGATTACATATGAAGCATTCCAAGCTTCGCAGTAAATCAGGGTGTTGGCCGATGACATCCAGATTTCCGGGAATTCCATAGACCGGTTTGTTATGCGGTTTAGCCAGGTTTAGCATCTGACGGGAGATCGCTTCGTTTAAATCCAATTCTAGGACCAGATGGCTGCAGGAACGGACGATTTCCTCTCCGCTCTCTTCAATGATGCGAGCCAGATGCTGCAAATCCGGCATTTGCGAGATCGATCCGGCCAGATTGCCATGCTCATCTAGGATGGCAAGCCACATCCCCATTCCGCCGTTGTCCACTCCCTGCAAATACTTCAGGTTGACGCCGATTTCCTGCAAGCGGGCAGGCACTTCTTTCCCTACACCACTTAAGTCGTAGGTGCTTACGAACATAGTGGGGAGCCCGATACGGGCAATATTTTCCGCTACGTTGCGTCCGACTCCTCCATGCACGAACTGAATGGTCCCCAAATTCCGGGACGAGCTATGATAAGCTTCTTTAGCAAAGCCTTTACAATCGACAAATACGGTTCCAATGACCGCAACCAGAGAATTCATAAGCCCTCTCCTTTTTCGATATACTCTTCGAGTTACTGACACTCCCTAACTAGACGATTGTCATGCTGTTTTAAAGGGTAAAAGATATTCGTAGATCAACCTTAAGATTACAAAAACAGGGACCCGGACTAGTGCAGGTCCAGCGGTTCGCTAACGTAACCTGGTTACTGCCGCGCGGAAGTATGACATTATTTATCAACTGTATTATACCTGATAAATTCCGGATTGGCTTCATTTTTAAGTAAGAGCATCATTTTCATTCATTGGACGGACTTTAAAAGAAAATAATGAATATAATGAAATATAGTTATTTTTAGGAAAACGGAACGTATAAGCATGCGATCTATCCCAAAATGAATTTCAGGAACAGACTAACGGAAACGGAAATTGGATGATAGAAAAGACTTCGCGTATCGGACGAGCTGTCATTGTTGAGGCTTAAGGGTTGTTTTGTATTCCAGGGAGGGGTTTACATGAACAAGGAGGGCAAGTCTGGAACGGGAGCGGAAAGAGAAAAAGTAGAAACGGAAGTAGAAGCAGAAGCAGAAGGCAGAAAAAAAGCGGAAACCGAAACGAATGCAGAGTTGGAAACAGAGGCAGAAGAAATAGTGCTAGAAACAGAATCAGAGGCAGAAGCAAAAGCAAAAGCAAAACCAGATGCAAACATGGTAAAAGCAGAAGAGACAGCGACGAATGCCGAGGCTAAGGTAGGAGTTGAAATAACAGACGGGGCCGGGGCAGAAAAAGCTGAGTGTGGAGCAATAACTGAGCTAGAAGTAGTAGCAGAGGCAGGAGAAGCAGAGGTGGGGTCTGAGGCAGAACGAAATGCAGAGCAAGAAACAGAAGCAGGAGAAGCACAGCTACAGCTAGAAAACGATGGGAGAGCCGGAGATGGAAAAGTAGCGGAAACGGCAGGGAACTCAGATCTAGAATTAACAGCAGAAATGGAAGCAAAGCTGGAATCAACAGAAGAGCTGGAAGCGGTGCAAAAAGCGGAAGTGGAAGCCGGAGTGGGAGCAATGATGGAACCGGGGGAACAAGCAGAAGGATCGGTAGGCAAAGGGATGGTAGCGGGTGTTTTGATCGGATTGATCTTGTGGGGGATGATTGGCTTCGGTTTATGGATATGGCTGAAAAGCATTTGACAAAAAGTTAAGCGATAGAATATGATGATATATATTTTAAAGGCTGAGATTAAGAAGAGTATGCGGGGAGCCGAGGGCTGGCAGAGAGCCGGTGGTGGGTGCAAATCGGTGTCCTGGTCCCACGGAATGGACTTATGAGCCGCTTGTCGAACAGGGAAGCTTAAGGAAGCAGGCCAGCAGCCCCAAGCGAGCCGGGAGGACCCGGTTAAACCCCAGTAGACCAAGCCGGGAATGAACTCCCCGTTATTCAGAGTCGGGTATCGAATCCGTTCCTTGTCATTCCGGATTCCGTACTTCAGAGTGCGCCTGCTCGGTCAGGCGAATTAAAGGTGGCACCGCGATCCTTCGTCCTTTTTATGGGACGGAGGTTTTTTATTTTTGAAGGAGGTGATGGCCAAATGGAAGATGGCTGGTGGCGGTCGTTGAGAACGTTGAAATCGTCAAGAACGTGGAAAGCAACACGGAGAGAGCAGGAAAGCAGAGGAACAACATTTTATTCGAGGAGGAATTCCATTGAGACAAGAACCGCAACGGGAACGTATTTTGACGGGCGACCGTGTCACAGGAAAATTGCATTTGGGCCATTACGTCGGGAGCTTGAAAAACCGGGTGAAGCTGCAGGAAGAGTATGACCCCTACTTCATTCTGGCGGATGTGCAGGCGTTGACGACTCATTTTGAACAGCCGGAATTGGTAAGGAAGCATTTGCGGGAAGTGGCGCTGGATTATTTGGCCGCAGGGATTGATCCGGATCGATCGACGATTTTTATTCAGTCGCTGGTTCCGGAGATCGCGGAGCTGACGGTGTATTATTCCATGTTTGTAACCGTAAATACATTAAGGCACAATCCAACGGTCAAATCGGAAGCAGCCGATCGGGGGTATGACGATCTGTATTACGGATTTCTCGGATATCCCGTCAGTCAGGCGGCCGACATCACCTTCTGCAAAGCGACGCTTGTTCCGGTCGGGGAGGACCAAATACCGCATATTGAACAGACACGAAAGATCGTGCGCCGCTTTAATGAGCTGTACGGTGCCGTCTTCGAGGAGCCGAGGGCATTGGTGGGAGAGGTGCCGAGGCTTATTGGTTTGGACGGGAAAGGAAAAATGAGCAAAAGCCTGGGCAACGCCATTTCACTGGATTCGTCGAAGAGCGAAGTGGAGGCCAAGCTGAAGAAAGCCGTGACGGACCCTGCCCGTGTTTATAAAAGCGATCCGGGCCATCCGGATATTTGCCCTGTATTTGCCTATCATCAGGCATTTATGCCCGAGGAGAGCGAAGATATCCGCGAACAGTGCACACAAGCCAAGATCGGTTGTGCGGAGTGCAAGCTAAGGATTGCCCGCCGGATTAACGATGTTCTGGAGCCCATGCGGGAACGGCGCACCTACTATGAGGCCAGACCGAAGAGGGTGGAGGAGATTCTGCAGTCCGGAACGGAGCAAGCCCGGCACATTGCCCGGGAAACGATGCTTGAGGTCCGTGAAGCTATGAACATAAATTATTTTGCCGAGCGATAATATAAAGCAGGTTCAAGACAAAGGGTTGTCCGATGAAAGTGGTCAAGACGTTGGAGTATCGTGGAGGAGATTTGTAAGCTGCTAGTAAGCCATATTCCGACGAACTGAACCAGTTGGAAAAAATAGACGGGAAGGGGCGCTTATTAGCGGTCCCTTCCTGTTGTTTGTTAAAAAAGTATAAGTTTCCAAAGGACGGCGATAGCCGTTTATCCTTGAGGCAGATACTTATGAAAGTGGGCGATAGGAACGGCAAGCCCGATGTTGCTTGTTCGGTCCCCCAGTTTCGCCTTGGTGGTAGCGAAGACAACGGCAATGACTTTGCCTTCTTTGTTGAGGATGGGACTGCCGCTGTTGCCCTTGTAGATCGGGGCTTGAATCATAAGCACGGGCACCTCCCAATCCGTAAGGAGGGTTTGACCAAGAACCGTTCCTTCGTTGGCGATCTGGTTGAAGAATAACGGGTTGCCGATCACGTAGATAGGTGTTCCCTCCTGAACATCGGATGCCGATTCGATATCAAGGGAAGGCAGGAGCTCGCCGGGCTCCCTTATTTGCAGGATGGCTGCGTCAATGGCGGGGTCGCTGGCCACAACGTCGGCAGTATAGTTTTGGCCCGATGGAAAGCTGACCAGGCTCGTACGCTCCCCTTCGATGACGTGATGATTGGTCAGGATTAGGCCGTTATCGGCAATGTTAAACCCGGTCCCCTTGCGGCCGCCGGCATTTACGACAACTACCGCCTGCTTGTATTGCTGAATCGCTTCATTCTTGGACAATTCCCTGTTTGTCTTCAGAAATTCTATCGCCTGCAAGCTGAACATCTGCGGGAAAAAAGCAACTATATTAGCCAATAAGCCCAGCACAAGCAAAAGAACGATCCACCTTCTCAGCTTCCGACGGGAAGGCTTCGGCTCCTCCTCTGAATCGTCATCATCAAAAAAGGAGGGGTCCTCCGGATCAAAATCTTCATATGAAAATTCGGCGTCCCGATCTGTATCCTCCGGTTTTCCACTCGTGGCACGCGCTTCCTCAAGTGCCGCTTCATCTGCATCTTCATGCACCTCTCTATGAGGTTCCTGGCCTTGACGAGGGCGTTTGGGCGGATCTTCCCGATTTCCCTTGGAGGCTTCATGAGGTACATTCCGTTCATCCGATTTAATGAGACTTCCCTCCCCGTTTCCTTGTGAACAGCTTATATGGAGTTGAACCGCCGATGCGCGGAGTTAGGTACTGTTCCTGCTGCAGCTGCTGATTCCTCTCGCTGCCATAGTTCTCTTCTTTCTATATTGCCAATCTTTGACTGGCCTTGCAAGACAAGATTAAGACACATTCTGTTACAAACGAATTATTTGAACCTCTTTGGAAAAAGACGGAGCGCAAAAAACCGGCCCTCTGCAAAACGCATCTTTTGCATAGAGCCGGGGGCGGCTTTTCTAAAATATTTAAGGTTGACTAAAACGCGCTTATTCCTTTTCGGTGTAGGTAAGAACCGCTTCGGCAAATCCGTCTCGCAGCTTATCCATGCTGGACTGAGGGGCTCCGAACATTATGCGGACGTACTGCTTGGGCGAATCCACCAAGGTGATCAGGAAAGCCATATTCATTCCGTTAGTCGTCACCTTGCCCGATACTTCAAATTGCAGTGCCGGATGGCCTCCCACGGTCAGCTTCACGGGCTTGGTAATCGTCAGATTCTCCATATCGGTCAGCCGGTTGTCCACAATAAACTGATAATATTGGTCCAGGGAAGATTCATTATTATAATCCTGTCCCAGGACGAATAGCACCGAGCTGGTTGCTGTATCGACGGCCTGAATATCCACCTCTTTCACGTTCATCTGCTCCCATTGGCCGGTTACCGTCAATTCCATGCTCTCATCGCTGCTGGCCAGCTTGACCTTGGCATCAGTCGGACTTTGAGCCCCGGCACCCGATGCCGGCTTCGCTTGAACGATTTTAAACGATTTAATAATTTCGAATAATTCCTTCTTGGTCGAATGGAATTTCTGATCCGGGGTGACTGCGAGAATTTGGTAGAAATGATCCCCCTGATCGACTACCGTAAGGATTCCGTGAATTAAATCCTTATCCAGCATGCCGGTGTATTCCGCTTGCTTGCCGGGAAGCGAATCGATCGTGACATCCTGAATCTCATACATGCGAAATAGCTGGTATTGATTGCTGAAGCTGCCCTTCATCACTTCCATGAAGCCGTTCAGATCGATATCGTCGGCCATATCGGTCTTGGGCACGCTGTTTACCATTACAGCCTTGTCATCTTTCGGGCCGGATACGTTCAATTCCGGTCCGGATCCCGGATTCCAATCGGACGGGAAGGTCGTCTGGACGTCTCCGCCGCCGCTGGTCAGAGTTTGTCCTCCTCCCGAGCTGCTGCAGCCGGTCATCAAGAGGGCCGTGATCAGGGCGGCGGCCGCCCATTTGTTTAAGTGGTTCATTATTTTCATTGTTCTGATCCTTTCTATTCTCCCTATGTAGAAGCACCCACTATTTTTTTCGGTATTGAAGCTGGGATACATTACTAATTATTGGTAATTCACTAATTGTTCACAATTTATATAGATAAGGGACGATGCCGCTGCAGCACTTCTTTGTAAAAATAAAAAACTCCGTCCGATAAGGACGAAGTTAAAGTGCAGGTTTGGGAAAAGAAACCGTGAAGGCATTCTATCGCACAACTGAGATTGGCCGCAGCAACCGAGGCTCTCCCGGCGCACGTTGGCGGACTGAGGGTGGATATAGCTTTCATTCTCCTTCGGCGGTTATCCGTCTATCCGCGCAAGCTCCTTCTCGACTTCATCGAGCTGATCCTCGCCGAACACTTGGTACCCATGTTTGCGCAGCAGCTCTGTCGTCACCCCTTCTCCCGGCACCTTCGTATCGGTAAAGGTTCCGTCATAGATAAACAAAGTACCGCACGACGGGCTGTCCTGCTTCAGAATGACCAGAGCGACCTGATGCTCATTGGCCAAACGAAGGGCGGCCTGCGCTCCTTTCTCAAACTCGGCGGTGACATCCACCCCGGCTCCGGTAACGACCTTGTCGCCTTGTCTCTGCGCATCCGGACGGGGAATCGGCAGGCCTCCGACGACTTCCGGGCAGATGGGGATGAGGCGCCCTTCATCGTGCCACTTCAGAAAACGGGGGTCCAGACAAGGAACATCTCCCTCGTCATATCTGACCTTCTGGCCGAGCAGGCATGCGCTGACTAATATTTTCTTCATCGTAGTTTTCACTCTCCCGTAACCTTAGCATTATTTTGCGGCTGAATCCCAAATTTCCGTTGTATAGGCTTTGGACAGATCGGCTTCTTCTTTAATTACTCCGAACTGGTAGGCGATATCGGCCGTCTGCTTGAACAAGGCCGGATCGATGCGGCCGATCTGCGACGGATCGGTCCCCTTGGGCAGAATCAGCTCTCCTATCGCTTTCATCATGCTCAACTGGTGTTCTCTTGTCGTGCTTCCTTCATCCACGCTTTTCATGACAATATCGACGGCGGCCTCCGGATTTTCAATCGCATCGGCCCAGCCTCTGATCGAGGCACGCAGAAACTTGACCGCGGCATCCCGATTGTTCTCCAGCCATTCCGTGTTGGCGAACAGATTGTCCTGCAGCATCGCGACCCCTTCATCGTTCATATCGATGACATTCAGGTCCGATTCCGGAATGCCTTGACTCAGCACCAAGGGAAACTCATTATGCGTAAGGGCGGACGCCGTGTCCAATTGATCGTTGAAAAACTGATCCATCGTAAACCCCTGCTTCGTCAATTTCACATCGCGGTCGGCGTCGATTCCGTATTTGTCCAACAAAGCCAGAATTTCGAATTCAAGGCCGCCCATCCAGCTTCCGATTTTTTTGCCTTTCAAATCCTCCGGACGGTTAATGCCTGCCGATTTTTTGGAAACGAGCACCAGACCGCTTCTCTGGGAAATTTGGGCGATTTCCACCAAAGGAAAGCCTTCCTCTTGATGCGACAGCAGGCTCGCTACCCAAGAGTTCCCAATGTGGGCCGTGCCATTGGCAACCTGCTGCTCGGGGACGATGTCCGGACCGCCGGGCAATATTTCGACATCCAGCCCTTCTTCGCGGTAATACCCTTTCTCCAGGGCCACAAAATAACCGGCGAATTGAGTTTGCGGAAGCCACTTGAGCTGAAGCTTCACTTTGACCGGCTTGGTTTCTTCTCCGGCTCCGGTTGGTTTGCTTTCCCCGCCGCCGCAGGCGGACAGAACCAGAGACAGCGAAAGCAGCAAGCTGAGAATCCAGGCGGGGCGAATCCATTTAAAGTTTGATTTCATGTTATCATCTGCGCTCCTTCTATGTGGATGTTTTCCGGGAGGAATGCCAGCGGATGGCCAGCTTTTCTATTTCCTCAATAAGAATGTATAAAATAACTCCGACCGCCGATGCGACCACGATGCAGGCCCAGCCCATGGACATTTTGGCTACTTTAATGGAGTTGGAGAGCAAGTACCCGATTCCACCGGACGAGTAAAAAAATTCGCTCACTATAGCGCCGATCATACTGGCGGTCGCATTGATTTTCAGAGCGGTAAACAGATAAGGCAGGCAGTTGGGCAGCCTTACATAGCGGAACACCTCGCTCTTCCGGGCTCCGTAAGAATGCATCAGGTCAAGCGCCAGCGGATCGATCTGGGTTAAGCCTCTGTGAGCGTTGAATGCCATGGCCGCCATCGTCGTGATGGTGACTACCGCCACCCGTGAGCCGAGTCCGTCCCCGAACCATAGATTCATAATCGGCGCGAGCGCGATAATGGGGACGGCATTGAGGGCCGCGATGAAGATCAGGCCGGTCGAGCCCCAGCGGGGCCATTGAGTCGCCAAGAGGGCGACGGCAAAGCCGATGAGCGAGCCCGCCAGCATTCCCAGCAGAGCTTCCGCAACTGTATAACCGGCGTGTCTTGCCAGAACATCAATATTCGAGCTCAGCGCTTTCCAGATGGATGTGGGCAGCGGCAGTTGATGCACTTTGATATTCAGCAGGGTATGGAACCATTCCCACTGCCATAGAAGAATAAACAGTGCCCCGAATGCCGCCGGAACGGTATATTGTTTCAGGATGCGGACGGCAAATGTTATGGCTCTGCGACCAATTGGCGGGTGGCCGGCCTCTTGGTTTGACGAACGGGCGGCAGCTCCCTCCATCAGCGCTCACCTCCCTTATTGCGATAAGCCGGCTGCCAGGGGGTCAGAGCCCTCTCCAGCCCGCTGATGATTAAGTAATTGATTATTCCCGTTAAAGCGGCCGCCGCTACCGTGGACCAGAACAGATAAGTATTGGCCGGGCCGTAGTATAAATTGCGCAGCATAATAACGCCTAATCCATGCTGGGCGCCCATCATTTCAACCAAGATAGCCGCCGTAACCGAAAGTGGAGCGGCTATCTTCAACCCGCTGAACAACCCGGGCAGCCCGTTGGGCAAGCGCAGCTTCCAGTAGATGCTCCATGTCCTCGCGGCATAGGAGCGCATTAATTCCAAGGCCTGGGGACTTGTGCTCCGCAGCCCTTTGAGCAGGTTTAAATTGACCGGGAAAAAGGTTATATACGCAGCAATCACGATGCGTGACCAGTTCTCGTCCTGCACTATTCCGTAAATGATCGGTGCCAGCCCGAGCACGGGAATCATTTGTGAAATAATGATGTAGGGAAAGCTGACCCGTTCCACCCAAACGGACAGGCTCATGATAATCGCCAGCAGGGAGCCGACGGCAGCGCCGAGCAGTAATCCAAGACCCGCATTCATGAACGTGGACCAGCCTTCGTGCAGCAGGGTAGGGCTGTAGGTGAACAAGGTCGCCGCCATTTCATGAAGATAAGGCAGCTTGGATTGAGCCATATTGGTATCAAGCACTTCTGTTAAGTACCAGGATGCCGTCTCCCATAACACGAGCAGAGCCAAGCCGATTACAAACACCGGAAACAGCCGGTTGTGAATGATTTTCATGCTATACCCCTTCAAACCGATCCCGGATTTCCGTAATCAGCCGGAAAAACTCCGGGTCATTTCGCATGCTCTGGGTACGGGGGCGCGGCAGCGGAATATCGACCACCGCGGACAATCTGCCCGGATGCGGAGACAGGACGAATACCCGATCCGATAGAAAAACGGCCTCCGGAATGCTGTGCGTCACGAACACGACCGTGCTCTGGATTTGCTTCCAGATGGCGAGCAGTTCTTCGTTCAACCGTTCTCGCGTAAATTCATCGAGTGCGGAGAAGGGTTCATCCATCAATAAAATTTCCGGCCGGATCGCCAGCGCCCGCGCGATAGCTACACGCTGCTGCATGCCTCCGCTTAATTGCCAGGGGTATCTATCGCTGAAATTTCCGAGCCCCACCAGCTCCAGCAGCTCGTCGGCTCGTCTGTTACGCTCGGCCTTGGGGATGCTCATCATTTCCAGCGGCAGGGTAATATTCGCTTTAACCGTTCGCCAGTCATACAGCACGGGGCTTTGGAACACGATGCCGTATTTTTGCGAGAGACGTGCTTCCTTTGGCGATTTGCCGGCAATTTTGACTACACCGCTTGTGGGCTGCTGCAGATCGGCCATGATTCGCAGCAGCGTCGTCTTCCCGCAGCCGGAAGGGCCGAGCAGCGAAACGAACTCCCCTGCGCCCACTTCCAGGCTTACCTGATGCAGGGCCACCACTTCGGAACCTTCCGTCCGGTAGCGCATGCTGACATTTTCCACTTCAATTTCGGGCAACAACCGGGGCCCCCCCTTTAGATGTTTTGTCTCTTTGATCCATCATTGTTTTTACATATGTGCTTTTCCGGCGCATATTGCGGTACTGCGCAGGTGGCAGATCCGCACAACTCCATAGCCGCTTAATCGTCGGCTCAAGGAGCCCCTCTTTTCGCGCCGGGTGCAGCTTCCAGCGGGCAGTATCGCGCTGCACGACGGCAGCTCATCGACCGCATGGGGCTACGCCGGTCTTGAATTGTCGGGATATCTGTTGTACGATTTAAACGATACTATACCTACTTATTTACTTGGTTTTAACTTGTAATGGTCATCATACTAAATTTATTCACGAAAGTATAATTGAAAATGGTAATCGAACTGATTAATAATCGTAAAGATGGTGACAGGGATGCAGGTTCGCTTGATTAAAACGTTTCAAACGATTGTCAGAGAGGGAAGCTTTCACCGGGCGGCGGAAGTGCTGCGGTATTCTCAGCCCACTATAACTATGCAAATCAAAAGGCTGGAAAATGAACTGGGCGTCACGTTATTCGAGCGGGGGAAAACGATGAAGCTGACGAAGGCCGGCCAATTTGTATATCATCGCGCCGGTGCCTTGCTGAAAGAATATACGGATTTCAACCGTTCCGTCGAGGAATTCCGTCAAGGGGAGGCCGGAGTCCTTCACATAGGCGCCTCGGAGCCGTCCGCCACTCAGCGGCTGCCGCAGATCCTGGCGGCCTTCCTGGAGCAGAAGCCGAATGTTCAAATCCAAATCGCCGTCGGAACTAATCAGCAATTGATGCAGATGGTGCTGGACGATCAGGTCGATTTCGCCCTCTGCCATCAGCCGGAGCCTCATCTGTTCGCCCTATGCAGACGGTCGGATGCCAATGTGGAGCTGGAGTTCCACCCGTTCGGCTTCGAGCGGTTTGTCCTGCTGCTTCCCGGGGATCATCCCCTGGCTGAAGAGCCTGAGCTTTCTTTGGAGAAGCTGGCCAAGGAGCGCTTTCTGCTGACTCCGGCGGCTTGTCCTTTCCAGATCAAGCTGGACTCGATCCTGTCACGCAAGCTGGGTATGACGCTGCAGAACCACATTGAAGTAGCCAGCATCACGGCGCTTAAGTATTACGTTCAGGCCGGGCTGGGGTTGGCCTTCGTGCCCGAGGTGGAGGCTTCCGTGCTGCCCTCCGGAACGATAGCGAGGCGGATGGATTTTCTCGAAGCCGGGCCCGAGCTCGGCATCCTTGCCCAGCGGAACACCTTCGTGAAGGACTCCATCTGCGAAGCCATGTTTGAAGTCTTCCGCCGGCATCTGGAGCAGCGGTAATTACAGGGGGCATGGGTGACCGCGAGCTTGACTGCAGGAAAACGCTGGTGCCTCCTGCCAGCCTGCAAATTAATCAGCGCACAGCCGTTCGTTGCTCGAAATCCCTTTGCGCCAAAGGAAAACTTCGGCCAGTCTTATCCGGCCAAGGCGCCCGGGTTACCCGTTATGATTTAGTAAGCCCACGGTCTGAAGACTGGTTATGGTAGCAGGGCACACCAACAAACGGCAATCAAGAATAAAAGTATGTTTATAAGCTTGTGACTAGAGCGTCACAAGCTTTTATAATCATTAAATCTATATAAATAAACATAAAGACGCGGAATCTCGAAAAAATATTGTGCATATATAATTGAAAATAAACAATTTTATTGACTGAATATTAAGAATCGTTGTATTATTACGATACACAAACGAACAATACTTGCTATGAAATGAACATAAATGAGCGAGGGGGTTGGATTTAAATCTGATTTTTTGACGAATATTAATTTGTCAGTCCGGGCGGAATTTTTATTGTACTAAAATTGAAAGCGCTTAAATTTACGGAAATGTAAACAAGGAGGAAAGAACTGTGAGAAAAGCACGTTTTTGGTCCGTTAGTATGCTTATCCCGGCCTTATTGCTGGCTGTTGTCGGCTGTTCTTCGGGGACGAACGGCAGCCCCCAGGGCAATTCCAACGGAGACTCCCAAGGCTCGGGGCAGAAGATTACGATCGAATATTGGCACGTCAATTCCAATGACTGGGGCGGTAATGAAGTCAAGAAAATTATTGATACGTTTAACGAAACGAACGAGAACATTCAAGTGGTAGGAAAGTATATTCCCAACCAATACCAAGGGGTCATCCAGCAAGCGCAGGCAGCCATTGCCGGAGGCCATCCTCCCGATGTGGCCATGATGGGCTACAATTATCTGTCCTATGTGAACGGCAACCTGCCATATACCCCAATAATGGAAGTCGCCGCGATGGATAAAGAAGAGCCTAGTTTCATACAGGACAACTTTTTGCCGAATATTGTTGAGCTAAGCAAGGCGGATGACGGCACGATAGTCGGATTATCGTACGGTCTGAGCAATCCGGTTCTTTATTACAATGCCGATATGCTTAAAGAAGTAGGCTGGGACCCGGACAGCCCGCCCAAGACTTGGGAAGAAGTCATGGAGTTAAGCGAGAAGGTGCGGGATCAGACGGGCAATTACGGGCTGTATATTCAAGAACCGCCGGATAACTGGGCCCAATACGCTCTGGTCAAATCTAACGGGGGGGATTGGCAGGAAGGCGACGGAGGGAATAGGAAGGTAGTCGTAGACTCTCCCGAAGTTGTCGAGGTTTATCAAATGATGGGAGACATGGTCAAGAACAAGCTTGCTTTCCACGCCAAACAGGAGGAAGGCCAGCAGGCATTCGGCAACGGTAAAATCGCCATGCTGTACACAACCATCGGACGGATGAAAGGCATTCAAGAGCAGAGCAATTTCGATCTTCGCACAACCACATCGCCTACGTTTGGAAACAAGCCGAGATCGATACCGGCCGGGGGCAACTCTTTGGTCGTGTTTACCAAGGATCCGGATAAGCAGAAGGCAGCATGGGAGTTTATCAAATATTTGCAGTCTCCCGAAGCATTAACCCGATGGGTGGAAGGGACCGGTTATTTGCCTCCCCGTGAAGGAGTGGCCGAAGATCCCAACGGTCTGAAGCCTTTCCTTGAATCCAATCCCTTAATGAAAGCGGCAATCGAGCAAAAAGATTCTACGGTACAATGGGCCAACTTCCCGGGGGAGAACGGACTTCAGGCGGAACAAGCGCTTATCGATGCCAGAGATCAGATTCTCAACGGAACGAGCAGTGCGCAGGATGCCATGACCAAGGCCGCAGAGCGGATCAGGGAGTTGTTGAAATAAAAGTTAGGGGAATGGGGTTCGAATAATGACGGTATTCAAAAAACTTAAACCGTATCTTTATCTGGCGCCTGCCGTCATTCCGATTGCGGTCTTCGTGTATTATCCGCTTGTGAAGTCGGTGGAAATCAGCTTTCTCAGCTGGAATATGGTGAGCCCTAACCGCAAGTGGGTAGGGCTGGACAATTACGTGCATTTGCTGACAAGCGCGGAATTTTGGAAATCGGTGTGGAACACGGGAATGTATATTGTATTGCTGCTTCTTCTTCTGCTTGTCGCCCCTTTTTTCGTAGCTTATGCGGTGACTCGGGTTCGCGGCAAAATGCAGTCGTTCTTGAAGAGCGCCATTTTCGTTCCTACCGTTCTGTCTCTGGCGGTAGCTTCCATCGTTTTCTTATGGCTGTTCAATCCGATCAGCGGTTCGGTGAACCATTTGATAGGCTTGATCGGGCTGCCGAGCGTCAATTGGCTGTCCGATCCCGGTTGGGCACTGATCTCGATCGTCATCATCACCTCATGGAAAACGTTCGGTTACCATTTTATTTTACTGTTGTCCGGTATTTTGTCCGTACCGCAGGACATCGTGGAGGCGGCCCGCATCGATGGCGTAAGCAGCAGCATGGGGCTGATCCGGAAAATTTACATCCCTCTATCCGGGGGAACGATTATGTTTGTTTTTGTTATCACCGTTGTTCTTGGCATCCAATGGTCGTTCGTGCCTATTCAGATGCTGACGAACGGCGGACCGGATCAGGCTACCACGCACTTGGTCTATACGGTTTACCAGTATGCCTTCCAATTTTTCAGAAGCGGTCTGGCCTCCGCTGTTTCGGTTCTCACCTTCATAGCTTTCAGCGGATTGATTATTTTCCAGTCATTAGTGATGGAACGGAGGGTGCACTATGAAAATTAGTTTCAACTGGTGGCACCTGCTGCTCATCGTTGCACTGCTGCTCAGCTTCTTTCCGCTCATTTGGATGGTCAGCACTTCTTTGAAGGAAACAGGACAAATCTTTAGCGATTTTCTCAATCCGATCCCTCTGCCGATAACGTTTGAACATTTCCAACATGTTATGGTTAGTTCACCTATGTCCCGGTTTGTGTTCAATTCGTTCATTGTCGCAGCGGCGGCTACGATCTTTCAGGTGTTAACGAGCATATTGGCGGCCTATGCGTTAACCCAATTCGAGTTCAGGGGCAGATATGCGCTGTTCTACATTATCGTGGCCAGCATGCTGATTCCCGTCTTGGTAACGATGCTGCCGAACTATTTGCTGCTCAGCAGATGGGGGCTTCTCAACAGCTATGCCGCTATTATTTTGCCGCAGCTGGCTAATGGGATGGGTGTTTTTTTCCTGAGGCAGTCGTTCCGCACCATTCCCAAAGCACTGCTGGAGTCGGCGCAGGTGGAAGGGGCCAGTGACTGGCAGCGCATGTGGCTCATTGTCGTTCCGGCCGTCCGGCCGATGATCGTGGCGATTGGGATTATCTTTTTTATCAATGTTTGGAACGAGTATTTCTGGCCTTTGATGGTCATTAACGATGAGAACATGTTCACGATTCCTCTGGCCCTGCAGCTATTTATTAACTCGGAAGGGGGAACCTCTTGGGGGCCGATGATGGCTGTCGCCACTCTGGCGTCCATTCCGCCTGTGCTCGCCTTTTTGCTTGTGCAGAAGCATATCATCAGCAGCTTTCTGAGTGCCGGTGTGAAATAATAGTGAAACGGGAGGCAACTTTATGAACGGCAAAGTATGGCTTATAAAAACGGTATTTTCTGTTTTAAGTGTACTGCTTGCAGCTTCCGGACTTGTTGTTTCACCTAAGGACCAGATCGTGTACGCCAGTGAGAGGGTGGTCGGACAATCCCTCTGGATTACGGAAATTATGTATGATGCCCCCGGCAGTGACAATGGAGCCGAATATGTGGAGATTTCCAATGCGGGACAGGAGCCTCTCGATATAAGCGGATACTATATCGGGGATGCGGCAGCGAAGGGCGCCAACGAAGGGATGTACCGGTTTCCGCAAGGAACCGTCATCGGAGCCGGGGAGTCGGTAGTGATCACCCAATCAGCGATCATTACCCGTGAAAGATACGGCTTTACCGCCGATTTTGAACTTCCCATGCATGCAACCTACAATCCTCGGCCGGATCCGAATGTCCCGGATATGCTGGCGGATAATGTCTGGGGGAAAGGATACCTCAGTCTGGCCCAGGGGGGCGACGATATATTGTTGATGGATAACAATCAACAGGTCATCGATTATGTCCCCTATATTATCGAGAGGAAGCTGAACGGAGTTACCTACAAGGCGGCTCCAACGATGACTTAGCATGTCCAGTCCCTGCAGCGGATATATACTACCGGCGACGCATCGATAGATTTCTGGCCGCTTGCGCCGACACCCAAGTCCTATGAATTTCGAAGCGACGAACCGCATCCGTTCTCCGGTCCAGTGATCAGTCGTTCCCTGCTGATTACGGAAGTTCTGTATGACGCGATTCACGATGAAGATACCGGGGAATTCATTGAAATTACGAATGTCGGCGATGATGTGATCGATATAAGCGGCTACCACATTGGCGATTCCGAGTTCCCGAGAGTGGGCAGTGCCGGGGAAGGAATGTTCAAATTTCCCGAGGGAACCTTGATCGAGCCGTATCAGGTGATCGTCGTAGCGGGCAATGCCCAAGGGATTAAAGCCAGGTACGGCGTTACTCCGGATTTTGAATTGGATGATTCCATGCCGGAGGTTCCGACTCTGAAGAAAAATACGGCTTGGGCGGACGGTACAGTCCGGCTGGCGAATGCCGGCGATCAGGCTCTGCTTTTCGACCGGGATATGCAAATTATCGATGCGGTGGTCTGGAAAGATCCGGCGCCATTCCCGGGGGTTACCCCTTACGATACGACGATATTTGGAAATAACGGGCATTCGATCGAAAGGTTGAATGAAATCGATACGAATAATTGTGCGATCGATTTTGTCGCCCAGCCTAACCCTTCTCCGGGTGTGATTCTATTCGGGCCATATGCCGATGAAAGCCGTATTCCGGACAGAACGCTGCGGGAAGACGTCCTGGCTGCGCGGGAGCCTGCCAACGGCCTTGTTGTATCGCCTACGATTGTGGCCTATGGCGGCGATGCAGTCAATGCACCGGAAAATACCCTGGCCGCAGTCGACAAGCTGCTCGAAACCGAGGCCGCCCACATTATGCTTCCTGTCCGGGAAACATCCGATGGCTACCTGGTCTTGATGAAGGACCATACGTTGAATCGGACTACCAATGGAAAGGGCCGTGTCGATAAGAACACGTGGGAGACAATCCGGGCGCTGGACGCAGGAAGCTGGTTCTCTCCGCAATTCGCAGGGGAGCGGGTGCCTCTTCTATCCGAAGTGTTGGATAGGATAGAAGGCAAGCTGATCCCGGTTATTAAGGCGGATAGTGCGGAAACGGCGGCCAAGGTGGTGCAGCTGCTGGAGGAGAAACAAATGCTCGATGCCCTCATCGTCTCAGAGAATGAGCATGTGGTCGCCGGTGTGCGGGAAATGAACCGTGAATTGCGCGGAGGAATTATCTACGGGAACCATCCTTTAAACAAGGCGCAGCTTCAGAAGATCGTGTTAGCGGCACGCAAAAGCGGTGCTTCCGTCGTCATGCTGGATCACAGCAGGCTAACGGCCGACAGCATTCATTACTTGCGTATTCGCGGAATCACGGTATGGGGCATGAGCAGGCAGGAAGAGAAGGCAGCTCATGATTTGATTGCGATAGGGGCTGCCGGACTAGTAACGGAAAATCCCCGCGACGCCATTGCTTCGTTAAGCCAGTACGATGAAAAGACCGTCACCCAGCGTCCCCTTATCGGAGGTCATCGCGGCTCCCTCGATCAAGTGCCGGAGAATACGATGCCCGCATTTGAGCAAGCTTGGCTGGCAGGGGCCGATTTTATCGAAACCGACATACTGGAAACCAAGGATGGGCATCTCATTCTGATGCATGATGATAATGTGGACCGGACGACGGACGGAACCGGGAAGGTCAGGGATAAGACATTGGCTGAAATGAAACAGCTGAACGCCAACTATATCCAGCCATCGGACCCGGTCCAGGTACCGACGCTTATAGAATTACTGGAATGGGTCAATTCCAAGAAGAAGACGAGAGAAATGGCCTTGTTCCTGGAAATTAAAGCGCCCCATCTGGAACAAAAAATCATTGATCTTGTTAAGAGCTACGGTTTGGAACAAGATGTATTTATCATCACATTCCGCTTGGAGGAACTAAAGACGGTCCGCCAGCTGAACAAGGAGATCGGACTGGTCTATATCCATAACGGTCCGGCGCCCGTGGAAAATCCGCTTGGCCATGCGGATAAATTTATAAGGGAAGCGGTGAGGGAGAACGTCCATTTCAATCCTTCCAATTCCATGACTCCGGAAATGCTGGATTATGTGAAACACCGGGGGCTTGTCACTTTTGCCTGGCCGATAAGTGACGTGACTGATAATCCGAACGATTATGCCGGTGTACCGGTTGCGGTAGAAGCCCCCGATCAGTTGACGATGAAGGTAGGCGAGTCCGCTTCGATATCCGGGTCCGTGCAATATCGGTCATACACCGGGCAGCCAGCTCCCTTGTTCATCCGGCCCCTGGATCCGGAATCCCAGTTGATCGCCGTAGGCGAAGACGGAACAAGCATGACCGCGCTGGCCGAAGGCCAAGCCTGGGTCCAAGCTTATTACCGGTACGAATTTGCCGATGAGCAGTGGATGCTGGTTGCCAGGCCGACTAAAATCAATATTAGGCCATAGTAGAATTAAAAACCTCCGGATGACCGCCTTTTCGGTCTTCCGGAGGTTTTTTTGAAGAAATATAAGTTTCACCTTATACCCGTTCTTATATTCCATCGGTAAACGCGCCTGTCCAAAGGGGCGATAGCCGTTTATCCTTGCCCTATTAGAAAGTTTAAGTGCATTAAAGCAATAAATGAAACAACTTTCTAATCGGCATAAAAAGCTTCCGCTAAAGATGGATTCAACAACTTCTTCGAAAAGGCTTCGTTAGAAGCTTTTTTTTAAAAGTGGGAAATTGGCGAAAAGTCTCGATTCTAAGTGTACTTTTTCCATTTAGACGCGCCATTCCGTTTGCCCGGCACCATCAGATGGTGAAAATGGATGGATTTTCAAGGTAGAATAAGAGTTGAATTGCTTCAATAATGTGAAATTTGAAAACTAAATGGATTTCATACAGTTAGATTTCTATATTCGGAAGAAATATGGAAACTAACTGGAAAACCTACAGCTAGTTTGCGCCAAAACAGCCGTTTCGCCCAAAGTTGCCCATTTTAACTGTAGTTTATCCAGTTAGTTTGATCATTTTCGCCCATTCGCTTGAATCTACCTGTACAAAATACAGTTAGACGTGCCGCTCCGCTTGCAACGATGCCTGCAGACGGTAAAATAGACGGATTTTCAAGGTAGTTTAATCATTTTCTATCGTTCACTTCATTTTACCTGCATAAATGCAGTTAGCTGCTGCAAATGAAGGGGAATCCAAGGAGAGCAGATCACGATATGGTACTTCTTTATTACCCGGATATCTAAGGATTACAACGATACAAGTAAAAGTCTTAGCAACTAGCTATCCTCTACAATTGTTACCGAACGTGTTATTAAATAATTATCTCAAGGCTGCCATCAATTAAGATGCGGGCCTAATTTTCTGACCTAAATGTTAGTAAAGGGAGAAAGTAATGTGAGATCAAACTCATTGAATTAAGCACTAATTTGTCGGTTACGCTGCGCGTAACCTTACGTTTTAAAGGTATTTACTAAATATCTGCTTAGGCTTGATTGCACCAACTAGCTAAAGATAATTCAGCAGTCTGGACCTTTTCCACATTGAATTTCCAGGAGGTTTTTTGTCAAGGCTCCTACTTGAATGAACATTTCTTTATAATAAAGCGGGTTTACTATAAAACCTTCAATAAACTTACTATTTTGGTATAAGGACAAATATAAGTTATCATGGAGGACATATAGCGATAGGCCATCGCTTTTCATATTAAGAATATTTATGGGTTCAAAAAAACGAATTACAATATAATCATCCAAAATTTCGGAAAGATTTGGGTCTGATAAAATAAGATTATTGTCGATTTCCGTTTTATCTCTAGAAGAAAAACGCTCTTGTAAATTATCATAATGGAATATGTCCAAGAGTAAAACCAACATATACAAATCATAGTTTGATAGTCCACTTCCTCCCCTTCCCGAATGAGCATAATGTTCAACTAATTCGTTCTGTTCGTCAAATGGTAATTTAAGAAACTCCAAAAATTCTGTTTCTTTTACAGGGTTTTTCTCATCATGTTCACCTAATCTATTTTTCATTTCTAGAAGTATACTATTGTTTTCTTTAGTTAGAGAAGTTAGTTCATCATATTTTATTTGGAGATCGATTAATTCTTGATTAATCGTTCTATCCTTACAACCAGCAAATGTAAGAACAATCATTAAAATCAACAGTAATTGCAATAATTTTTTAACCATATAGGCACCACCTCCAAAACAAGATTATTACCGACAGGTACTTCGACGACGGGAAAAATTCCTTACGCGAAGATTTTAAACTGCAGCAAATTTTTATATCTTCGACTCTGTTAAAACGACATGATGATCGGGTAGGATCAAAGCCGTTTATGGGAATACCTACTGCTTGCCATACAGGATAAGGAAACCTCTGGATGACTGTGTTTCGGCCTGCCAGAGGTTTTTATGAAATAGGAATGAGTTATTTTTACTTTTAAACAGAGGAGCGGGCATCTAAGAAGAAAGTGCTTCTGATCTCCTCACCTCAACTCATAGAACATCATGGTCCACGTAACGTTCTCCGTTCATTTCGCTGATCACATTGATGGCTACCTTGGCACCGTCACCTGCGGTAATGATCGTATGTACACTAACTCCCGCACAAGTGCCTGCGGCCCAGATGCCGTCGATGTTTGTTTTTCCGCTGGAGTCCACCTGAATGATGGTTTTCACACGCGGCTCCGTACCGGGCACCGTCTTGATTCCGCTTTTTTCCGCGAGGTCGGTTAAGAAGCCGGTAGCCAGTATGACGTGCTTGGCCGGATAGGAACCGTTTTCGGAATGAATGATGAAGCCTTCCTCCGATTTGGCAATTTCGACGGCTTTGTCGCGAACATATTCGGCTCCGAATGCTGCGGCTTGCTTGTTACCCACTTCAACTAGATCGGGTCCCTTAATGTCTTCCACACCGTAATGATTCTTGACCCAGGCCCGCCGCGTGACCCCTTGATCATTATCGATCACCAGTGTTTTCTTGCCGGATTTGGCAGCGAATATGGCAGCGCTTGCTCCCGCAGGTCCGGATCCAATAACGGCAATATCGTACATATTCATTGGCTCCTTTCTATTTATGAACTGAGTATGGCAGTACAATCTGATTTTACCATATCTAGAATTTTTATGGTTTTTATTTCCTGAATCTTTTTGAAGATAAGCTGCACTTCTATTACCTTACCGGCTGTCTGATAATGCTCCATAAAAATGTGTTATACTGTATATGATATAAGCAATTTCGTGGAGGCTGAACCCATGCAAGATGAAGATCGCAAGGACAACGAAGCCATGCAAAACCTGCCGCGCGGCATAGCCCTCAGTTGGGGGTTGGAAAAGGAGCCTCAGCGGGGACCGAAGCGCGAGCTTAGCATCCGGAAAATTGTCGATACTGCTATCCGGATTGCGGACAAGGATGGACTATCTGCGGTTTCCATGAACCGTGTTGCGGCTTCGCTGGGGTATACGGCGATGTCCTTATACAGATACATTCCGAGCAAGGAAGATTTATTGCTCCTTATGCAGGACGCAGTGTGCGATATCCCCATTCCGCCCGAGGAGAAGGATGAGGATTGGAAAACCGGCATGCGGGAGTATGTACAAGCTTGCATCCAGATTTTGCGGGAACACCCTTGGTTTTTTGACATTCCGATTACAGGGGAACCATATACCCCCAATATCCTTCAAATTGTCGAGTGGGGACTTCGGATCATGCGTCATTGTCCGTTAAGTGATCATGAGAAGATGTCCATCGTGCTGTTGTTAAACAGTTACGCCCGATCTTGGGGAGGAATTATCCGGGATATAGATAAGGCGGTTCAAGCAGGCAGCCGTTCTGCTGCCCCAAGCACATCAGATATACATAATGCGCTTAAGTATTTAGTGACCCAAGAACAATTCCCCCAGCTTTATGCAATGGTGAAATCAGGCACGTATGCCGGGGAGAATGAGTCGGATGATGGAAGCAACGACTTCGAATTTGGATTGGAACGAATTCTGGACGGGATTGAGTACTACCTTAATCAAAGACAAGCGGAAAATGGAAAATAGACCGGCTGTCTCAAAGTGTTCGCAACGGGGACGTCCTGAACCGGCAAAACTGCGAAAACGAGAAAAAGAGTAAGGCCAGTGGTATATCGCTGCCCACGGGACACAAGGGAAAGTCAACCGTCCCTTAAGCATGAAGGTCGCATTCGGACTCGTTAGGACGTCGCAAAGTCGCTAAGACGCAAAGACGAGCAATAGTACATTGAAATCCTGCCTTTTACCAAAAAAAGAGCGAAAGACGCTCAAATGTGCAGGTCTTTTCTCACAAAATGGAGCGATTTCGCAAAAATCTCTCCAAAGACCTGCATTATCGCTTTAGAATAAGGCAGTGCGCGGCTTTTTTCCAAAAAGACCTGCAGTTTTGCTCGTCTTTTACACTATCCGATCAGATGACCGAGGCTGGGGTTGTCCCCTAAACCCGGTGTTAAAGGCAGCTTTTTATGTCCATTAGAAAAGACCTCGAACCCACTCCATGGCGGGATTTGAGGTCTTTTTGCTTCATATTAGAGACGTGGCCGTATGTTATGCGAACCCAGCTCATACTTGACAGGACTCTTCATGCAAGAGGGTCATTAACGGCGCCCTGCTTTTCGCTGAAATGCCCGGATGCTCCATACGAGAGAAATAAGAATGATAAGCACGCACCATCCGATAGCCCACCAGACTTGATTGCCTATCGGGGTTCCGGTGAGCAGCCCGCGGATGGTTTCGATCACCGGAGTAATAGGCTGATGATTAGCGATCCACTGCAATCCGTCCGGCATCGTCTCCGTCGGGACGAATGCGCTGGACAGATAGGGAAGAAAGAGCAGGATGAAGCCGTAACCATTGGCGGCGGATGTGCTTCCCGCGACTAATCCGATCGCTGCGTACAGCCATGTGAGCGCCAGGATAAACAATAAGATGATGGCCAGGGCGCCAATCCATTCAAGCACATTTGCGGTAGGGCGAAACCCTACGATGAAAGCAACACCGATAACCACCAGGGTGGCAAGCAGGTTGCGCGCCAGACTTACGATAATATGTCCGGTGATGACGCCTGAGCTGCTGACCGGCATCGTCCGGAATCGGTCAATGATTCCGTTCGTCATGTCTTGGGCTACACTTACCGCCGTACCGGCCGACCCGAAGCCGGCACATAACAAAATGATGCCCGGAACGACATAATTGACATAATTGCCGCTGGCATCCAGCGCTCCGCCGAAGACGTAGGTAAACAGGAGCATGAGCAGGATCGGGAGCAATAGGGCCATAATCAATGCCTCAACGTCGCGCAGGGAAAGACGGAGGCTGCGTCCGATGAACGCAAGATGAGCAGCTCCGAAAGAAGCTTTTTTGGACGGATTTATCGAAATATTCATCTTTTACACCGCCTCCTTCTTGTCCTCGGACGTCAATTCGAGAAAGACATCATCCATACTGGGCCGGCGAATGCTGATTTTGGTTGCATCAGGAACCGTACCGGCCAGCTCTCCAAGCGCCCGCATAACCCCTTGAATACTTCCGCAGGTAGGAATGCTGCGGATCAGTTCATCCTTGTCATTGCGCAGCTCAATCACCTCTTCGCTTACGCGGGATTTAAGCTCCTTGACCGTTCCGGAGGCTGCGACCTTCCCCTTATGAATCACCGCAATCCTATCCGCCAATTGATCGGCTTCTTCCAAATACTGTGTTGTCAGGAAAATCGTCATCCCCTGCTCTTTGAGCTGCGTGATGATGTCCCACAGGGTGCGCCGGCTGTTCGTATCCAGTCCGGTCGTCGGTTCGTCCAGAAATAATATGGGGCGGCTGACCACCAGGCTGATGGCGAGATCCAGGCGCCGCCGCATGCCGCCTGAGTAGGTTTTGACATACTTGCGGGCGGCTGCCGTCAGATCGAAGGCTTGCAGCAGCTCGTCGGCGCGGGCCCGGGATTCCGCTGCGGTCAGTCCCGAAAGTCTGCCGATCATGCGCAGATTCTCCTCTGCCGTCAGCATCTCATCAACGGCTGCATACTGGCCGGTGAGACTGATGGACTGCTTTACCTTACTCTTCTGGGCAGTGAGATCATATCCTCCCACCTTGACGGTCCCGGCGTCGGGAGCCACTAAGGTAGACAGAATATGGATGAGTGTAGTTTTGCCGGCTCCGTTAGGGCCTAGCAAGGCAAATACAGTACCTTTCTGTACCGAAAGATCAATGCCGTCCAGAACAACCTGTTGACCGAATGCTTTGCGCAGTCCGACTACTTCAATAGCTAACGAACTCATTGCATTCCCCTTTCTGTATATATCATATACCGTTTATGGTATAAACAGTATATGATATATACAATTGAATATCAAGGTTTTTTTGTGCATTTGCAGAGGCGCCTCCATCAAAGTGCCGTTCTTCCCGGTGCGCCGCGGCTTCTCATTTTCAAGTACGCAATGTCCCGTCCGGAAGAATATTAAAATATGGCTTAAACGGTTTGAATTATGACCTGCATCGGCTTCTCCAATCGGGTATTTTTCAAAATAGGAGTTCGCTCCGGCTCTTGTAGCCGGCGGCCGTCTATTAAATGGATATGGGGAGGGAATGGATATTGAAAGTATTGGCGATCGGGGCTCACCCGGATGATATTGAAATTTCCTGTGCAGGAACGCTGGCCAAGATGGTCGAGGCCGGTCATGAAGTGGTGTTGTGTCATGCCAGCGACGGGGATAAAGGTCATTACGAAATCCCTGCTTCGGAGCTGGTGCCCATTCGCAGACGAGAGGCCGAGCAGGCCGGGGCTGTCATTGGCAGCCGTGTCGTTTCGCTGGGGCTCCGGGATGGGGAAATTTGGCCGGAGCAAGAGGAGATCCGTCTGAAATTCATCGACTTGATGTGCACGGTTCAACCTGATCTCGTGATCACACATGCTCCTAACGATTATATGCCAGACCACAATGCATTAAGCCGAATCGTCTTCGATACGACGTTCCTGGCCACGCTGCCCGGTGCATCCCGGCAGCACAAGCCCGCTGCGAAGGTGCCCGCATTGTATTACATGGACAATTTGTCGGGGATTGATTTTCAGCCGACTCTCTATGTGGATATTACGGCAACGTTCGGCACCAAGCTTGAAATGCTGAAGAAGCACCAGAGCCAATTGGTCTGGCTCAAAAACCATGACAACGTAGATATTCTGGACAGCGTGATGACGATGAACAAATTCCGCGGAATGCAGGCCGGATGTGCGTATGCCGAAGGATTTATTCAGCATATGGCCTGGAGCAGGCCAAACGCTGTCCGATTTCCGGTTTGATAAGAGAACATGAGAGGAGAAGGGCGGACATGATACGTTTTGCAGTGGTGGGTACGGGATGGGTCGCGAAGGAGTATATGAAGGCGATTCGCTCGAACCGGGAGGCTGAATTGTACGCCGTGGTGACCGGCGATGCCGAACGGGCAGGGAACCGGTTGGCGGAGCTGGGAATGGAAGCGCGCATCTATACGAATTACGAAGAGATGATCAAGGAACCGAACATAGATGCCGTTATCCTATGCTCGACCCCCGATGTGCGCCCTGATCAGGCCAAGCTGGCGGCAAGGAATGGCAAGCATCTGGTGCTGGAGAAACCTTTGGCCATGAACATGGAGGCCATGAGGCAGATGGCTCCGGCGATAGAAGAGTCGGGGATAACGGCCATCGCGAGCTTCGTGCTGCGCTGGAATCCGGCCATCGAGATGATCAGAGCACTAATCCGGGATGATGCCGTCGGACGTATTTTCATGGCCCAAATCGATTATTGGAACCATATCGGCCCGCAATTTCCCCAGTACCGGTGGAGCACCAAGACAGAGCTTGGCGGCAGCAGCATGCTGTCGGCCGGATGCCATGCCGTGGATGCACTGAGATATTTTGCGGGCGATATCGTCGAAGTAACGGCCTATAGCTGTGCTACGCGTGCGGATTCCGACTACGAATTCGATCCGAATGTAATAGCTCTCTTCAAGCTGAAGAATGGCGGGATCGGCAAAGTATCCTCTTCCCTGGAGTGCAGGACGCCCTATAAATTTAACATTCACCTTCTGGGGGACAAGGGAACAATCATGAATAACCGGGTATTCAGCGACAAGTTTCCAGGACAAACGGATTTCGCCACCTTCCCGGTCGTTTTGCCGGAAAGCGGTGATGTATCGCATCAGCCTTTCGAGATGGAAATTGCTGAATTCGTGGAGGCTGTCCAAACCAAGAGACCGACCCGATGCGATTTTAAAGATGCGTACAAATCGATGGAAGTATGCTTTGCTATAGACCGGTCCATCGCTACGGGCGAGAAAATTTCGCTCGAAGCTTGAGTCCCCTTGGCCTTGCTTGCTCTTACGGTTACCCTTGGGTAAAATGAGACGCAATATCGTCTGTGTTGATATACGTTTCCCGGTATTGGCTCGGCGTCATTCCCCGCAGTTTCCTGAACACGCGGGTGAAGCTGCGATAAGAATCGAAGCCGACCTCCACCGCAACGTCGGCGACAGGCATATCTGTGGAAGATAGTAAACTGAGAGCGCTGCCAATTCGGATCTTATGCATATAATCCACAAACCCTTCCCCGCACAGCTTCTTGAGACCCTGACTTATGTAAGGAGGGCTTAAGTTGAATTTCTTGGACAATGTTTCCAGGGTAAGCTTCTCGGCGTAGTGGGTGTGGATGTATTGAATAACGTTCTCCAGCCTTTTCTGTGAATCATGCGCAGGCCTGAATTCATCCTGGGCCGCAGGCTGCAATTCGCGGGCGAACTGAAGCAGCGCTTCCAGCAATTTGACACGGATGAAAGTGAACTTGCCGAAGTTGGAGCCGGTATATTCCCGGACGATCGAGGAGAAGATGCTGTTCATCTGTTCGATTTGTTCATTCTTGAAGTCGACGAAGGACGGGAGGTCGACCCCCGAACGCAGCAATCTGCCCACCAGCTCGAAGTCGAAGCGGGAGCCGAACAGGACGCTGATGTCGAACATGCAGCAATAGACCCGCAGCGGAGAGGCAGGATTGCCTTGAATCTCGTGAATATGGTGCGGGAGCAGGAAGGAGGCCGTTCCCGGCTGAAGGGTATGTTTCTTTCCGTTGATGATCTCGATGCCGCTGCCTTCCACTACGTATAAGAGCTCCACGTAATCGTGGTGATGCATGTTGATGAGGAAATCAATCGTAATTTCCAATATGTAGAATGGCAGTTGGCCCTTCTTGACATTGGCGACGGTGATGGTGTCGTGATATTCAGGAAACATTCCCATCGGAAAAATCTTCCCTTCTCCCAAAGATTAAAATGTGACTTATGCTATTTGGATAATGACCTATCCCGTAGTTACATCTATAGTACCTTACATATTAGAAAAGAAAAAGAATATGATTAAGGAGAAGATGGGACATGGATAAGGAAAAACTGGCAATTGACGGGGGCGTGCCCGTAAGGCAAGGAGGCTGGAAAGCCAGATGGCCCGTATTTGACGATTTGGAAAGAAAAATGATTATGGAAGTATTGGAATCGGGCAATTGGGGAGGTATTTTTGAATACGGTTCCATGCACGGCAAACTGCCGAATATGGAGAGGAAATTCGCTGAACTTCAGGAGGCCAATCATGCGATCGCTTTGGTTAACGGGACCGTCGCCATTTCGGTAGCGCTTCAGGCATGCGGAGTGAAGCCGGGAGATGAAGTGATCGTACCTCCCTATACGTTCGTCGCTACCGCCTCGGCACCGCTCGCTATCGGCGCCATTCCGGTATTCGTCGATGTCGAGGAGGATACTCTGCTCCTCGATCCTGACAAGATCGAAGCCGCCATCACCCCGCGCACCAAGGCGATCGTTCCGGTACATATCGCGGGCGGCCCGGCCAATATGACCCGCATTGTAGAGATCGCCAAGAAGCATAATCTTGTCGTGGTGGAGGATGCCGCTCAAGCCATTGGGGCGAAGTGGGACGGGCGCTGTGTCGGGACGCTCGGCGATATGGGGACGTTCAGTCTGCAATCCAGCAAAAACTTGAACTCCGGAGAAGGCGGAGTCATCACGACGAATGACGAACAACTGCTGATCAATGCGTGGTCGCTGATCAACGTCGGCAGAATCCCGGGAGGCAAGTGGTACCAGCATGAAAGAATCGGCCAAAACTACCGGATGACGGAATTCCAGGCCGCGCTCGTCCTTGCGCAAATGACCCGCCTGGAGGAGCAGATGAGAACAAGGGAGGCCAATGTAAAGATTCTGGATGGGCTTCTTTCCGAGATAGACGGCATTAAGCTGTTGACCAGGGATCCGAGAGTGACGAGACATGCCAATCACTTGTATATGTTCAAGCTGGATTCCGATTTCGCGAGCGGCATCGATAAGGACGATTTTATTAACAAGGTGAATGCGGAGGGCATCTTCGTCCTGACCGGCTATAACTCATTGAATACCAACGAGGCCATCAAGCAGGCATCCAAGGAGTTAAGCGGGCGGGATCATGAGTATTCCTGTCCTGTAAGCGAAAGAGCTTGCGAGAAAGAGGCGCTGTGGCTGACACAGGTTACACTGCTCGAAGATGAGCAGGCCATGCATGATATTGCGAAAGCTCTTGAGAAAGTCATTAAATCTTATTCCTAATCCTATACGAATGATTTCATCTGAGGCCAGTGATGCAAACGAACCGGTTTGATATTCACTTGCCTCAGAAGTAATTATATCGTGAGGCTGTATGGCACAAACCATTAGTAAGCGCTTACAACCGTTGTGAAAAATTGGGGGCTGATCAACGATGGGTAGACAAACCAATCGTATCTTTTTGTCTATGATAACCGTACTGATCCTGTTTGTCGCCGCATGCTCGAAAGATCCCTCTTCGAATGAAGGAGATTCGGATAACAAAGGCAGGGTGGCCATTTCCATGTTCATGGGGGATTCCGGACTGCCCCATCCCGAAGGAGTCGATCCGGAGAACAACAAGTTTATTAATATCGTTAAGGAACAAGCGGGTGTAGACCTGAAGCTGGAGGTTCCCTCCTACGCAGATTTTCCAACCCGATTCAATCTTATGCTGGCTTCGGGCAAGATGCCCGATTTGGTTCAGACTTATTTGGTTGACGAGACCTACCGGGCCGCCAGACAAGGCGCCTTCATCGACTTGAAGGAATACTACGACAATTCCCCGCAGGTGCAGAAGTATATTACGAAGGAAATGATGGAATTTGCCAAAGATCCGGTCACCGGCAAGTATTGGAGGATACCGATGGCCTGGGAGGCCGGTCCGCAGGGCTCGGGTGTGAACATGATGAGAGGGGAACTCATCGATAAATATAATAACGGGGTATGGCCCAAATCGGTTGACGAATGGATTGAATTTTTCAAGGTCGTGAAGAAGGAGATCCCGGACGCCGTCATCATGTCCAATGCGGCATCGGGTGATAATGTATTCACGGGCGGAGGCAGCGTGATTTATTTCTGGTACGGGGCGGTTCCCTACGGTTGGCGAATTCAGGACGGAGAAATCATTCCCAACGTCCTTCTGCCGGAATTCCGGGAAGCGACATTGGTTATGAAAGATTTATACGACCAGGGACTGCTGGATCCCGAATTCGCGACGACCGACGACTCCAGATACAATGAGAAGGTTATTAACAACACGGTATTGCTGCAGGTGAACAGCGCGGATCAGATCGCTCCCGGGGCGGTGTACTACAAGACGGAGAAATCGCTGCCTCCTCACGCCAAAGAGGTTAAGTGGCTGTTTGCGCCTCCGCTGAAGGAATATCCGAAAGTGTTGAAAGATAAGAAATATGCCGAGCCGAAGATGGGGCTTCCCATCATTACACACGGTTTGTACATTTCTTCGAGCAGCAAACATCCGGATGAAGCATGGAAGGTAATCGAAGCTTTCGCCTCGGACGAATTATACGAATCCATCTTCTGGGGCTACGAAGGCGAAGGCGTGACCTATAATACCGTTGACGGAAAGCGGGTTCCTACGGATAAGATCGGACCCGGGACAGAGGATTATTGGTCACTTCATTTGGCATTAGTGTTCGGTTTTCTCGAAGGGCAGGATGCCAAAGTCGCTTCTCATAGACTGGCTCTCGGGGATAAGTATACGGACGAGGTATATAACAGCATATACGCAATGGACCAAATCGCAAGGGAGAACGGAATCGGAGAGCTGCCCGGCTATGTAGCGCCGGATGAAGCCGTATTGAAGGCTTCGGAAGCCCGGCTGGCGATCAACAGCTTTACGGTCGAGGCGATCATGGGCAAGATTACGATGGAACAATTCGATCAGCGGGTGAAGCAATGGGAAGCTCAATTCCGCGATGTTATCTACGGTCCGATGCAGAAATATCTGGATGAAAACAAAGAAATGCTTATCCGCCAGGGCGTGAAGCATGCCGGCTGGTAAAGCTCATTGATTTTATATCGAAGGTGCCCTTTCGCTTCCATAGCTCAAAGCGGGCGCCTCAGTCTATTAAAGGAAGGAGGATATGGCGGGGAAGATGTCCAAGCGAAAAGTACGCACCCGATCCCTTATCACCCTCTATTTGCTTCTAGCGCCGACCCTTATTTCCTTGTTCTTCTTCAACTACATTCCGATGTACGGCGTCATTGTCGCCTTTAAGGATTATTCCGTGTATAAAGGCGTGTTTGGCAGCGATTGGGCAGGTTTGAAATACTTCGCCTATTTTCTTAACGATGCCAAGTTTTGGTCGGTTATGAAAAATACCCTCATCTTGAACTTTTATGATCTTCTATTCGGGTTTACGGCGCCGATTCTGTTTGCGCTTTTGGCTAACGAAATTTTCGCCCGAGGCTTCAAGAGAATAGTGCAGACCATTTCTTATCTGCCCCATTTCCTGTCCTGGATTGTCGTCGCCGGGCTGGTTCATCAGATGCTGTCCCCTGCGGACGGCTTGCTCAATATGTTCCTGAAATCGGCGTTCGGAATCGATCCGATTTACTTTATGGCCGAGAAAGAAATGTTCCGTGCCATTGCAGTCATAGCGCAAATATGGAAAAGTGTGGGCTGGTCCGCGATTTTATATTTTGCCATTATTGCCGGCATTGACAGCAGCCTGTATGAGGCGGCGATGATCGATGGAGCCAGCCGTTTCCGGCAGGCGATTCATGTTACGCTGCCTGCGATGGTTCCTATGATTACGCTGCTGTTTTTGCTGCAGCTCGCGAACATTTTCGGCATTGGCTTCGAGAGGGTATTTTTATTGCAAAATCCATTGGTGTATGACGTATCTGAAGTTATCAGCACCTATATATACCGGGTGGGGTTGGAACAATCTCAATATAGTTTAACGACTGCGATAGGCTTGACTCAAAGTGTAATGGCATTTGTGCTGTTGGTTGTTTCAAACCGGGTCTCCAAGAAACTGAGCGGTACAGGGCTCTATTAACCTAGTAAAGGCAGGCATAACTATGATTGTTTACAAATCAACCTCCAGAACTATCTTTAATATCTTTAACTACTCTTTGTTCGGGCTGTTCTGCCTCTCCGTTATTGTCCCGTTCTTCAATGCGATGGCTATCTCTCTAAGCAGCTACCAAGAGGTTGTCCAAGGCAATATCGGCATTTGGCCCCGAGGGTTCAACCTGGACGGGTATATCAAGCTGGCGGCCAATGCTTCCTTCCTTCGTTCTTTCGCCAATACCGTCATGCTGACGGTCGTGAATACGGTTCTGGTCATTGCGTTCTCGATCAGTGCGGCCTATTCCCTTTCCCATAAACATTTGATCGGCAGAAAATTTTTCTTCCATTTCATTCTATTGACGATGTTTTTCAACGGCGGGTTGATTCCGACTTATCTGGTTGTCACAAAGCTGGGCCTGACGAATACTTATTGGGCGCTCATTCTTCCCAGCATATGTAACGTTTTTTACATTATCGTCTTCAAAAATGTGATTGACCGGCTGCATAAGGAAATTATGGAATCCGCCGAAATTGACGGAGCCGGGGAACTGGTGATGCTTACACGTATCATCTTCCCGATGGTTCTGCCGATGATAGCGGCTTTTACGGTATTCAGCGCCGTTGCTTACTGGAATGAATGGTTTAACGTATTAATATACATCCGTGATAAAGAATTATGGACCTTACAATATCATCTGAGAGACATACTGATAGATTCCGGATCGGCCAGCAAGCTCTCGCAAGAGGCCATGATCAAAGGGCAGGACCGGGTACACCCCCAGAATATCAAGATGGCGGCGTTGATGCTGACCGTCTTGCCCATTATTGCGATTTACCCGTTTGTTCAGAAGTATTTCATTCACGGCCAACTGGTCGGAGCGGTGAAAGGCTGACATATACTAGGAGGATTGAGGATGGAAACGAAGCTTTGGTTAGGAACCTCGAAAATCGATATTACCCCGCAGCATAGTGTGCCTCTTGCCGGATTCAGCTTGCGAAGTGAAGACGGGGGCTGCAAGGGGATAACTCATCCGCTGTACGCCCGGATCTTTTATTATCGCCATATGGACGGGGACGGACGAGAGACGCAGGCGCTGTTAGTGTCTGCGGATTTGATCTGGTGGGGCAGTGAGCGGGTACCTCAGCTTAAATTGCAAATTCATGAGAAGTGGGGCATTCCGGAAGATTCGATCCTGCTTCATGGCACCCATACGCACTCCGGGCCCCAGACGAGCACCCAATTTTCCGATTTACTGGGCAAAGCGGATCTCCGCTATATAGTGGAGTTGGAGGCTCTTGTATTGGAGGGGATCGGGCAGGCTATGGCCGACCGGGAGGCCGTACATGTGGAATTTATACGAGGGCGCAGCGATATAGGCATCAACCGCCGGAAGATGGTGGACGGACAATGTGATTTCAAGGCGAATCCGGACGGGCCGCATGACTCTGAAGTGCAGTTGGTCCGTTACCGTTCTCTGACAGGGGAAACGAAAGCTCTGCTTGTTCATTTCGCTTGTCATCCTGTCGCTAATATGGAAAATTGGGTGTCTTCCGAATTTTGCGGAGCGGCCATGGATACGATTGAACAAACGCTGGGGGGAGGGGTCGTCTCCGCTTATTTGCAGGGCTGCTGCGGGGATATCAACCCGGCGGGCGCCGACGGCGAGCTGATCCTGAAAGGCAATGACGATGAAGTGACGCGAATAGCGAAGCAGTTCGCCGGCGATGTCCTCGGGGCGATGAACGGAGAGTGGGAACGGCTGGAGGGTTGTCCGCTGACAGCCCGCATCGTAACGCTGTCCGCCCCATTGCAGAACCCGCCCTCCGCTCAGGAGCTTGTGAAGCGGATGGATGAGCCCGGGGTCATCGGGGAATGGAGCAGGAAGCTGCTGGAATGCCCTCCCCGCCTGCAGCCGCAGAGGCCGCTGGACGTCGTCACCTTAACTTTGGCAGAGGGCTTGTCCGTTGTCGCCATGAATGCGGAAGTCGTTGTGGAGTATGGCCTCTATATTAAAGAAGCCATGAAAGAAGCCTGTAATGGGCGCGTACTGCCTCTAGGATACACGAACGGAATGATCGGGTATATTCCTACCGCGGCACAGATTGGAGAGGGCGGCTATGAAGCTTATTGGTCCACTCATTATTTCCTGCTGCCCGCGCCTTTCTCCGAGGAGATCGAACCGATGCTTCGCCAAGCCATCCGGGAAATAGCGGAGTGCACCAATGCTTAATAAATGACTTGACCGGTTATAAATATGTCCTGGTCCTGCCCCGGATCTATAGTATTTTATGGAATGAATACGATAGGAGGGACAGGTGAAATTCATGGCAATGAATATCGGTGTTATCACCCACTTGGCGAATGAGGGAGACTGTTTTGCCAAGATGAGCGATTTCGGCTTGAACGTCTGCCAGCTCATGTGCTGGGATGTGTCCATGGCGACTCGGGAGATCGCTGAGAACACGGTCCGTCATGCCGGGGCTGCCGGTGTAACGATCAGCGCCTTCTGGGGTGGGCTGCCCCAGCCACAGGTGTGGGACTTCAAGGAAGGGCCGCTTACCCTCGGCATTGTTCCGGTCAAGTACCGGGAGGAGCGCATGAAAGTGTTGAAGAAGTGGGCCGATTTTGCCGGTTGGATAGGGACTCGGGCTCTGGTCACCCATTGCGGCTTTATCCCGGAGAACTTGACGGACCCGGAGTATGACGGTGTTGTGGAAGCTATCCGTGAAATTGCAAGCTATTGCGAGCGATTGGGAATCGAGTTCTGGCTGGAGACAGGGCAGGAGACGCCGGTGGTGCTGCTGAGAACGATTGAACGCGTCGGAATGAGCAACGTGGGCATAAATCTGGATCCGGCGAACCTGATTATGTATGGCAAGGGAAATCCTGTAGACGCACTTGATGTTATCGGTAAGCATGTGAGGGAAGTCCATATTAAGGACGGGATGTACCCCTCCAATGGGGATGAACTGGGCCGGGAGGTTCCCGTCGGTCAAGGCAAAGCCCATTTTCCGGAGCTGATAAGACGCTTGCGGGAAATAGGAATGGACGGAAACCTGATCATCGAGAGGGAAATCTGGGGAGAGCAGCAGACCAGGGATATTCAAGCGGCGATTGCCCAACTGAAGGGCTGGCTGCAATAAAATATGCGAAGGAAGTGATGTCGATGAATCTGCTGACGACGATCAAAGGGTCCATGATGGAAGAATGGCTGCCTTCGGGCTGGGATCTTGCCAAAATAGAGGGGTGCATAGGAAACTCCCCCGAAGAGATTACTGAGCGTCAGGCGCATTGGCACGAGCAATTTCAGCCGGTGGCCTGCCATAGTATTGAGGAATTTAACGTCTATCTTGGCCATGAAATAGCCATGCTTATCAAAACATCCAAAGAACGCGGAGAGCCGCTGGCCTTGATCCTGCCGGTCGGCCCTATGGGGATGTACAAGTGGACCGTTTACTTCCTGAAAATGTGGAATGTGAGCGCTGATCATGTCCATGGCTTCAACATGGATGAATGGAGCGATGCGGACGGAAATACGCTTCCGGCTTCCAATCCGGGCTCGTTCCAGTATGCCATGGAAAAAGCTTTCTACGGGCCGCTGGGCGAGCTGACGGTCCCGGTGCAGCAGAGAAACTTCGCAACCAGGGATAATATCGGGACCTACGCGGAGAAAATAGCGGAGCTAAAATCGGTGAATGCGAAGCTTGGAGTCGTATACGGAATAGGGAGAGTGTTCCACATTGCCTTCTGGGAACCGCATTATGCCGGGGAATACAGCTCGGAAGACGAATGGAAGCTAAGCACGCATCGGACAGGGGCCCGTCTCCACCCGCTGACGATCGAGCAGAACGCAATCACAAGCTTCAAGAGCCGGACTACCCTGATTCCTTGCTACGCTAATACGATCGGGCCGGGACTGTTCCTGCAGGCCGACTATGCGATTGGCGGAGCGGACGGAATTCTCGGCAGGGGGATGATGTGGCAGGGAATGTCGCTCTGGACGACACTGCGGTATGGGGCGGACCCATGGGTGCCCTCCTCCTACATGCCTACTCTCCCCGGCAAGCTGTTTTTCATGAACGAGTTGGCCGGTCCGCTGAAGCCGGAATTAAATTGAAGGGGGCCGGAGTTTTTTGCCATACCGCCTTATCGAATAGCAATAGTATATCCTTGGCCGGGGACGTTCATCGTTTCCCGGCCGGTTGCTTCATGGCTTCGGAAGCCATTTACTCTCTTGTCCACTTTTGTCGAAGGGGCGGCATTTTATTTTTCGATTTTACCGGTATCTTTTATTTTAAATCGGATTTTACATTTGACTTTTGCATCCGGGTATTTCTGCTCCCAATCCATAGCTTTCCATGCTTCGTAACTCATGTTGTTTCTCACGTATTTGCCTATCCCTAAACTATCTACCCGATTCATCTGCATATGTTTTACCATTTTGTTTGCCCTACGGGTAATATGATCAGACATCATGGTTTCGATGCTGCTTCGATTCTTTTCTTCGCTCAGATCACGCGGTCCAATATACTCGAGGATGGAACCCTTTACTTTCACGTTGATTTCGACTTCCGGACTTCCCGAGTCCGTTCGTTTTACCTTTATATTTCTGCGGGAGGTTAAGGAATTGAACATTACCAATTCGTTTTCTCCTTCAGCCTGTCCGAGTTCCACATCAAGATGACCACGTTTGACATTGTCTCGGAGAAATCCGAAGATAAGCGCATCATCCGGCTCAATTTTGGTGATATATCGAGAATCCTTAAATAAACCGATACCGTCTAATGAAATATTATCCCGATCCTCCCGTATGACCGGGACGACGGGGTCGATGCCGTCATCTAGAAAATCCCTGGTAAATTCATATAATGTCACTTTAGGTATTGCGTGCTCCTTCGCTTCTTTTGTTAATAATCGATCAATGTATTGATCTGTACGCGGGTGCTGCTTGAAATCTTTGGCCAGCAGGCTGCTTGCACTCCCATTGACTATTGCTATTTTGGCATGTGGAGAAACGGAAGGGTCTCTGCTAAATGTATCAAACTGGTCCCATAACCCCCGTTTCGCCAGCGACACACCGAATATCAGATTTCGTAATTGTCCGTTCACTAAGGTCAGGCTTGTCTGTCTGGCAAACTCAACTTTGGCCTCTTTACTGCTTTTCGCTTCAGTGGTTAACACTTTCCTCTGAGTTTTAACCCCCGGTTCCGTAATCGGAACGCTATTGGATATAAGGAATTGCCCGTTCGGTAGCAAATCGAAGCTTTCCGTCTCGATAAATCCTGCTTTTTCCAAAATACGCTGGTCTCCGCATCCGGTAAGAATGGTTAACAAAAGTATCGTTAGGCCAAACCATTTTTTAACCATCTGCCACTCCACCTTTCTTACGCTGTAGAAGTAATACGAGAATGACAATGATAGGGAAGCCGAATGCTACACCGATTTGGATATGTCCCGACGTCTGAAGCCATTGTCTAACTTCGTTCATGACTTCGGGAATAAATCCGATGAAATAAACAATCGTCAGGATGATAAACTCAAGCACTCCCGGTTTCGTCTTTGGGAATATACGCTGACAAGCTTCTTTGGCCGCCCAAACATACATGACTGTAGAAAATAAGGTTGTAAACATAAAGAATCCGTAAAATAAATTTTCTACACGCTGCACAAACGGGAGCCTTATGTAAGACATAATGTCAATGACGGGATATTGGATCGTTTTCAATTGATCAATACTATAAAAACCGAAGCAAACAATACAAGTAATTAAATAGACGAATGTGATCATTATGTTGGCGATGAACACCGCCTTTATAAACTTTGTTTTTCGGTCCGTATAGGGGAAAATAAAAAGACTCAGTTCGTACCCGAGGTAACCGAAGAAAAGATTCAGACTTCCCGAGAGTATGCTCTCCCCGCCCTTAAATACAAAAGGGGTCAATCTGGCCCATTCGAAATCTCCCAAGAAGAAAAGTAACAACAGCAGCATCCATATGATGAGCCAGAAAAAAATAGTCGCGGCTTTAGCAATCACGTAAATTCCCTTACTAATTAATAACAAAGCAAGAATATCCATTAATAATTTCAAGGCCATTGGTGGGGTAGTAGGAAAAGAGAACATTTGAAAAATTAACACGTACTGTTTGGTTGTCAGGCATCCAAGCATAGCCCACAGAAAAGCTAATGCCAAATAAACCGGAAAGAGGACGAGCTTCGGAACGGATTGCTCCAAAATGTCGTATACCGATCTGCTTCCGCCAAGCCGGTGAACTATCCATATGAGCAATATGTTGACGGATACTATAAAGGAAACAAGGAAAATCCCAAGCCATCCGTTCGTTCCAAAATAATTTGCCAATAGGTTCGGCATACCCAAGATAGCGACGCCTGATTGGAACATATAGATTAAGATGGTTGCGTGAAAAAAGCTCAGCTTCTCTTTCACTTTGGAATTACCTCATTTCCGCATTTTGTTACGCACTTTATTCGGCGAATCGGATTGTGTCGGTCTTCGTTTAATAACCCAGAACGGAGCTCGAACGAATACATCCTTCCAATCCGTTATTTGAAATGGCGCGACCGGTGTAACATAGGAAGTACCCAAGCTTGTCAGTCCGCTTAAATGGATAACAATGTAGGCAATGCCTAACGCCAGTCCGAAATTTCCCAACATTCCGGCCAACAGGATTAAACCGAAGCGAATCAAACGAATAGAGGCGCTCATGACATAACTCGGGATGACAAAGGAGGCGATGGCGGAAGACGCGACAGCGATCACTAAAATATTGCTTGTAAAGCCCGCTTGAACCGCCGATTGTCCGATAACGATTCCCCCTACAATTCCGATCGTCTGACCGATTTTGGTAGGCAGACGTGCCCCCGCTTCCCGTAGTAGCTCAATCGTCGTTTCCATCAGTAAAGCTTCGATCAATGGCGGAAACGGTACCTTGCTTCTTGATTCTGTCAGAGACAGCAGCAAATTTTCCGGAATCATTTCATAATGGAAGGTGGTGACGGATACATACAATGCCGTGAATGTAATTGTAATGAGAAATGAGACATATCTTAGCAGCCGGGTGGCGGTGCCAATGACCCATCGCTGATAATAATCGTCCGAAGAAGTAAAGAATTCGAAAAAGGAGGTTGGTGCACTGATAACCGAAGGGCTGCCATCTATAAAGCAGAGAACTCTGCCGTCAGTCAATTTGGATACGGCCGCATCGGGGCGTTCCGTCGTCAGAAACTGCGGGAAGATGGAATTCGGATTATCATCGATCACTTGAATCAACATATTAGTATCATAAATAGCATCGGTTTCGATGTTTATAAGTCTGTCGGTCAGTTCCCGGACATAGTCCATATTTGCAATATCTTTGATGTAAAGGACATAGGCTTCCGTTTTGGTAATTTCGCCTACGGTTACTTTTTCATCCTCCAATTTGGACAAATTCAAAAATTACTTTAACAATATGCTCGACGAAGGCGTTTCGATCGCACCGTCCCAGTTCGAAGGGATGTTCATGTCGCTGGCGCATTCGGACGAAGATATCGATCAAACCATTTTAGCTCATCGGAAAGCGCTTCGGAGACTTTCGTAAGACGTTTAATCGCATTTAAACATAAACCCTTTAGCAACGTAGCCGAAAAACCGGGTGCTCAGCTTTTCCGGTTTTTCATCGATGAAGCTGGCAATTAATAAAGAACCTCTTGAGATGAAGCGTGATCCGATGACACCGACTTCAATGATATAAAAAAGCAGCCGTTTACAGTGCGGCTGCCAGTTTTCCTACGTACCGTTTCGTTTAATCATCCTAGTGATCATTTCAATGCATACTTGCTTATAAACTTCCGAATCAAAGGATTCTCCGTTTATCAGCATAGATTCAGCAATCGCTCCCTGGATCATGATTGCAGCGTATTTAGGATTAAATTCGGAAAATTCTTGTGTCTTCTGTCCGTAGACCAAAATGTTCTGTAATAACGCATATAACGGGTCTTCATCGTCATTGGTTACCTTATAAAAAGGGACGTTTTCCTCTGTGCGCGCATTAAAAATAATTTCAATTAATGCGATATTATGCTCATTGTGAGCAGCCTGGTAATCTATAGATGCTCCAACAAAGGCAATCAATTGGTCGTATGCAGATTGCTGTGTGCGCACTTTTTCTTCAATATATTCATATTGTTTTTTTAACAAATATACCAGCGTATGATTGATCAAGTCATCTTTATCCTGAAAGTGATAGGAGATTAATCCTGCGCTGATTTTTGCTTTTTTTGCGATTTTAGCTAGGCTGACATTGACATAGCCAATCTCATTTAAAGTTTCAACCGCTGCCTTGATAATTTGTTCTCTCCTTGCTTGAGCGATAAAAGACGGCTGATCTCCCATTGTCATTCCTCCGAGCCTTAGTCCTTTTTCATTTTCTTTTTGTTTAGCTTATTGATAACCACCAGAAAGCCAACGATCAAGAGTATAATAATGATCGCAACATCGTATTTACTTGGATAATTTTCAATAAACATCCGGATCGGTTCAGGAAGTTGTCCTTGAAATATCGATCCAATCAGCATTCTTATAATAGTTATAATAAACAAGCAAAGCTGTAAACACAATAATACAGGAAGTAATGACAACCCGAAAATGAACCCTTTCCATGCTAACGCTTTGTGAAAAATGAAAATGATAGCAGACAAGAGCAGGATGACACCGATGAGGGCAAAAATAATGAGTCTGATCCATTGTATAAATTGCAACGATTCCTGGTTAACAAGATAAAAAACATACCAAAACGACGCACCTGACAAAATAATGCTTAAAAACGGAAAGGCTAATTGAAACGAGCGAGGGAAATCGTGAAAATTAATTTGTTTGCTCATCAAAGCACCCCTTTGATTGGTCATTCAATTAAAAATTTAATCATTTAATTAAATCCTATACTGATCGATCAAATTTGTCAATGCGAATAATCAATTTGCAGTTGAAAAGCTTAATTATGTCTGCAAATGATATGGTAAAGTGAAACGAAGAGGAAGATTGGAATCACTGGCAGCCAAACGATCGATTGTCTTGGCTGGTATAGGAATATATCAAATTATACAAAAAAGTAAGGTGAGAACATGGTAGAGATTCTTTTGCTCATCATCGCGATTTTAGTCTGGAATCTTAATTGGAACGTGAAAAAGCGGCTTGAAATTCAGGAACGGAAATTGGAAGAGCTTAAAACTATCGTCGTCAGAGGGTTTCGCATGAACAATAAGCAGCTTGATAAATTAGTGGATGATCGTGACGGAACCGAGGCAAAAAAGGAATAAGCGATCGGTTACCGTCTAGTTAAATGACGAGCCAACTGACGTCACGAAGTCAGCTTTGTCATATATTTGTCAGAAACATTTTGTTTACGCTGGTTGTGACGTATCTTTAAAAAGGGCATAATGGATTTAAGAGAATACAGGAGTCGATTTCACTGTTCGTCATGGCGGTTCCCATAATCGCATGTATGGACGAAGCACCTCTTCGGTGCACGGAAATTGGCTTACAGCACGGAGTTTAAGGAGACTCAGAACTAATGACATATGACGATTTGTTCATTCGAGCCTGCCGCGGACAAAAGGTAGAGCGGGTTCCTGTATGGTATATGAGACAGGCGGGACGATACGATCCGGAATATCGGGAAATCAAGAAAAAATACAGCTTGCTTGAAATTTGCCGCCAGCCGGAGCTGGCCGCGGAAATTACGATGATGCCGGTGAAGAAGCTAGGTGTGGATGCGGCGATTTTGTATTCGGACATTATGAATCCGGTCGAATCGATCGGCATCGATTTTGACATCGTAGCGAACGTTGGACCGGTCATTCACAATCCGATCCGGGAAAGGCGGGATGTGGAAAAGCTGCGTCCGATCGATGTGGAAAACGATCTTGGCCATGTGTTGGAAACGATCCGCATTTTGGACCGGGAGCTGTCGATTCCGCTTATCACGTTTGCTGGTGCGCCGTTTACAATCGCCAGCTACTTGATCGAAGGCCGGCCGTCTAAAAACTATTGGCGCACAAAACAGATGATGTACAGCGAACCGGAGCTTTGGGCACAGCTGATGAGCAAGCTGGAAGATATGGTTGTCGCCTACTTCCAGGCTCAATTAAAAAACGGCGCCAAAGCAATCCAGTTGTTTGACAGTTGGGTCGGTGCGCTGGCCCCGGAAGATTTTCAAAAGTTTGTGCTTCCGACGATTGAGCGCATATTCGCCCGTCTCTCAGATTACGATCAGCCGAAAATTTATTACCCGGGGGTCAGTTCCGGCGAACTGCTGCCGACGCTTGGAGGTGTCCAGGCGGATGTCATCGGCATCGACTGGCGAATAACGCTTACGGAAGGCCGCAAAAGGCTGGATCGGCCCGTAGCCGTACAAGGAAATCTGGATCCGACTGTGCTGACTGCACCGCAGGAAGTTATCGAACAGTATGCCAAAAACGTCATCGATCACGGACTCCGCGACAAAGGGTTTATTTTTAACCTCGGCCATGGGTTATTTCCGGAGGTTTCGCTGGACAAGCTAAAAGCGTTAACGGAGTTTGTTCACCGATACTCGGAAGAGGCGATCAGGGAAAAATCGTTTGTCGAATCGGAAGGAGTTTGACGTATGGCAAAACAAAAAGTTGGCGTGCTGGTCATGTCTTACGGAACGCCGGAAAGCATGGAACAAGTCATAGACTACTATACGCATATTCGCCGCGGACGCCCTCCTGAACCGGAGCAGCTGCAAGATTTAATTGACCGCTACGAAGCAATCGGAGGTTTTTTTCCGCTTCGGGAAAATACGAATCGCCAGGTGGAGCGCTTGGAAAGTGTGCTGAATGAGCAGGATGACACTCGCCAGTACGTCTGCTATCAAGGATTGAAGCATGCCTCTCCGTTTGTCGGGAAACGTCTCGCTAGTCCAGTTGGATACTCCGCTTGAGACTCGGGAGTCCGACCAGCAACTACACGTGTAGGTTCCAAGCCAATGGACCCAGCCTCTGAACCTTTGCGCTCGGCAGTTCGCCCGCCTTGCCACCATGACTCCAGTGTAAGATGACCTTGTAGCTGTAAGTGTTTTCGGCTAGCTTGTGAACGGAGAGGCAGACTACAGGAACCGCAGTGCTTTGCCGGTAAGGGCTAGTAATGCTTAGTAAGGCTCCAGTAAAGGTGTGGGGTGGCTTCGGCTTCGGCGGGAACGGGAGGCAGTAACCGCAGTAAAGGCAGTAACATCTGGCGAAGCCTTCTTTAAACGTACCCCCGTACTCACATACAGATTTAGATGTATATATACATAGTTACTTTTTTTACTTGGTTTACTGCGTTTCGTGTACACCGAGACAGAGGCGTGTAGTCATGTTTACTTGAGGGTTACTAAGGTTACTTCAGCTAGGTGGGACGGCGCTTTGGAACCCCCCCTGGCCGCCCAGTCCCTTTCCTAATCTTGTAGTTTGTTGCCGGTCGGAGGGGCGGTCGGATGCCCGCAGGTTTGGCAAGTTGCTCGACGCTTGCCCAAGGGTGCGGCTTCCCGGCCCACCACCGAAGCTCTCGTGCCAAACACTCGCCCCGGCTTCTTGCTCCTGCTTAGAACCTCTTGGCTTGGAGGTTCCGAAATATCCTAGCCGAGTTTCGTGTTTGCAGCGTGTTTGCAGCTTTCCAAATATCCCCGCACGTGTAGTTCTCCCAACCTCCCAATCCCTTGCGCCGTGAGGGTTCCGGCGAATGGTTCCGAGAAGCAAAAGAGGCATTCCGACAGCTATGCGGACGGGTTTGACGAGCATGACAAGTCGTTTCCGCTTGGAGAGGCAAGAGTCGGCGTCCCGGACGGTTTCGCTGTCTCTGTAGCAAGTTCACGAAGGCGCTCCGGGAAACTGCTTACAATCGCTCGGCGCTAACTGCTTGCAAACAGGAACTCGCTGGAAGTGGTTTCAACGAAAGAGTGAACCGAGCGTACGCTCGTACTTCTGACAAAAAGAAAAGGAACCCCGAAAGGTTCCCCTGAGTGGGCGCGGTGAAGGCGGCTACAGAAGCCAAGACTTCCGACGAGTGTCACACCGAACCGGTACCACGGATGCGTGCGTTCAACCCTGTAGCGACTGACTTTGTGCCGGTTCCAGTTGTACGAGTTCGTCAAACTTTTGTGCGGCGTTTTTGACGGTCAGCTTGCGGTGTTCGAATCACAGGGATATCTGAACCGGCATAGAATTGTTTTGCAGTTTCAAACTCGGTACGAGATTCGGTTAGTACGATATCCGGTTTCTGTGCCGAAGTAGCATCAAACGGCATCTCCAAGTATATTCCCAACTTATCCCTTATAAATTTTTTAGAGAAAGAATAGCCCGTGGTAGACGAAGAGGAGCCCTCTCGCGTTTTATAATTGACTTTGCGACTCCCTTTTTGAGTTAGGTAACCTTCGTTATGCAATTCATCAAGCAAAGGCTCAATTTTGCGACGCTCTTTGACGATTTTCTCCAAGCACGTACGTTTGACCAGAAAAAAGTCATCCTCACTGCTGTTATATCCCTCACGAAGTCGATTTGGCGTGAATGGGTGAAATGTTTCTTCCTGCGCACTGTGCTGCTTGACATGCTCGACTATGTCACGAACGATTTCCTCATTAATGTCGCCGTTTGTTGTCGTTGTCGTCATCTGCTCGATTAAAAACGGAATCAAAATGTCCGGCTCTAGTCCCAGGCCAAGCACTTCGTTGGCTTCTTTCAAACTCCAATACAGCGTGGCCGCTTTGCTCGTCAAACGCCCATAAAGAGATGAGGCGTCTGCCACTTCAAAAAGCTTGGTCAGTTCCATTACTAGGTCTACAGTAGCTTCTGGGTCCAATTTGGACAAATGCGTCAACCAATCGTCCCGAAAATGTCCTCGGTTCAAATACGAACGACGAACATAAGCCTTCACCTGTTCAGATGTGAACGTTTCAGGGAAAGGTAGTGCGCGCACCATAATAACTCTTCCAAGCAAGCCACGGCTGTTTGAAATTAGCGTTTGTTCACTCAGTTGTACTTCGCCGTTAAAAAACATGACGGTCATGACCGTTTTTCTCTCCCGAAGCGACAGTTCGTTGGTGGCTTTATTCACCTGCATCTTGTCGCCTTGAAATCCATTGATGAGGGCGTGTGGCATGTTCGCTGTATGTTTACGAATCAGATGCGAATCATCTAGAATGAAAGGAAGATGATTCGCAATGCCTGCGATGCCCCATATCCCATTTGGCGTCGCTCCTTCCCATGAACGGGTGAAAGGGTTGGCATTCCCATACACAAGATTAAACGCGATTTTTTGAACTGACGTTTTCCCTTTGGACGTTTTCCCAGACAAATCGATCCCGATGCTTTCCTGCAAGTGTTCCCGAAGCAAGTACACGACCGGACCCGCAAACATTCCGGCGAGCATGGTCAGAAACACTTTGTTTTCCTTCATTTCCTGTACCATAGCCACCGCTTCATTCCGATTTCCGGCTTTCTTTTTCACGAGTTCAAAATCGCCAGCGGCTTCTTCTTTTTCTGTCATATCCCCAGAGGCCGGAACAACAGTATACGAGCCGAAGAAAGGAGCGAATGTTTTTTCACCTGTCGATTTGTTGGTCACCCAGCCGAACTTGTGTACCGTTTCAACAATCTCAAGATTCTTTGCATTTGTATCAATGAACAGTTGAAAAAACTTCGCCAATTCTGAAGCATTTGCAGACCCGACAGAAATCCCGGTGTCTGCAAGATTGTGGATGCTCCCTGCATAGCAAAGGTACGATTTCTTGAACACCTGCGGTACTTCTTCCCATAAACCTGTTCCAGGATTGTATCGGGTAAGTTGATACAATTCAGGGTGGTCCAATGTAGCTTTTGCTTTTGGAATATACATGCGAATTGGAAACGCAGCGACATTGGACACCACGACCGTTTTTTTCTTGTCATAGAGGATGATTTCTGGAAGTTTTGTTTTTGCATTCATCCGCGCGGTATATCCGAACGGTAAATGAAGCTTCGGGTATGGGAACCCCGAAAAATGTTGTTGGATGGGCTTAGTGGACATTTGAGTCATCCTGAAGTCTTTTAGCACACCCAGTAACTCCTCTTGAGAAATCCCCGTTTGCTTCGCAATTGCCGCCCAATAAGACAGACGTTCGTCCGCATTCAACGGTTTTTCGAACTCTAATATCTTGTCAAGGCATCTGTCGTCATCCAGACTTGTACTTTCCAGCGTTTCTACAAACTTCAGTGCTTTTAAAAAATCTGAAGATCTCTGATCCATTGGGCCGGTGTCCCGGACATCAGTCAAGAATTCGTTACGTGCTACCATGATTTAACCTCCCTATATTTTTGAATGCGAAAACGGCAGACATCCATAGGCATTACCTTCTTTCACGAACTGCACAGAACACGAAAACGGCGGACCGAATGCTACAAAGTGTAAACCAAATAAGACTTTCACCCCGATGGACCAGGGCATGCCTTATTTAGTTCAACACTCCTTAACATTCGACCCGCCGTAGTATTTTTTATGGTCGGCAGTTCGTTTCACATGTTTCAAACTGATGGACTGTCTATATGAACATCATACGCGCTTCTGCCTAATTTGTAAATGCCTTAAATGCCTCTAAACCCTTGATGTAGAGCCATTCAGGTGACCTCGGGTTCGTCAGAGACGAGCTCCGTGAACCGCAAAATTTTTTCAAAAAATTTTTTTGAACTAGAATTCAACGTCGTTTTTCGCCAGTTCCTCGGCTTCTTTTCGATCACTCATCCACTTCAAGACAGCATCGTAGTCAAAACGCGGCGATTTCCCCAACATGAGATAGGGCATGCCTTGCTTTCGCAATCGCTCCAGATTCCGCCGGGACGTTTTCAGCTTGACCCGAAGTTCCTCCACGGTTAACAGTTCCTCTACCATCTTAGACACCTGCCTTTCCTGTCTTACTTCCATTAAAACATGTCATATTTTTGTTCAGCAATACTCCCTGTCGTCCAGTGTCGTAACTTGTCGTTTTCTGCCGTTTCTGGAAAGGACAAGTCTACGTACCCATGATACTTACGCCTTCGCTAAGATGTAAGTGTTCAAAAGCTGTTAGGTTTGTTGGCCATGCGTTCTTTTTTGCTGTACAGGAACTGGAAGCCCCCAACAGCACCATAGCAACGGCTAACAAGCCACTGTTAAACCCGGTTTAACGCGGTTTAACTTTTCCCGAAAGCAATTCTCTTGATTTGAAAATTTTTTCAAATTTTTAATGGGACGGGGAAGGAGGCGTTCCAAATACGAGGCTGTGTAACCAAGCGTGGAAAATCGTGGGCGTTTGTTGTCGAGGCCGGGAAGCATCCAGTCACAGGAAGGCGTAAACAAAAGTGGCGGTCCGGTTTTGCGACGAAAGCAGAAGCAGAGACAGAACTGGCGAAGGCGCTGGCGAAGATGGGGCACGGCAAACTATACGAGCCGACGAACGAAACGGTCTCAAGCTACTTTAAGTCATGGCTGCAACAAAAGAAACAATATGTTCGTCCCGGCACCTACAACATGTATAGTTGGGTGGTCAATTACCACCTCGTGCCGCGACTTGGTGTTGTGAAGCTTTGTGAGCTAGCTCCGCAACATCTGATTGCCACCTACGATGAGATGCAAAAAGACGGACTAGCGGCGCAGACCGCGAAGCACGTGCACAAGGTTCTTAATGATGGACTAGAAATGGCAGTCAAGTGGGGGAAGATCGAGGCTAATGTGGCGAAGCTCGTCAAAGCCCCGAAAGTGCCGAAGAAAGAGATGCGGGTCTGGAACGAGGAACAACTGGCGCAGTTTTTTCGGGAGTTCACGAACGAACGCTATTACACGCTGTTTCTTGTAGCCGCCACCACCGGCATGCGCCGGGGCGAGGTGCTTGGTCTCAAGTGGCAAGACATTGATTTTGAACAAGCGAAGTTGTCTGTTCGCCGTGCCTATGTGCGAGGTTACGAGGGATACATGTTCCAAGAGCCGAAGACCGCCGCCGGAGTTCGGACCATCGCTTTGCCGGAGCAGACCATCACCGCCTTGAAAAAACACAGAAGGTGGCAACTGGCGGATCGGTTGGCATCTGAACACTACCAGAACCACGACCTTGTTTTCTGCAAGCAAGATGGCGGTCCTCTCACCCCACAACAATTGGAAGGGGTCTGGTACTACTTCTTTCGGAAGAAAACAAAGTTGCCTTACATCCGTTTCCACGACCTTCGCCACACCCATGCTTCACTGCTTTTGAAAGCCGGTGTTCACCCGAAAGTAGTCAGTGAGCGACTCGGCCACTCGTCCGTCACGATCACACTGGACCGCTACAGCCACTTGCTCCCTGGGCTTCAAGAAGCTGCTGCCGCCAAGTTTGACGAACTCGTACAACTGGAACCGGCACAAAGTCAGTCGCTACAGGGTTGAACGCACGCATCCGTGTACCGGTTCGGTGTGACACTCGTCGGAAGTCTTGGCTTCTGTAGCCGCCTTCACCGCGCCCACTCAGGGGAACCTTTCGGGGTTCCTTTTCTTTTTGTCAGAAGTACGAGCGTACGCTCGGTTCACTCTTTCGTTGAAACCACTTCCAGCGAGTTCCTGTTTGCAAGCAGTTAGCGCCGAGCGATTGTAAGCAGTTTCCCGGAGCGCCTTCGTGAACTTGCTACAGAGACAGCGAAACCGTCCGGGACGCCGACTCTTGCCTCTCCAAGCGGAAACGACTTGTCATGCTCGTCAAACCCGTCCGCATAAATGGCCAAGTCTCTACATAGACATGTATCAGTGAAATCGCAAAGGCTTGCGAAAGCTGGGCTGGTTAACAAACCTTGAGGAGAGAGGGATGATGGGAATGCGACGGGTCACGTGGATGGCAGCCATCGTATTGGCAATTGCAGTCATTTTATCCGGATGCGGCGCTAAGGATGCCGGAGCTGTAGTCAAGGAACTGAACGAAGTCGTCAGCAAGATGGAGAGCTATCAGGGAGTGGGCCGGATGACGCTGCATACGGGGCAGGTGCCCCAGGAATACCAGGTCGAAGTCTGGTTCAAGAAACCGCACTATTACCGAATTTCTTTAACTAACGACAAGAAGGATATTACCCAAATTGTTTTGCGAAATGATGAAGGGGTGTATGTGCTGACTCCTCATTTGAATAAAAGCTTCCGCTTCCAGAGCAATTGGCCGGACAATCAAGGGCAGGCTTATCTGTTCCAGTCGATTGCGGACAGCATCCTGACAGATAAGGATCGTCAGTTTACGGCCGAAGAGAATGCATATGTCTTTGATGTACTGGCCAACTACCAGAATGCGTCCCTGGTGAGGCAGAAGATATGGCTCGACAAGAAGACGCTTCAGCCGCAGAACGTGCAGGTGACCGATGCCGGCAATAACGTCATGGTGTCAATGGAGTTCAGCCATTTCGAGTTTAATAAACAATTCGATAAAGACTCCTTCGATATGCAGAGAAATATGACGGCATCGATGCTGCCGACTGCTCCGACGATGCTTCCGAAAGAGGGACAATCGCCCGCAGCAGAAGGTGAGCAGACAGATGGAGGTAAGCAGCAGGCTTCGGCAGAAGGTGAGCAGACGGATGGAGATAAGCAACAGGCTTCGGCAGAAGGCGAGCAGACGGATGGAGGCAAGCAGCGGGCCTCTGCTGAAGGCGAGCAGACGGATGGAGGCAAGGGGCAGGTCTCTGCAGAAGGCGAGCAGTCGGACGGAGCCAAGGGGCAGGCCTCGGCTGAAGCCGGGCAGACGGACGGAGATAAGCAGCAACCACTGGTATTTATTGATCCCGCCTACATGCCGGAGGGAGTTACCCAATCGGAGGTAACCGAGGTGAAGCTTGGAGACGGCAAGGGACTGCTGCAAAGATATTCCGGCACTTATCATTATACTTTGCTGCAATCCAAGCCGGTGGACCGCTCCGTCTCCGTCCTGCCCGCAACCTTGGTGGACCTGGGCTATACCTTTGCGGTGATGACGGGAGAGGACAAGAAAACGCTGATATGGACATACGATGGCGTAGAGTTCCGTTTATCCTCCGGCGATCTTCCTGCTGAGGAAATGGTTGCCATTGCCCAATCCGTCCAGGATCAGTCGGCAAAATAGAGCCCGACGATTCATTGACAGCATACCCAGAAGCGTTTAACATTAAAGCTATTAGCACCAGAAACGCCGGTACCGAGGGGTTACTAGAGAAGTTTAGGCTTCTTAAGTATCCCCTTACGCTGTAAAAGTAGGTGGAAGGCTTGGATTCGTTTTATCGTCCGACATGGATAGAGATTTCATTGGACGCGCTTCGTCACAACCTGAATGCCTTCCGCAGCCTGTTGGACCCGTCTATACAAATGATGGCGGTGATCAAAGCGGATGCTTACGGCCACGGAGCCGTTGAAATAGCCAAGGAAGCATCGGCTTGCGGTGTTAAATATTTGGCGGTGGCATTCCTGGATGAAGCGTTGGAATTGAGAAAAGCAGGGATTGAAGACCCGATCCTGATACTGGGTCACACTCCTGCGCAGGGGATTCCCCTTGCTCTGGAGAACGGAATTACGCTGAACGTGTACAATGAAGAGAATTTGCAGGCGGTGGCCGAACTGGCCGGCGAGAAGCATCCGGCCAAGATTCACATCAAGATTGACAGCGGTATGGGGAGGCTGGGCCTGCATCAGGAGGAACAAGCGATAGCGTTCATCGAACGGGCGCTCCGAACTCCGGGAGTGATCGTGGAGGGCTTGTTTACTCATTATGCCAGCGCAGATGAGGAAGATAAGACGTACACGAGGATGCAGTACAGCCGGTTTGACAGAATCGTTCAATACTTTGCCAAGCGCGGTATCAGATTTCCCTATTTGCACGCCGGGAACAGCGCTGCGGCCATCGATCTGCCGGAGCTTACCTATAATATGGTGAGACTGGGGATTGCGATGTACGGGATTTACCCTTCGGCTCAAGTTAATCAGAAGAAGATTCTGCTGGAGCCGGTTATGAGCTTCAAGACGAAGATTGTCATGGTTAAATCGATGCCGGCTAATGAAGGGATCAGTTACGGTGTGGTGTATAGAACCCGACAGGACGGGGAGAGGATAGCTACCTTGCCGGTCGGTTATGCCGACGGTTACTCCCGAATGTTGACGGGCCGGGCGCGGGTGCTGGTGAAGGGACAGAGTGTTCCCGTCGTCGGTACGATATGTATGGACCAATGCATGATTAATGTGACGGATCTTCCCGAAGCGGCTTGTGGTGATGAAGTGGTGCTTTTTGGAAGGCAGCAAGATGCAATTATTCCCGTAGAGGAAATTGCAGCAACGCTCGGCACGATTCCCTATGAGATCGTCTGCATGATCTCGCACCGGGTTCCCAAAGTATACGTTAGCCACGGCAAGGTTCAGAACACTTTGAATCTGCTGCGGCATTATTGACAGGACTATGGAATAACTCGCCACGATCTTTATCATTTGTATAACATAATTGATATATCTTGCGCATATATTTTTTCTTGTATTAAATTGCTTGAAATCCGCTATAATGGTAATATTGGTTGAGTAATGTTTGGGGGTGCGAGTTCTTTGTCCAGTGCGAACACGAAAAGGATCATGATCAGTTTGCCTGACCAGCTTTTGCGGGAAGTGGACGGGATTGTGGAACTGGAAAAATCTAATCGAAGCGAGCTGATTCGGCAAGCGATGAAGCTTTATCTAATGGAGCGCAAAAAAAGGCACCTGCGCGAATCTATGCAGCGCGGCTATATGGAAATGGCCAAAATCAATCTCAACATTGCTTCCGAGTCCTTTCAAGCAGAGGAAGATGCGGGAAGCACATTAGACCGCTTAGTTAGCGGGGTGTAGATGTTGATAGTTAAGCGTGGCGATGTTTTTTTTGCTGAACTCTCTCCGGTCGTGGGATCGGAGCAAGGAGGAGTTCGTCCGGTTCTTGTCATTCAGAATGATATAGGCAACCGGTTCAGTCCGACTGTCATTATAGCGGCCATAACGGCCCAAATTCAGAAGGCGAAGCTGCCCACTCATGTCGAGATAGATGCCAAGACACATGGCTTTGACCGCGATTCGGTCATCCTGCTGGAGCAGATCCGTACCATCGACAAGCAGAGGCTGACTGATAAAATCACTCATCTGGACGATGAAACGATGCGCAAGGTAGACGATGCCTTGCAAATTAGCGTCGGACTGATTGACTTTTAAATTAAACAACCAGGTGTACGAGCAGCGGAGCGGGGGAGCTAATATCCCCCTTTTTTTATGCGATTGGGGATTGCTCGGAAAAACTGGGGAATATTCTATGGACTAAACACCTTGTCGAGGCTGTCGATTTAATGTGGAAAAGGGCGTACAACTGGTTAATTGTAATAGTACTAGTACTAGTAATAGTAATAGTAATAGTAATAGCAAAGTTCGTGCAGCATCAATGAAACTGGTAATGGATTACTGCGAAAATGTAACGGACCTGAGAGACCCTATTTTGTCAAATTAGGCGGTTTTTTTAGACGGACACAGATGCGCTTATTTCATAGATTTCTCCTGCCTTCGCGTATGTTTCTTGGGAATAAGGTCGTCTCAGTCCGTTAAAGTTACCGAAAGGCCCTTCTGGAGCGATTAAGGTCTCTAGGGTCCGTTATAACCAAACCGTGCAGGTTTCTCACATGATCTTAGTTATACGCCATTGATAGACAGCCTCTTGTTGTCATTTTGTTCATTCAATGCTGCTTATCTTACCATTAGCCTTGCCTTTTTCCATAATTAACGGCCACGAAAGCTGTAATCACTCTCGGTTACTTACACCTGCATTTTGGTCATTTCCCCTGTTGGACAACTAATAGACAAAGGATGGATGCTACGGATGGCAAATGTTGAAGAACAAACCGTCGCTGTCGAGGTGACGGAGGAACAGAAGGCAGCGACGCGGGAACGGATTCTCAAGCAGATCGCCAGCGAACTGCAGCTTCCTCCGGGCAAGGTCAGGACAACGGTGGAGCTGATGGATGAAGGGAACACGATTCCTTTTATCGCTCGTTATCGTAAAGAAATGACCGGGGAGATGGATGAGAACACTCTTCGCAATATAGAAGAACGGCTTCAGTATTTAAGAAGTCTCGAGGATCGCAAGCTGGAAGTGATCCGCCTGATTGACGAGCAGGGCAAGCTGACTCCGGAGCTCAGGGCCGACATCGAGAAATCCGTCAAGCTGCAGGAAGTCGAGGATTTATACCGCCCTTACCGCCAGAAGAGGAAGACGAGAGCGAGCATCGCCAAGGAAAGAGGGCTCGAGCCTCTAGCGGAATGGATATTGCAGCAGCCTAAGCAGGGCGATCTGATGGCAGAGGCAGGTAAATATATCCAACCTGATAAAGAAGTCCATACCGCGGAGGAAGCTCTGCAGGGTGCTATGGACATTATCGCCGAGAGAATGGCTGATGATCCGAAAATACGGGCTTGGGTCAGGAAGTTCGTCTGGGAGGAAGGAACGGTCATAACCAAAGCCAAGGATCCGGAACAGGAATCGGTCTATGAAATGTATTACGATTACCAGGAGCCGGTACGCAAGCTCCCTCCTCATCGCGTCTTGGCGATTAATCGGGGAGAGCGTGAAGAGGTGTTGAAGGTATCCATTGACGTCGCGGCGGAGAAAATCCATCAATACATGTCCAGACAGTATATTAAGCATTGGGGTTCAATTGTTGCCGATACGTTGACTGCTATTGTAGAGGACGCCTATAAGCGGCTGATCGCCCCCGCGGTGGAAAGGGAAATTCGCAATCAGCTGACGGAGATGGCGGAGGAACACGCGATCCAAATATTTGCCGAAAATCTGCGGAACTTGCTGCTGCAGCCTCCGGTGAAGGGGAAGGTGGTTCTCGGTGTTGACCCGGCATACCGGACAGGCTGTAAGCTCGCGGTAGTCGATGAAACCGGCAAGGTGTTGGATATCGCGGTGACTTATCCTACCCCTCCGCACAATAAAGTGGCGGAGGCCCGCTCCATCTTCCAACAGCTGGTAGACAAGCATAAAGTGGAGCTGATCGTGATCGGCAACGGGACGGCTTCCCGGGAAACCGAGCAGTTTGTTGCCGATTTTATCCAATCTGCCGGCAAGGGGCAGCTTCAGTATATTATCGTGAGCGAGGCCGGAGCGAGTGTCTACTCCGCCTCCAAGCTGGCGCAAACCGAGTTCCCGGAACTGGACGTTGCCGAGAGAAGCGCCATTTCCATTGCGCGCCGCATGCAGGACCCTCTGGCGGAGCTGGTCAAGATCGATCCCAAGTCGATCGGAGTGGGTCAATACCAGCATGACGTCACGCAGAAAAGGCTGGAGGAAAGCCTGTCGGCTGTGGTGGAATCCGCAGTTAACCATGTCGGTGTGGATTTGAATACGGCTTCTCCGTCGCTGTTGTCTTATGTGGCCGGGGTCAACGGTACCATTGCCAAAAATATCGTCAAATTCCGGGAGGAGAACGGCAAGTTTACGAACCGGAAGCAGCTGCAGAAGGTTCCCAGGCTGGGTGCCAAAACGTATGAGCAGTGTGTCGGCTTTATGCGGATAAGCGATGGGGAGAATCCGCTTGACCAAACTCCTATTCACCCGGAATCCTATGGAGTGGTGGATCAGTTGTTCCGTGAATTGGGCCTGGAGCTGAACGCCCTGGGTCAGCAGGAGCTGAAGGACAAGCTGGCGGGCCTAGATCCCGATCAAATCGCTCCCAAGCTGGGAGTTGGGGGGCCTACTCTCCGGGACATTCTGGACAGTCTGCAGAGACCGGGCAGGGATCCGAGGGAAGAGCTTCCGCCGCCAATCTTCAGGACGGATGTGCTTCAGCTTGAGGATTTGGTTCCCGGCATGGAATTGCAGGGAACCGTCCGGAACGTGATTGACTTCGGAGCCTTTATCGACATCGGGGTCAAGAATGACGGTCTCGTTCACATCTCCCAGCTAAGCGACCGGTATGTCAAGCATCCTATGGACGTTGTCTCCGTAGGAGATACGGTTACGGTTTGGGTCCTTAGTGTGGATGTCAAAAAGGGCCGAGTCAGTCTGACGATGAAAAATCCGCATCGGCAGGATAAATAAAATCAAGGAGCAGTCCGGAAATCGATTAACGGACTGCTCCTTGTTTTAGATTCGAATGGATCCCCATTCGAAAAATGTCATATTGGGATTACCCTTCAGGATTGCTCCTTCACTTCATTTTGCTTGGTCCGATAGAAGAACCAGCAATCATTAAGCAACTTGACTTGCCTGCGGTTTTTGTTGTGGAAAGCCCTCATCAGTTGAAGGCATAGCCATTGCGGCATGCATCCCGCCCCTTCCTGCTGAAATCGCCTGCTTAATTTACCATATGGGCAAATCGGCGATTTTGTGCAGGTCCACGAAGTATTGAACGGGCTGTTGTGCGACCTGTTTCCGCCTATTGATCGGCCTCTTCCTCATACCACTGCTCCAGTTGGGCCTGCAGCGCACGAATTTCCGTAAGCAGCGAAATGAGCGGGTAGGAGTTTTCTTCAATAGCGGCAAAAGCACTCTCCAGCCGGTTGACATATTCCAATCCTCCGGTGACCGGGTATTGCTCGTCTACCAATTCCAAATCATCACATTCCGCAATCAGATAGGGAAGCCGTGGAACATTGCCTGCCGTCAGCTTGTCCAGTTCCTTGTGAAGTCTTCGGTTCAACGCAGTCAATTGGTACATATGAGTGGACGGCATCTCCACAAACTCCAGATGCTCCCCCAGCTTGAGTATTCCAAATCGCATTTTGGCCATACGGTCCGTTATCCTCTCTTTCTCTTCGCTTGCGCGTGAAGGACGGTTAAACCATAACGTCTCCGCCTTTACGTCTTTCGTGTCGAATAAATAAAGATAAGTTCTTTTTGTTTCGTGCAAAATAGTTTCCAATGTTGAAAAAGTTAAGCAGTTAAGCGCCGTTTTCCGCATCCTCAATTACACAAGTTTCTACTTGACAGTGTACTTAAGATGCGGTACAAATTCAAGAGAATATCGGCGAAATCCGGGCCACTGATTTATAACCTATCGCTGTCGGGGCTGAACGCCGATCAATGGTATTCCCCCGCCGGTCAATTGGTGAGCTGAGCGTAAGGATTTCTTATTAGATGCGTGAAGGGGGAGGTCCGGCAGCGGCGCTGGATCCATGTTATGCACGAGAAGGAGCGAGAGGTTATGAGCAACGAGGAATTACAGCAGTGGGTCGAACAAATCTCGTTGAGATCATTTGGAAGGCCATTTCTTCACCGGGCCACCTTCAATTCTCGACTTCGCTCTACGGGAGGAAGATATTTCATGAAGACCCACCATATTGAAATAAGCCGCAAGCATTATGAGACGTTCGGGGCAGACGAAGTGGAGAAAATTATTAAGCACGAGCTTTGCCATTATCATTTGCATTTGCAGCGCAAAGGATACAAGCACCGTGACGCTGATTTCAAAACCTTGTTGAAAGAGGTGGGGGGAACCCGCTTCTGTCAGGCTTTGCCCGGCAGACAAAGCAAGGAGCCCTACCGTTATCGGCTGGTATGCGGCTCCTGCCAAATGGAATATTTGCGCAAACGCAAGGTAGACCCTCGTAAATATGTTTGCGGGAAATGCAGGGGGAAGCTGCGGCTGCTTGCTTTGGATAAGAACGAGGAATTAAGGTGATTATATACAGAAAGGGCGGGTTTCGGCAGGATTTTTTCTAACGGTAGTCCTTCTCGAAGGACTTGACTAAATGGAAACTTCATGATAAATTTAAAGATGTCGCTTTACATTCCCTGATAGCTCAGTTGGTAGAGCACTCGGCTGTTAACCGAGTTGTCACAGGTTCGAGTCCTGTTCGGGGAGCCATGGAGAGATACCCAAGTGGCTATAAGGGGACCCTCTGCTAAGGGGTTAGACTGCGTAAGCGGTGCGAGGGTTCGAATCCCTCTCTCTCCGCCATACATAAGCGACTGGGACCGCGGTATGCGGTCTTTTTTGTTTAGTTGATGATGGCATTAAAATCCAAAATAAATTATATGAAAAAAAGCTTGTCAAAGGTATGAATATCCGTTATAATAACTCTTGTCGCTTTAAGGAGCGCCCTTAAAGTAATCAAGCTTTGGCCCGTTGGTCAAGTGGTTAAGACACCGCCCTTTCACGGCGGTAACACGGGTTCGAATCCCGTACGGGTCACCATTTATCTTTTCCGTTTGTCACTGATTTGCAACTGCACTGGGCTAACGGACATAGAACTGCATGAGAGCCATTAGCTCAGTCGGTAGAGCACCTGACTTTTAATCAGGGTGTCGGAGGTTCGAGTCCTCCATGGCTCACCATTGCTTCTCATTGGCAATTCGTGGTAATATAATCACATACGCGGTCGTGGTGGAATGGCAGACACGCTATCTTGAGGGGGTAGTGGGCGTACGCCCGTGGAGGTTCGAGTCCTCTCGACCGCATAGAAAGTAAAAGCATCGAAAGCCCTTAATGTATAAGGGCTTTTTGTTTTTTCTATATATAAATTTTTTTGTATCAAATATGTCAGTCTCTACTTGGTGCCATTTCAAACCCGCTTATATAGGCTTTTTCCAACTACCTTGAAAATCCGTCTATTTTACCGTCTGCAGGCATCGTTGCAAGAGGAGCGGCACATCTAACTGTATTTTGTACAGGTAGATTCAAGCGAATGGGCGAAAATGATCAAACTAACTGGATAAACTACAGTTAAAATGGGCAACTTTGGGCGAAACGGCTGTTTTGGCGCAAACTAACTGTAGATTTTCCAGTTATTTTCCATATTTCTTCCGAATATAGAAATCTAACTGTATGAAATCCATTAAGTTTTCAAATTTCACACTATTGAAGCCATTCAACTCTATTCTACCTTGAAAATCCATCCATTTTCATCATCTGATGGTGCCGCGGTCAGCGGCATAGGGGTCTAAATGAAAATGGCGATGCCTTTTTCTTTCATTGGATTTAAAATTTCAACGTCACACATGCTGATATATGTAATAGATTTCAGGTTGATTAAGTGCTCAAAGCCACCGACATGTGTAATATCAAAAAAATCATCCTCACCATCCCAATCAGGCTGAATGAGATGGTATATTTCATTTCCTCCATCCAAACACAGCTCCGTGACTTTATCCAAATCCTCCTTTTCAAGTTCCAGGGCTGAGAAGTACTGTAACAGTTCGTCGATAGGGCCAGAATCATCCGCATACCATTCATACTTTTCTGTATATATCTCCTTTAATTGTTCAAGCTCCTGTCTAAATTTCGGATCTAGATCAAGCAACGCATCAATGACCACCAATTTAAAATTAAAATCTTGAAACATACCCGTAAGATCAACATGCTTTCCCATTTTCCATCTCCATTCTTATTTCACACTTGCTAACATAGTTTTTCGTTCTTTCAGCATTTGAGCATAATCAACACCTCAATCTGCGTGCCTTGACTTAGTAACCACATCCTAATTCCCTGTTCGAATACATCGGCTTCAAATCTAATTCCTTCGTCATTCAGGCTTAGCACTCTTATATTGGGCAACCGATCATAAACAGCTTCCAGATTATTTATTATTTTAGCAGATGCATCCAATTCGTGGTAGAACTGTGGTAGCCTACTTAATCTGAGGGGAATTTCTCCACAATCCCCAATCGGTCACATTTGGCAAAAAAAGCCCCGCTGGGCCGTCTGGCTGAGCGGGGCAGTTCTTTTTGATCATCTTTTTCTCTTCGACCTACGACTGGATACTGTGCAAAATTCGTCCCTAAATATTGGCTTAACGATACGGTGGGGGATAGGTACACAATGATGTTTTCTTATAATCTCGACTGGCTGAATGACTTGTACGATCTGAGGGTGAAACACATTTTCAAATACTCTTACAGGTGGATCGACTACTGTCCTTGTCGGACATTGAGGACAACGCATAGGCTTCTTCTCCCTTCCAAAAAGATAATATTATTCTATGCCGGTAACAATTAATCTGCTTGTTCTACTGCCTTATCCAAAGATTAATAGCGAGAAAAGTATAAACAAAAACCCCGCCTTAATCGAACTATACCTTTCAATTCACTTTATATGAGTGTTTTGGTCATTATAAAATCCAGTTGTTCTTCATCCCCCATATAAAAAGAGTGGGCTCCGGTTTGAACAAACCCCATTTTCTTATAAAAAGCAATAGCATTTTCATTTCTTTCCCATACGCCTAGCCAGATTGTCTTTTTATTATGTTTCGCCGCAATTTCCATAGCTTTATTAAGCAAATATTGACCAAGCCCGAGTTTTTGAAATTTCTTCTTTACATAAATTCTCTCGATTTCAAGGGTTTCATCACCCATTTTTTCAGATTGAGCATCATCCGTGTTGACCTTTAAATATCCAGCGACTTCATTATTCGAATAAATAAAAAAGAATTGCGAAAAACGATTGGATAATTCCTTTTCTAATTGCTTTAAGTTAAATGCCCTTTCCAAATAGGCCTTCATATTTTCGGGTGAGTTCTGGTGCTTAAAGGCTTCGTTAAATGTTTCATAGCTAATTTCTTGAAGCTTGCGTAAATCTTCGAGGGTACACTTTTTTATAGTTATGGTCATTTAAATATTTCGCCCCTTTGTATAATCAATAATTTCTCTTGTTTCCCTTTTTAACAAATTCCCAGTCTTTTCCTATATTTTTTCTTACTCTTTGAAGAAGACGGAGAATGGTTTCTGCTTCTCTTTCGGAAAATCCCTGTAATGCAACGGTGTTGGAATAATCATTCTCTCTTTTTATAAAAGGGTAAACATTTTTCCCTTTCTCTGTTGGAAAAAGTTTTTTAATTTTTTTGTTATGTGTATCTTCTTTCTTTTCAATAAAGCCGTTAATTTCAAGTTTTTTTATAGCACGGGCTGCTGTTGTTCGATCTACCTTTATCATCTCGGCTAACTTTTCTTGAATGATTCCCGATTGTTCACATATTCGGACCAGGTACAAATACTGCCCTCTTGTAAGGTCACACTCTTTAAATTCTATATTGCTTATAGAATCTAGTGCCCTTGCAATCATTCCTATTTCACGGAGAATATCCTTCATAATTAACTCCTTAGTCTGCGTTATTGTTGCAAATGCAATAAAAATGCGTACATTGAATTTACCTGAAATTTGTTGCATTTGCAACAAAAAACGATGATGATGTCAAGCTCCGTTGATGGACAACTCGTCGTAAGCCGATAGCGGATTAATAATTTAGGATTGACATCGTAAAGAATCCAATTTATTATTAAAAATAATTTTAATGCTATCTAAAAATTTTTATGGGAGGTGACGAATAAAATCTAATCGATAGTTCTGTAAAGCGACCGGGTAATGGTTATATATAAAGTCAACTTGCTGCAGCTTTACCCGGGCTGGAATCAAGCAAGCCATCCTGCTTGCTTATCTCCAAAACTTTTAACACATCAAGGGAGTGAAACGGAAATTATGAACGAAGTGAACAAGCAGGCAGGAAATCGGTGGGATCCTACATTAGTCAATGAAGACCTGGCCCCGACACCGCCATCGAAGCGTAACTGGAACTGGTGGAGCTACTCCGCGGTCTGGATGGGAATTGTTCATAACATTGTGGCTTGGGAGGTTGCGGCTAACCTCGTCAAGATAGGGTTCAGCTTCTGGCAGTCTTTCGCCGTTGTTGCAATCGCTTACGGCGTAGCATTTATCGCAATTCTACTAAACAGCGTTCCGGGAGCCAAGTTCGGATTGCCATTCCCCGTGCTTATTCGCTCCGCTTTCGGTTATAAAGGAGCGCAGGTTCCGGTATTTCTCCGCGCATTGCTGGCCATATTCTGGTTCGGCGTCCATATGTATATCGGAAGTAAGGCCGTCGGAGCCGTATTAAGCGTAGCGTTTCCGGGCTGGAAGTCACTGGGTGACTATCAGATTGTAGGTATGGACCTGAACAACTTTATAGCATTTGTCATCTGCTGGCTTCTTCACGCTTACGTTATCAACCATGGCATGGAAAGAGTTCGCAAGTTCGAGCTGTGGGCCGGTCCCCTGATCATGATTCTTGCTGTCGGTCTCGTCATATGGGCTGTTGATGCGGCACATGGGATTAAGCCCCTTGTTTCTGCACCTGCCACTATTTCGGGGGGAGAATTCTGGGGAACGTTCTTTTTATCTATATCCGCACTGCTTGGTACCGTAGCGACACTGGTTCTGAACATTTCGGATTTGACCCGGTTTTCGCGCAGCCAGAAGGATCACATTATCGGTCAGGGGATTGGGCTGCCATTGATGTTTCTGATCTTCTCACTTATGAGCATACTGGTTGCGTCAGGAACTGTAATCGCTTACGGGGAGGCCATAACGAATCCGATAGATCTTCTTCTCAAGTTCGATCATCCTTTCATTGTGCTTCTGGGGGCGTTCTCGGTTCTGATCTCTACCGCTTCTGTTAACGTTGCAACCAACGGTGTATCGGTTGGCTACGATATGACAAATCTGTACCCGGCCAAACTTAACTTCCGGAGATCCTGTTTGATTGCGATTATCATCGGTGCGCTGTCCGCGCCATGGCTGTGGTACGACAGCTTCGACTCGATCGGTGAAGTGATGGGGGCGATCGGAGCCACAATGGGGCCGGTCACGGGAATCATGCTCGTAGATTTCTACCTTATTCGCAGGCAGAATTACAATGTTGACGCCTTTTATGTGAGAGATGGCCTATATGCTTATCGTCAGGGATGGAATATCCGCGCACTCATCGCCATGGCCATCGGTGTGTTGGTTGCGTTCCTGGGACTTATTTTTCCGTCCTTGGATTATCTGTACAGCTACAATTGGTTCTTGGGTGTCGGATTCGGCGGGGTCATTTATTACGTGCTTATGAGATCATCCATTGCCAAAAGCCCGGATCAAGCCGAGCGCATCGATGCCGCTTCTTGATATTAAAAAGTGGCCGGTCTCCGCGCTAACCGCGAAGGTCCGTTAGGAATAGCATCATGAGTAAACAAGGGAGGAAACCATACTATGATAAGTTCACAGCGTCTTGAAGACAGAATCAACAGCCTGGCCCGAATCGGAATGACCGAAGAGGGCGGAGTAACACGGCTTGCCTTAACCGATGAAGACAGAAAGGCCCATCAGTTGGTCCGTTCATGGATGGAACAGGCCGGAATGTCGGTGCGGGTGGATGCCGCCGGCAATCTGATCGGGCGTAAGGAAGGAACGGATCCGCAAGCCCGGCCGGTCGTTATGGGGTCTCATATCGATTCGGTAGGCAACGGAGGCAAGTTCGACGGGACCATCGGCGTCATTGGTGGAATTGAGGTCGTCCAACATATTGCCGAAGAGAATATCAGCATCACACGGCCCGTGGAAGTTATCGCATTCTGTGAAGAAGAAGGTTCGCGGTTTCAATCCGGCGGCATATTTGGAAGCAGAGCGATGACCGGAAAAATAACCCCGGCCGATTTGGAAATTCGCGACGCTAACGGAATTTCACGACGCCAGGCGTTAGCGGACTTCGGTCTTAATCCCGATGAATTATTTACGAAAGCGATCCGGCGTAAGGGTGGGATGGCGCTCTATCTCGAAATGCACATCGAGCAAGGGCCGGTTCTGGAACAGAAGGGAATTCCCGTTGGAATAGTGACCGGGATTACAGGTTTGTCCTTAACGGAAATCATCGTCGAGGGGAAGCCGAATCACGTCGGAGCCACACCGATGGGCATGCGGCATGACGCCCTGCTGGGGGCCTGTGAAATAGCGACCGGGATCGAGGAGATTTGTCTATCCTACGGTTCGCCAGCGGTAGGGACGGTAGGAACGATGGAAGTGTTTCCCGGTCAAGTAAACATCGTCCCCGGCCGGGTGGTGATGACGACGGATGTGCGGGATCTCGATGTAGAGAGACGCGAAAGCATCCTGCAGCGCATTCGGAATCACGCCGAATCGGTTGCGGGAAGGAGGGGTCTGACGGTTAGTTTCGATACTAAACTGAAAGCAAATCCGGCACTGTGCAGCCAAGAGATCATCGAGGTCATGAAGCGGGAAAGCGAGAGAATGAGCTTGAGTTATCTGGAAATGCCGAGCGGAGCAGGACATGACGCGCAATTAATGGCCGAGCTTGCGGACATGGGGATGATATTCGTCCGTTCTACCGGCGGAAGTCATAATCCGAGAGAATATGCTTCTATGGAAGACATTACCCTGGGAACGGAGCTTTTGTCGCGGGTAGCTCTTCATTATTTGAATGCCGAGGAGGTCTAATCTTGAGAACTATTATACGTAACGGAACGATCGTCACATCAAGAGACCTGTATCAGGCCGATGTGTTAATGGAGGACGGGATTATCACCGGACTGGGTAAAAATTTGAAGATAGAGGATGGCGACCGGATCATTGAAGCGGAAGGCCGATATGTTCTGCCCGGAGGGATTGATGTTCATACGCATCTGGGCATACCGGATACCGTCGATGATTTCGAATCGGGGACGCGCGCGGCCGCTATGGGTGGAATTACAACTATCATTAATTATGTCGATCCGGTCCGAGGCCAGTCCCTGTTGGAAACTTTGCGGGTATGGAAGGAGAAGGCAATGCCATCCTGCATCGATTACGGGTTTCACAGCATCATTAATGAATGCAACGAGCGGGTATTAGAGGAGCTTCCTCTATTGGCGGACAAGGAAGGCGTCACGTCCATCAAGTTATTTATGGCTTACAAGGAAACCAATATGGTGAATGACCTGCAGATGTATCGATTAATGAAAAAAGCGGGGGAATCCGGAATATTGACCTGTGTTCACGCCGAGAACGGGGATGTGATTGACGAATTGGTCGAAGAGGCGGTCGCTCAAGGCCGGTTGGCTCCGATCTATCATGCGTTGACCCGTCCGGAAACGTTGGAAGCGGAAGCTGTCAATCGGGCCTTGCGCATAGCGGAAACTGCCAAGGCTCCGGTATATATCGTACATGTCAGCTGCGCCGATGCCATGAATGAAGTCGGGCAAGCGGTTGAACGCGGCGGGCATGTCTACGCCGAAACCTGTCCGCATTATTTGGTGCTTGATCAATCCTATCTGGAGCTGCTCGATTTCGAAGGGGGCAAATACGTATGCTCCCCTCCATTGCGGGAGAAATGGAATCAGGACAAATTATGGGAAGGAATCGCCTCCGGGAACATCCACACGATAGGATCGGATCATGCCTCCATTCCATTCGAAGGAGGCAAGACGCGAGGCAGAAATAATTTCGCACAAATTCCGAACGGCCTCCCGGGAATTGAAACTACGTTTCCACTCTTATATCATTATGGTGTTTACGAACAGAGGGTGTCCTTATCGAAATTTGTCGAAATCACCAGTACTAATCCCGCCCGTATTTTTGGGCTGTATCCCAAGAAAGGCACGATTGCCGTAGGAAGCGATGCAGATATTACCATTGTAGATCCGGCCCGGTCCAAGGTAATATCTCATAGAACGCAGCAGCAAGGAACGGACTATAACGTTTACGAAGGAATGGAATTGCAAGGGGCCATAGAGCGAGTATTCTCCCGGGGGGAAGAGCTGGTCAGTAACGGCTTGTTCGTTGGGAAGCCGGGCCGCGGACAGTATCTGCATCGTCAGAAAATCAGCCCATCGGATGCCTTGAAACGGGGAATGATAAAATGACTATACTAGTGGTGGGCGGATCCGGATTCATCGGTACACATATCGTTAGTTATCTGTGCGGCATGGGGCACCGTGTCGTCAGCTACAGCCCTTCCATACCGGGTCCGAGCCAGCGGTTGGACGGCTGTCACTATGTAGAGGGAGATGTAACGGAGCTCGGCACGTTATGTCAAATCATGAAGGAGTTTCGGGTAACTAAGGTTTTCCATAATGCAGGCATTTCACATCCGAAGCTGTACCCGGACAATCCGTATAAAATATACCGTGTGAACGTGACAGGAACATTAACCGTCTTGGAGGCTGCACGGCTGAACCATGTCGAAAAATTCGTTCATATGAGCTCCGCTGGTGTATACGGCAATACTAGCGCGGAACTAGTCGGTGAAGAGGAAAGGCTTCACGGTGAACACCCATACGGGGCTTCCAAGGTCGCTTGCGAAGAGATCGTACGAAATTATGGCATACCTTCCGTTTCATTGCGGGCATCCTTTGTCTATGGACCTGGACGGCAGATGGACTGTCCAATTAGAACTTTATTGTATAACGCTATACATGGGATACCTACAATTTGGAATAATGGGTCCGACCAAAGGCTGGACTTTATATATATTGAGGATATGGTTAGAGCGATCGGTTGCGCTTTGTTGACAGATAACTGGAAGTACACGGAATATAACATAGGGGCAGGGAAAGAGATCCGCTTTTCGACCATAGTCGGCATCGTGAAATCTCTATATCCGGACTGTATTCTACAGGTCGGCCCCGGAGATTTAGGTTACGACAGCCTGAGTGCACTCAAGATAGATAGAGCGAGAGAGGATTTCAATTGGAAGCCGGATATTGATATCGAAGCCGGTATAAGGCAGTATGCATCATGGCTGGAAAAACAACGGGAGCAGGAGGATCAAGCATGAGATTGAAGAATAAAACGGCAATCATTACCGGGGCCGGACCGGGATTGGGAATGGGCAGGGGATTTCCTGAAGGTTTCGCGAGAGAGGGCGCCAATCTGTCGCTTAATTACTACGGCCAGGACCGGGCTGAAATGGAGAAATTCGCGCAAGAACTGCAGAGCTATGGAGTCAAGGTCATTCTTACGGAAGGAGATATTTCGCAAGAAGAGGTAGCGGAACGGTTGGTCCGGGCTACGATGGATGAATTTGGCCGGATAGATATTTTGTTAAACAATGCGGGAATCTCGACTACCAGCCTTATTCAAGACATGTCCGTTGAAACTTGGGATAGAATGATCGATGTGAATTTAAGAAGCGTGTTCCTGACAACAAGATATACCGTGCCTTATATGATCCGACAAAAATCAGGGAGAATCATTAACATAGCCTCCCAATTAGGTCAGAAAGGCGGGGTGAAGCATGCTCACTACGCCGCTGCTAAGGCGGGGGTCATCGCCTTTACGAAGTCGATCGCTCTGGAGCTCGGTTCGTATGGAATAACGGCCAACTGCATCGCGCCCGGTCCAATTGAGACCCAGTTGATGGCCACAGTAGATGAGGAGTGGAAACGGCAGAAAAAATCCGAACTTGCCCTGCCGCGATTCGGGCAAGTGGAGGAAGTTGTTCCTACAGCTATCTTCCTCGCTTCCGATCCGGATGGAAATATTTATACCGGTCAAACACTTGGGCCCAATAGCGGCGATGTCATGCTGTAAACAGAGAGTTATAATGAAGAAATCAATTATCTAAAGGAGACTAAGAACTATGAATATTGAACAAAAGCTTATCGACATGGGGCTGCAGCTGCCAGTAAAGAAGGCGAAAGATGCTCCGTTCGCCGCTTTCTCGACGGTGGGGAATTTAATTTTCTTGTCGGGCCAGACGCCTTCGGTTGATGGTTCGATGGCTTACAAAGGAATTGTCGGCGCAGATGTGAGCATTGAACAAGCCAAGGAATCGGCGGTCGTCTGTACATTAAATTTATTGGCCGCACTGAAGCAGGCGACGGGAGATCTGGCGAAAGTCAAACGGGTTGTGAAATTGAACGGCTATGTGGCGTCTTCTCCGGATTTCACGAAACACCCGGAAGTGATCAATGCGTCGTCCGAATTGTTGAACAGGCTTTTTGACGAGGCTCCCAAACATGCTAGAGCTGCGATCGGGGTCTCCTCCTTGCCTGGAGGGGCGCCTGTAGAGATCGAAATGATAGTGGAAATTAGCGAATAGGAACGTTTTCGGTATTAAATTGGAACGAAGCCGGAACTGCAGATGATCGTGTCTTGGACTAGACGATCGGGTAGTTACCGGCTTTTTTTATGAAGAGGGATGAATGACTGCCGGCTAATCTTGTGTTAGAATAAAAAATAATTAAGAATAAAAAATTTTTTGTATGGGACGGATGAAATTGGAAAGCATGAAAAATGAAATAGAGTTATTTTCCTCGATTGCCAAAGCCATCACCAAACATTTCGGGGAAAAGTGCGAGGTTGTTTTTCACGACTTGACGGACGGATATGAAAGCACGATCGCAGTTATTGAAAACGGGCATGTTACCGGGAGAAAGGTCGGTGATTGCGGGAGCAACCTCGGACTTGAAGTGCTGCGTGGAACGGTGGAGGATGGGGACAAATACAATTATATTACGCAGACGAAGGACGGGAGGATTTTAAGATCTACCTCTATCTATTTGAAAAACAAGGAAAATGAAACGATCGGAGCCCTATGTATTAATTTGGACATCTCCGAGTTTCTGATGGCTGAGCAAACGATTAAGTCCATTACGATGCACAGCTTCGAAAATGAAGTGAAAGAAACGTTTGTTAATGATGTAAATGAGCTTCTCGATTTTCTGCTGCAGGAATGCCAGAATGAAATTGGCAAAGCCGTTTCGCACATGACCAAGGAAGATAAGCAGAGGGCTGTGGAATTCCTCGATCAGAAGGGAGCCTTCCTGATCAAGAAGTCCGGCGATAAAGTATGCCAGTTTTTAGATATATCCAAGTTTACGCTCTATAACTATTTGGATACCATCCGGGGAGAACAGCAAAGAAAGTCTAATCCGACAAAGTTGTTCTGACGGTTAGAATGAAGGATAAGCAGGACAGCAAAAACCGCAACGCCGGATCATTCGATGCTGACGCTGCGGTTCCAATCTGTATAGAATTACATTTGGGAAATGTCATCACACACGGTTCAGTCTCTGGAAGGATCAGACATAAACCAAGAAATATATGAGCATCTTGTGCAGACGAGAATAGCCGCATTTCGGTTAGCCCAATCGATTCCGAAGAAGGTGGCCCCCCTCGAGTTTAGCTGCCGATAATCTTTGTCGAAGGTATCGTTCCGGCAGCAGGGACAGAGGATAGGCGTATTGTTGACTTTATATCTCATAAGTACCCCTCCAGTCATTTTCGTCATTATTTATTGAAGAATGCTATAGTTTACATTACGTTCCGCCATCCATCAGGTTCCAAAACATCTAAGGCTCCCCATAACTTTTCGGGGAGCCTCTTTAATGCCTGGCTTATCTGTTTGAGTTGGTCCAGGAATTGTTAATCCTCGGGGGTTCGATCCAGATACAGGCGGGTAACGGAAGTCGATTCGCCTTGTTCTATTTCCCGTTCGCTTGCCTCTTCTTCCATTTCATCATGCATATTCATGCCAGGTGCAAGAGTCGGCCCGGTTTCCTCATTGCGCTTCTTCTTATTTTTCATTCCATCGGGGCTCCTTTAAGATAATGTTAAGCTTAGTATGGCAGGTTTTAGAAAAATCATCCCATCGTATGGATCGCTGCTTCGAGAGGACGTAATTTTCCGGATTTCGACTACTCCCCTCGGCACTTTCTTCTTAAGAAAGCAAACCTCAATCCTGAAGTTCATCTGTTGTAAGGGCTGCCAACCCAAAGCGATAATGGAGGTACCATTAAATTAAGGGGGATGTGCTAAGTGGGCATTAAACTTGGAAAAATTGCGTTGATCGGAGTGCTGGCGTTGTCTTTGGGCGCCTGTGGCGGCAATTCGGGGAACCAGGGTTCCGATAACGGTCAGGGATCGAATCCGCCGGCCAATTCCAATGAAGGCAGCAAGAACGACCCGAAAGAGAAAATCCAGATCACCTTTCAGAATATTTTCCCCGATCCGACTGACCCGAAGCATGGCATTATGAAGAAGATCGTTGCGCAGTATGAGGCCGATCATCCTAACGTGAAGATCGAGCTCGATTCGTTGAATACCGATCAGCAGAAGCTTAAGCTGAAGACCCAGGCTGCTTCCAAGGAGGTGCCCGACATTACGGTTGTCAATCCGGCAGCTCAAATGAAACCGTTCGTTGATGCGGGATTATTTGCGCCATTAAATGATATGGTGGAGAAGAACGGTCTGAAGGAAACGTTCCAGGATGGCCTTCTGGACTGGTACACCTTCGACAATAACTTATATGCGCTGCCCGACGGCAATAATATCGGCGTGGTCTATTATAACAAGGAACTGTTCGAGCAGGGCGGCGTTCAAGTGCCGACCACCTTCGAAGAAATGCTCGAGGTCGTTACCACACTCAAGGCAAAAGGCATACAGCCGATGGTCATCGGAGAGAAGGATACCTGGACCGGCTCCTTCCTGTTCATGAATATGCTTCTTCGTACAAACGACGGGCCCGGCTTCCTGCAGGATGTACTGGACGGCAGGAAAACGTTCGAGGACCCGGCCTTTATCGAGGCGGTCGACAGCTTCCAGGAGCTTGTTCAAGCGGGGGCTTTCCAGGAAGGGGTAACGTCCTTCGACTACAATGCGGGAGAGAATCTGTTCAAAACCGGCAAAGCCGCGATGTATTACATGGGCAGTTGGGCCACCGGCGGGATCGAAACCTCCTCGGTTAACGGGAAAGTCGGCGTCTTCAAATTCCCTACGATTAATGGAAACGGAGATCCGGACGAATTTATGCTGGCCCCGGGCAGTGCTTTTGCCATATCCGCCAATAGCAAGCATTTGGAGGAGACGAAGGATTTTCTAAACTACTTTATGCTGAATTTTCCGATAGAGTCCTTCAAAGCGAAAGGTGCGGTCGGGATTGGACAGAAAGTGGACGGCGATTACAAGGAAGCCGGTTACTCGGAAATGGCGATGGAAATCCTCTCCTTCTTCAAGGATGTGAAGGGCGGCGATCTGGCTTTCGACAATACGATGAATCCCGGGACGGCACAAGCCCATCTAACCAGCATCCAGAATCTTTTTGTTCAGAAGAAGGATGCGGCGGAGGTTGCGAAGGAGCATCAAACTGCATTTGAAAGCAACCAATAAACAAGCGGGTACCTCGGTACGGAAGGGGAATAAATTCCTTTTTCATAATAATAAAACTCGTAAGCTGCGCATGAGGGGTTATTTCACATCGAGGCAGCATAAGGGTTGGGGCCCGCTTTCAATCCTTTGCCCCAATCATGGACAGGAGGAGAATTACGTTGAATGTGCTAAGAGTCTCTGCGTGGAAAATAGCGGCCTTCATACTGCCGAGCGTGCTGCTTTATGTCGGAGTCGTATTCGTGCCGATTCTGGTCTCCTTCTACAGCGGACTACTCGATTGGAACGGAATAGGAGAATCGACCTTCGTCGGACTGAACAATTTTGAGAGGCTGCTCTTCCACGATCCGGTGTTCTGGCCGTCCGTGCGCAGAACGTTAATGTTTGCGTTCTTCTCCATGGCCGAAATTCCATTCGCATTATTTGTGGCCATTTTGCTGAACCGTTTTGTCCGAAAGCCGAATTTCCTCGTATCCAGCTACTTTTTGCCGGTAATCTTGTCGGTCGTTGTGGTGGGCCAGTTATGGAAAACGATCTACAACCCCGCTTCCATGGGAGGAATGCTGAATCAGGTGCTGGATTGGCTTCAGTTAAGCGGTTGGACCCGTTCCTGGCTGACGGACCCCGCCATCGCTATGTATTCGCTATATTTTGTCGCCCTATGGCAATATTTGGGATACCATGTCCTGATCCAATTTACCGGGATTCAGAATATTCCTTCCGACATTTATGAAGCGGCCAAAATCGATGGCGCAGATGGACTGAAAGCCGATTGGCATATCACTTTGCCCATGAACATTCCTATTTTTAAAATATCCGTCGTGCTGGCCTTTATCGGATCGCTGCAAGCGTTCGACATGGTCATGGTGATGACCGGAGGAGGACCGGCGCATGCTACCGAAGTGATTTCCACCTATATGTATAACATGTCTTTTTTATCGATGAAATACGGGTACGGCAGCGCGATTGCCGCGTTCCTGGTCGTCCTCTGCCTGCTGGCTACGATGATTATTAATATGGCCTTCAACCGGCTGGAGAAAAAATATACCTAGAGAGGAGGCTGTTCATGAGCGCCACCGTTCCTGCTCTTTCTTCACAACCGGTTAGACCTTCGGGGAAGAAGCGGGTGTCACTGCCGAAGGCTGCTGTTCTCGTTCTCTTGTCCGTGCTGTTTGTTACGCAATTGTATCCGCTTCTATGGTTGTTTATTTATTCGTTCAAAACCAACGAAGAGATCTTGTCCGGAAGCTTCTTCTCCTTGCCGGCTTCCCCGCAGTGGATCAATTATGTGAATGCGGTGGAATCGGGCCATTACTTCAAATATTTGCTCAACAGTCTGATCGTTACCTCCGTGACGATGCTGATTGTGCTGCTGTTTAGCTCGCTGGTCGCGTTTGCCATTGCCCGATTTAAGTGGCGGTACGGGCAAGCCGTCCTTCTATTGTTTCTGGTTGGGATGATGATCCCGATGCAGGCGACTTTACTGCCGCTTATGATCCTTTTTAAAACTATGGGGATATTGAATACGCATTTATCCCTGATTTTGCCGTATGTCGCTTTTCAGACCCCGATTTCGGTATTTATTCTGAGCAGCTTTATGAAGTCTGTCCCCATGGAACTGGAAGAGTCGGCCGTTGTGGATGGTGCCGGGGTGTTTCGCATTTTTCGCAGCATCACTTTACCGATATCCGTTCCTCCTATGATGACGGTCTGTATTCTTTCCTTTATTAATATTTGGAATGAATATATTATGGCCGCAACCTTTATCTCCTCGGAGAAATTGAAGACATTGCCGTTCGGTGTAAACAGCTTCGTCAGCCAATATTCGGTCAATTATGGAGCTATCGGCGCTTTTCTAGTTCTTGGGGCCCTGCCGGTGATCCTGATCTATTTTCTGCTTGCGGACAAAATTACTAAAGGAATGGTGGCGGGCGCCGTCAAAGGCTAGCGCTTGCCAAGGAGTCCGTTCCAAATGTCCCGAAGTACCGGAGCATCACCGTTATGAAGGCGACCGGCGACCGGAAGTGGAACTTTCTCGGACTGGAAGAGTGCTTCCTCCGTTCGACAGACTCCTTGACGGTTGGGTGATAAGATGGGAGCAGGTCGGGTTATTAAAGGAGAGGGCTTGAAGATGGCGCGTGGGCGCGGAATCCATTCCATTCGCGGTCGGTTGTTTCTGCTGTTTCTCTCTTCCATGATGGTTCTTCTCATGCTCGGCAGTTATCTTTATTATCGCAGCACTACGGACTTAATTCATGAGAAAATAAGCGATATGGCGGAGAAAAATATTTCTCAGACGGCCGGCCTGTTTGATCTGCTTCTTGAGGGATACATCAGTGTGACGAAATCGTTGAATAGCAACTATGAACTGCTTCGCCTTCTGCAGGAGAGGGAGAAGGAAAAGGATCCGGTGGCCGGCGTTAATGTGGAACGGATGATCCAAAACATTATGGGTGCAGTGTTCTACTCTCGCAAGGACATTATAGGAATTCATATCATTACGGATAAAGGCAAAATTTATACTTATGAAAATCGTTTTCCTGGGGCGACGGATGATGTCGAATATGTGGAGACGGATTGGTTCAAGAAGCTGGAGCAATCCTCCGGGGAGGCCGTCTGGATGGGATTATACGAAGGCCCGGTATTTGACTCTTCGGGGGATGGGGCTGTTTTTGCATTCGGCCGGAAGCTGTACGATCTGTCGACCTATCAGACGATCGGAGTTCTCCTCATCGAAACGGATCCGAGGCCGATCCTCGAAGCGCTCTCCAATGTCACTATTAGTCCGAACAGCCGGGTCTACATTGTGGATAAGGAAGACAAGGTGGTGGCTTCCACGGAATGGAACCGCGTGCAGGCTCCCACCTCCAGCGGATTGCCGCGTCCGACGAGTCATGGTGCCGTTGTCGAGAACCGTGAAGGGGAATTAGTTGCCGCCGCCCAGGTTGACCACGCGGAATGGACTGTGTTCGGACTGACTCCGGAGGCGGATATTCATGCGGAGATCATCAAGACAAGAAAGTATCTGATTATCGTCAGTGTGCTGCTTGTCCTTCTGTCCATTGCGCTTGCTACTTTGATTTCGCGGAATATTTCCTCTCCTCTCAAGCTGTTGATTCGTCAAATGCGGCAGGTGGAGAGGGGGAATTTCAGAGGCGCGGTCAATGTTCGTTCCTTTGAGGAAATCAACAGTCTGGTCTCCTCGTTCAATCGAATGGTTCGACGGATGGACGAATTGATTGAGCGGATTACGCTAGCTTCCATCAGTGAGAAGAATGCCGAGCTGCAAGCGCTGCAATCTCAGGTTAATCCGCATTTTCTATACAACACGCTCGATATGATTTATTGGATGCTGGATGAACGGGAGAATGACCGGCTGGGGCGGGTCATTCTTGCGCTTTCCCATATGTTCCGGTACAGCAGTGACTGGCAGGAGGCCTCGCGGACGACCTTGCGTCAGGAGCTGGATCAGATGCGCCATTATATGACCATCATCGAAAGCAGATTGGAAGGAAGAGTCCATGCCGAGATCGATGTAGACCGCCGGTGGCTGGATGTCCCGCTGCCGAAGATGACCATTCAACCGATTATTGAAAATGCCGTGAAATCCGGACTGGAGCCGGTGGATCGGCCGGGGAAGCTTCGTGTTTATACCCAAACAACAGAGCGCGAGCTTCTTGTTGTAATCGAAGATAATGGCATCGGCATAGAGGAAACGGCTCTCCATGCTCTGCGTGCGTCGCTATATGGCATCGGTTCCAGAATATCCGAGGACAGGCGGGAAGTAGAGCTTATCGGTTCGAAAACTACGGCGGAGGGCGCGGATCAGTGGAAAGCCGAGGCCACCCCGACTGCAGAAGAGGGCAAAGGCTCGCGGAAAGGAATCGGGCTGCCCAATGTTCACCGCAGAATTGCGCTGATGTTCGGGGAAGCCTACGGTCTCAGAATAAACAGCATCATCGGGTCTGGGACGACAGTCATTGTCGTGATGCCGTTGCCTGCCATAGAGGAGGATGATGATCATGAACTTGTTGATTGTCGACGATGAACATGTCATTCGCGAAGGTATTCGGAGAACGCTGCGAAATCACTTTCCCCACTGCAGCACGTTCCTCGCCGCCAACCCGGAGGAGGCAACCGCTTTGCTGCGCAATCATTATATCCACATTGTACTCACCGACATCTTGATGCCGGGGATGACCGGTCTGGAGTTGATGAAAGTGTCAAGGAAGCGCCATCCGCATATTAAGTGGATCGTGATTTCGGCATACTCCGAGTTTGCCTACGCGCAGGAAGCCGTCCGGCTCGGAGCCAAGGATTACTTGCTTAAGCCGATAGGCAAAGAGGCGCTGATCGAAAGGATAGGCAGGTTAAAAGAGGAAATTGCGCGGGAAACGGAGCTGGCCGAGGATGCGGAATGGTGGAAGAGCGGCCGCAAATATTTACGGGAGGCTATTTTTCAGAGGGTGGCTCTGGGGTTGGATACCGGCCGGTTTGATTTGGGACGGTTTATGGAAAACCATCCATTCTTCCACCTCATTCTGGTCAAGATGGAAAGCGACAGGAATGTCCAATTGGAAAATTTCATCGTCGAAAATGTGCTGAGCGAGCTGATTGATAGATACGGGCGCGGGTTCGTAACACTGCTGGACAATAAGAGCTTGCTGGGGTTGATTACGTTGGAAGAAGAGAGCAGGCTCGGCGGGTTATTGAACGAACTGCGAGCCCATCTGAAACAGTATCTCCGCCTTCCTTTCCAAATGATGCATTCGGAGCGAGTAGACCATTTTACTAAAGTGGCGGAAAAAGTCCGGCGGATGAGACAGTTTTCCACAATTCAAGGTTATGAGCATTACGCAGAAGGCGGGGAACGTGCCGTGGAGGTGGCGCTTCATTATATCCGTTCTCATTATCAGGAGGATCTGTCGCTGGAGAAGGTAGCCTCCATCGTTTACCTTAATCCGGTCTACTTCAGCCAGTTGTTCAAGCAGAAAACAGGACAAAATTATAAGGAGTATGTCATTCAATTACGTATGGAGCAGGCCAGACAGCTCCTGCTGAACCCTCGATTGAGGCTTGCGGATATCGCAGAGCGGATCGGGTATCAGGATGTCCGCTATTTTGCGACCTTGTTTCGCAAGAAGTATGGGGCCAGTCCGTCGGAATACCGTCAAGCCTGCATTAGCGGGAATGGAAAGGGGATATTCTAGCGAACACGGTAGTATCGCTGAAACGTGACGAGATCTAGTCCGTATATAGGAGAAAACCTGCGAGTTTCAGTTGCGGTGTAACCGTTTTGCTTCCAGCATTCTTGTCCTCACCTAGCCGGACGATGAGTCAGCCGCTCATGCTCCGGCTCTAGGTGAATAAACACTTTAGGAGCATGTAGAACCTTCTGCAGATCGCTCTCTATCCGGTCGCAGAGATCGTGGGCCGTCACAATATCTGTATCGGAAGGCACGACGAGATGGAAATCGATATGCTCCTCGGGACCGGACCTTCTCGTTCTCAGCGCGTGGTACTCGATGAATTCCTCTTTGTAAGAATCAATAATTTCTCGCACGAGCTTCTCTTCCTCCTTGGACAGACGCGTATCCAACAACGGCAGGAAGGATTCCTTCCCCAGCGAGAAAGCTTCTTTCATAATATAAACGGCTATCGCTATCCCGATCAGCGGATCGAGCAGATAGAAATCGGTCAGGCTGACCAGCAGCAAGCTGAGAGCTACCCCTAAGGAAGAGTAAACATCGGTCAGGAGATGCAGGGCATTGGAACGCATGGCTACGGATTGCGTTTTCTCCCCTACGTTCTTGACGATGCGCCCCACAATCAAGTTTATTCCTGCACCTATCAGCATAGCGGTAACACCTAGAATGGGCAGACGAATCGGCTCGGGGTGCAGCAGCTTCTGTACGGATTCATAAATAATCCAGATTCCTGCCACGAAGATGAGCAGCGTTTCGATCGTTCCCGAAACATTCTCAAATTTGCCATGTCCGTAAGGATGATCCTTATCCGGAGGCTTGGAGGAAATGCGAACGGAGAAAAAGGCGATAACCGACGCCATCAAATCCAGCGAGGAATGGATGGCTTCGGAAATGACAGCCACGGATCCCGTTAACACACCGACGATCAGCTTGAGCGTGACGACAAAAAAATTACTGATTATGGACAAGCTGGCGGCTCTGGTTGCTTTCAAATCAATCATTCCTTTATTCATTCGTTTCGTTAACGATCTTCTCTTAATATCTTATCCGATGAAGTTCGGGTGGGTCTATAGAAACAGTGTTGGGGGGTATCCAATAAATAGGATCAACTATAAATTGTTGAACGCAGCTAACAAATCAGGCCGTTCTTATAGGTCCGGGATAATAAGACTTTTAGATCGTATAGTCAAAATATATGAATAAGAGAGGACGCTGTTTCGGCGTTCTCTCTGTTGTTTAAGTAAGATTGCATGGAAGTTTGCGATAATAGCGGCTGAATAGGATGAGTTTGAACGTGCCGCCGATTATGATACAATAATTAGGAACATTTTCCCATGGCGAGGAGTGTTAACAGTGAGAAGAAAGCTCATGTTTACCGCAATGATGTCACTTGTTGTCGCAGCTTCTATGTCTATAGGCGCATGGGCCGCCACCAGCCTGGAAGAGGTTAAAGCCTCATTGAATAAAGGCATCCAGATAGAATTAAATGGCCGTTCCCTGCAATTTAAAGATGAGCAGGGGGGAACTCTCTACCCGATCACTTATGACGGCAATACTTATCTCCCCGTTCGATCCGTCGCCGAATCGTTAGGGCTGTCCGTGGCTTGGGACGGAGAGGCTAACAAAGTCCTTCTGAATGAAGGCAGCTCCCCTAGCGCTTTGAAGAGCTTCAATGTCAATGAAACCATCGTGAGCGGACCGATGAAAATGACCATTACGCAAATAACGTTGGACCCGGCTTACCGAAGCACTCCATATTCCAAACCGGTTAATGCCGTGGTCTTTAAAGTAGAGGTTGAGAATACATCCGGTGAGACAGTGAACTGGAGTCCCCATCAAGGAAAGCTGGTGCTCAATACGAAGGAGCAGATTGAGACCGGTATCTACTATTCCGATCCTGTAGGAGGGGAGTTTAGGGGAGAGGTTCTGAAGAAGGGCAATATTGTGTTTCGGGTAGAGAGCAACCTGGAGGAGGTTACCAATCTGACCTATTATATTTCAGAGCCTTATAATAACCAATCCGACAGGGTGGGAGACGAAACGAGCGTGGAATTTGAATTGAAATAGATGTCGGGGATGCCGTTCTCCAAGGGATGTTGAAGTATTTCCATAAGAAGAACCTCGAAATCCGTCAGGATGAAGAGGTTTTTTTGTTTTCGCGACTTGAGCCATCCTGATAATGCGCTGCATTTGGAATGGATGGTTCAATCTAAAAATTTTTTATGGAAGCATTGGAAGAATAGGAAGAATAGTTTTCAATATTTTCTAGGGGGAAAGATTAAATATAACGAAAAAAACGATTGCGTAGGACGGAAAATCCATGTAATGTAAAAAGGGTTAATTTGATTTCCGAATAGAAGGAGCGAATAAATACATGTCCACCGTATCCCACCCTTCTCCAATGGGGTTATTCCGCAACCGGTTTGTTCAGGCCATCCTGTTGTCCGGATTGCTCCTTCAGATTGGAATATGGGTTCGTAATTACGCGATATTGCTTTTTGTCATGGAGATGACCAACGAGGATCCGTTCGCGATATCCATGATTTATGTGGCCGAATTTGTGCCTATTTTCGTTTTTTCGTTTATCGGCGGGACTTTCGCCGACCGATGGCGTCCCAAGCGGACGATGATCTGGTGCGATTTGCTCAGTGCAGTGTCGGTCTTCGTCGTGCTGCTCACGTTAATGTTTGCAACTTGGCACGCTGTCTTTTTTGCCACGTTGATCTCGGCTATATTGTCCCAGTTTTCCCAGCCTTCCGGAATGAAGCTGTTCAAGCTCCATGTCCCGGAGGAATTGATGCAAATGGGGATGTCATTGTATCAGACGATGTTCGCCCTTTTTATGATTCTGGGGCCTGTTCTCGGGACGTTTGTCTATCAATCGTATGGAATCAACGTCGCCATTCTAATCATGGGTGTCGCCTTCCTCTTATCTGCGGCAGCTCTCACCTTGCTCCCGGCGGATAGGCAGGAGGAAAAGAAAGAGATTTCGACCACAGTTCGTGAGGAAATGGCCCAGGGCTTCCGGTATGTGCTCCAAAGCCGCTCCCTGACGCTGCTGGGAGGCTGTTTCATGCTGGCCGGTCTGGCTATCGGATTAATCCAGCCGCTGGCCGTCTTTCTGGTAACCGAGAGACTGGGGTTAGATAAGGAAAACCTGCAGTGGCTCATGATGGCGAACGGAATCGGGATGATTGTTGGAGGCGGTCTGGCTATGGTATTTGCACGCAAGATCGCCCCTCAGCGATTGCTGGCTTTCGGTATGGTGGTCAGTGCCGTCGGAATGCTGATCGTCGGTTTCTCAACCAACCTATGGCTGACACTCGGCGGGCAGCTGCTCAGTGGCCTGGTCATGCCCGCGATTCAGATAGGAATCAGCACGCTCATTCTGCAAAGCACCGAATCCTCTTTCGTAGGCCGGGTGAATGGAATATTGAATCCTCTCTTCATGGGATCCATGGTCGTAACGATGATGGTGTCCGGGGTGCTTAAGCCGTTAGTCACGCTCGTAGGGATGTTCACAGTCGCCGCGGTTTTGTTCGTGATAGGGGTCATCGTCATTTCTCCGCTTCTAGGCTCTTCATACAAGCCGGGGACGGCCGGAAATGGTTCCGATTCGGAGGCTTCCGCCGTGAAGCCAATGGGCGAAATGATGGAGCCTTAACAAGGTATTAGCTTAAGAGGGTGTACTCCAGGTTATCGGATGGATGACTAGGGACACCCTCTTTGTTATCTTTCCAAGGACAGACATGACGTCCAACGGAAAAGCCGGCGCCTATTTTATCGGCCGATCCGGCAATTTAGGCGGATGCTATCCGCAGACAACCCCGCTCTTCTCATCTAATACATCAAAAGCGATGATTTGGCGGGAGGGAAGAACGATGTTTCGCAGAAAGCTTGGCTTAAGGGTTAACGAATCTCTTCGCACCTTGGAAGCTATTGATCTGGTTAATTGGAAGAAGAATGCCCGGAACAGAGCTAAGAGGGCCCCTGTCGAGCTGAATGAGGAATGGCTCATTCCATCAGAGGAGATAAGAGATAAGGGAAACCGGAAAGCCGGAAGGCAAGAAGGCAGGACGGCAAAATCCGGGGTTATTCGGAGGGCCAGGAAAGAAAGGGACGTCTATTCCTATGACAGGGCGGTTGCGCCGGCCAAAACCGGGGGAGATTGGAACGAGCAGACATACCGGAGAATCAGAGACACCGAACTACCCCAGAGGGCGTCAACACCCAATGACCTGTATCATCTCATCCATGATCATTTGGACCATATCCAGGAGATGACTGTGGGAGTAGAGCAGCTTATGAAGGCTTCCGCCGAGCTGGTTCGCCAGTTGGAGCGGACTTTCGGACGCGAATAATTATTTTGATTTAGAACAAACTATAATTTACAAGTCCTCCAAAATAAATTATAATGATTATAAACAAGTAATCAATTTAATTTTATAACGCCCTGAATTTGTTTTGTAGCATGCTGCTCCCGTATAAGGAGCGGCATGTGTCGTTTTTAGGGGGTTAAAAATGGTAATCATTCTCATTGAGATAAGGAGGGCTATGATCATGAGTACTTCTCTGCAAACGGCAAAAGAATCGATCCGTGAATCTAAAGGCTGCAATAGTAAGGATGACTATGAAGGTAGAGGAAATGATTGGATGAGTAAATATGGAGAAGGCATAGCGGCCCTGGCGAGCGGAATTCTGATCGCAGCAGCCTGGGGAATGGGGTATGTGTCGGAGCCCGTCTCTATTGGCTTGTATCTGCTGGCATTCGTTGTAGGAGGATTTGTCAAAGCGAAGGAAGGTCTTCATACCCTGATTGCCGAGAGGGATCTCGACGTCAATCTGTTAATGATCCTTGCCGCCATCGGGGCGGCCATTATAGGCTACTGGACGGAAGGGGCCGTGCTGATCTTTATTTTTTCCTTAAGCGGCGCCTTGGAAACTTATACAATGCAGAAGAGCAGCAAAGATATTTCTTCTCTCATGGACTTAAAGCCGGAAACGGCTCTTCTCTATAAGGATGGCAAGGAAACAGAGGTGCCGATCGAGCAATTGGCGGTGGGCGATCTGGTTCTGGTTAAACCGGGGGAGAGAATTCCCGCCGACGGGCTGATTCGCGAAGGGAGCTCTGCCGTGGATCAGGCTTCGATTACCGGGGAGTCGATCCCGATCGATAAAGAGCCCGGGGATGAAGTGTTCGCAGGTACGCTGAATGGCCATGGAGCGCTGTTCGTTGAAGTTTCCAAGCCGAGCGAGTCTACCTTATTCGCCAAAATCATTAAGCTGGTGCAGGAAGCACAAAGCGAAAAACCGGCCTCCCAGCTTTTCATAGAACGGTTCGAGCGGATTTATGCCAGGGTCATTATATTAGTTACGCTATTGTTAATTGCCATACCGCCATTCCTGCTTGGCTGGAATTGGGAGGCTACTTTCTATAAGGCGATGGTGTTTCTGGTCGTTGCTTCCCCTTGCGCTTTGGTCGCGTCGATTATGCCGGCCGTGCTGTCAGCCGTATCCAATAGTGCGCGGAAGGGCGTTCTGTTCAAGGGAGGAGCTCATTTAGAGAACATTGCCCAAACAAGTGTCGTAGCCTTCGATAAGACGGGGACGCTCACCTACGGGCAGCCGGCGGTTACGGATTGGGTGGCCTATCAAGGGATGAGTGAGGAGGAGTTGTTTGAAATCGCAGCTTCCATCGAAAGCTTGTCCGAGCATCCTCTGGCGAAAGCCATTGTTGACAAGGCAAAGGAGAAGCAATTGAGCATCGGGCGGGCTTCGGGGCTCAAGGCTCTGACCGGCTGGGGAGTTCAGGCGGATTACCGCGGGGATACCTGGAAAATCGGCAAGCCGTCCTTCACCGATAAAGAATGGATGAATGAAGAAATTGAAGCCATCGTAGAGAAATGGGCGAATGAAGGCAAGACGGTCACCATTGTCCAGAACTCACAAGGAGTAGCAGGGGTATTGGCTCTTCAGGACCGGATCCGTCCGCAAGCCAAGCAGGCGATCGCCCGCCTGCGGAAGCTGGGCATTACGGTGGCCATGCTGACAGGAGATCAGCGGAGAACGGCTCAAGCGATCGCCGATGAAGCGGGGATCGATCTCGTCTTTGCGGAATTGCTGCCGGAAGATAAAGTGACACGAATCAAGGAACTGAAGGAGAAATACGGCAAAGTGACGATGGTCGGAGACGGGGTTAACGATGCTCCGGCGTTGGCTACGGCAACCGTAGGGATTGCTATGGGAGCGGCCGGGAGCGATGCTGCGCTTGAAACCGCCGATCTGGTTCTGATGAATGACGACATCGACAAAATTTCGATGGCGGTCGAGCTTGGCCGCCGGACACGGAGAATCGTTAAACAGAACATCGTCTTTGCCATTTCCGTCATTGCTCTGTTGATTCTTTCGAACTTCGCGCAAGGGATCGCGCTTCCTCTTGGCGTCGTCGGCCATGAAGGCAGCACCATTCTGGTCATTCTCAATGGCCTGCGACTGCTTCGCTAATATTTGCCCGGGTTGGTTTGAGCGGGTTGATTGATGTCTGGCTGAAGATGCCGTGTGTTGATGCGACTATTTTGCTGCGCTGCGTGGCAAGATTACATTTTAACGGTCCTAATCGGGATATTAGCGATTGGGGGACCATTCAAAAAGGGGCGAGAGATCGCCCTTTTTTTGTTACCATATAGGAATCATTTAAATTTAATGCGATGTAGGATAAAGTTTCCTATGGGGCATAAAAAGCTTCCGTTATACCGGGTTATACATCTTCAGTTCCGGGTTCCCCGCAAAGTACCCGAAATACGCTTCGAAGGTCACACGTCACTTTGTAGGGTATTGATAGGCTCCGTTAGGAGCTTTTTTACCACATTAGAAAGTTTAAGTTCATTAAAGCATTAAAATGGAACAAACTTTCTAATTGGCATAAAAAGCTTCCTCTAATACCGGGTTATTCATCTTCGAGATGGCTCCGTTAGGAGCTTTTTTTATTGATCCAAGAGCGCGGGCCCGTTCGTTCCGGGGCTGACTTCGCTTTCTCGGCCATGCAGCCGCTGTATGGGCGGAAACAGGCGCATGGCCCTAAAGACGAGCAAAAATGCAGTAGAATCTCGTCCTTTTTCCGAAATGGAGCGAAAGACGCTCAAAAGTGCATGTCTTTTTGGCCAAACGGTGGGATTTTCGCAAAAACCGTCCAAAAGACCTGCACAATCGCTCTAGAATCCGGCATCGCGCAGATTTTTCCCCGAAAGACCTGCACTTTTGCTTTTCTTTATGAAATAGAAGAGCAGAACCTCGGAGATTCCTTCATCAAACGATTTTCAAGTGGAGTGCCGGAGACTTTCCGCTTATGGCTACAACTCCTAAAATGAGCACAAGAAGCGCCAGAAGCGCCAGAAACGCCAAAAGCGCCAGAATCCCAGAACGCCAACAATTGGCAATCGCTGTGCACAAATTTGCTCTTTTGTTCATGTATGCGCTTTAGCGGACTTATTTTTCCTCCTATATAGAAAAGCACTCTCTATTTTTGACAAGAAAAAGAATAGGAAGAATATCGATTTTATATTGTGGATCGTTAAGAATACTGTTGACAAAAGGGATAGAACTGGAATAATCTATTATCGAGTGGATATAAGCACAAATTTAATTCAAATGAACATAAATAAATGAGTGAATTATTTTATCAAGGGGGGATCAGGATGCTGGCGGCAGAACGAAAGCTTCGAATAGTGGAGTATGTCAAGCAGAAGAGAGTGGCGACGGTATCAACGCTTGCCAAAGAATTTCAGGTCCATGAGGCGACGATCCGCCGGGACCTGGCTGAAATCGAGCAAGAAGGTCTGCTGCGGCGGACTCACGGTGGAGTCATTGTGGACAGGGGAGCCAATAAAGAGCCCTCCTTCTCCGAGCGGGCCTCCGATCAGCTGGAGCAGAAGATGCGCATCGGGCAGAAAGCGGCTGAACTGATCGAGGACGGAGATCACATTATATTGGATTCGGGTACGACCACCATCCATATTGCCCAGAATATTAAAGACCGGTCCAACATTACCGTAGTCACCAACGATATGAATGTCGCAGCCGAGCTGCGTGATGCGCCCGGTATCAAGGTAATTGTGACCGGGGGGGAGCTATACCCATCCAGCTTTATGCTTAACGGCATGTTCACGGATCGGGTGCTGGAGGGACTGCATGTGCAGAAGGCTTTCATCGGTACTCCTGCGATTCATCCCAAGCACGGGCTCACTCATCCCGAGGCCCAGCTCGTTCCGACGAAGCAGGGAATGATTGCCGCCGCGCAAGAGATTATTGTTGTGGCGGATGATACGAAGATCGGCAAAGTATCACTGCATACAGTGGCTCCCATTCAATCCATCCATACATTTATAACGGGAGAGGAAGCTTCAGAATCTTATATCAAGCTGTTCAAGGATATCGGCGTCCATGTGATTGCGGTTTAAATGGTTGAAGCATCGCTAGTTTGCTTAGGCAAAAGCTTTCGAATGACGGCTGGTTGATAGTCCATAGGGGAAATATCCGGCATGCCAATGTTATGGCTTGAACCGAACGCATTCGTTTCCGCTCTGGAATGTGGCGGGTCGCCTCTGCCTCGAAAGGAGGTGATAGTTTTGATAACCGAAAACAAGGATGAGGTTTGCTCGCGCGCATACAGATTGATTCGGCCCGGACATATGGAGGAAACCTTCCTGGAAACGCCAATTCCCGAAGGACATGTAGTCATTGAGCCGACCTTGGCCAGCATTTGTCACGCCGACTTACGCTACTATACCGGACAGAGACGTCCCGAAGCGCTGGCGAAGAAGCTGCCCATGGCTCTTCTTCATGAAGGAGTGGGGCGGGTGGTGCACAGCACAGACCCGGAATTACAAACAGGAGAACGGGTTGTCATCGTCCCTAACATACCGGGGTATATGCAGGACGGCATAACTCCTGAAGAATGCTGTCCGGTGTGCAAGGATGGGCCGGGAGGAAATTACTGCTCTCGGGGTTATTTTCTGGGGAGCGGTATAGACGGGATAGCCCAAAACCGCCTAGTCATTCCAGCTTCCTGCGCCATACCGATTCCAGCGGACCTGCCGGACGAAATTGCCGTATTGTCGGAGCTGTGCTCCGTATCTTACCAAGCCCTCCAACGGGTACGGGACAGATGGGGCCGGGCACGCGCAGCCGTATTTGGAGACGGTCCCGTCGGATACTTGACGGCATCGATGATTCATCATTTGTTTGGACTGGATAAAGATCGGCTTAAGGTCTTTGGGGCAGATCCGAACAAAATCGATAAGTTTCATTTTGCCGATTGCGCCATGGTTCAAGAGTATGATTTCGCTGCGGCGGAAACGGTGGACATTGCGGTGGAATGTACGGGCGGAAGATTCAGTGAAAGCGCCGTTAATCAGGCGATAGATATTCTTAATCCGGGCGGAATTCTGATTCTGATGGGAGTTACGGAGGAACGCGTCCCTATCAACACGAGGGATGTGCTGGAGAAAGGCTTGACTCTGATAGGCAGCAGCCGCAGCTATGCCCCCGACTATTATCAGGTGCTGGAGGCAATGAAGGATCCTTCCTACCAGCAAACTTTACGGCAAATATTGCCGGAAGAATGGACCAGAATAAGCAAACTGGAAGATTATATAGAGGCCATGAACGATGCTGCAGAGCATCGCGGGTGGAAAAAAACGGTACTGGCGTTCCAATGGTAGCACCTATGGAAACGGACCAGCACCATAAAAAGAGAAAAAAATAGATACAAGGCTATTGTACACCAGATTACAGTGGAATTATAGTCGAACCTGATTTTGCAGGGACGAATTTGTTCAAGAAGAAGCCGGCGGCATTCCGAAAAAACGCGTTTTTTGGAGCCTGTCGGCTCTTCCTGATGGGAACATCAAGACTAGAATGATATACTGGAAATAATACGCAAATTCTATGTTGGCGCTTACAAAAATGAGGGAGGAAGTTCGCGAATGGCTATCTTTTTAAATTTATTACCGTACATGAACCGGATTGAAGACAGTGCGGAGTTGTTCGAGCGGTGGAAGGGCGGAGTGGAGATTCCGATGGATGGCCCCAATTGGAGAGAGCCTGTCAACTGGCATCATGAATTTTCACGATTTGCCGATCATCCGGGTCCGATTAGCGTTCATTCTCCGATCTGGGAGCTGAATCTGGCGACTCCCCGTTTCGATCTCCTGAGAAATTATTCTTTGGACGTCTATAGGGAATGCCTCGCTTGGTCTGCCAAGATAGGGGCCGAACAGATGGTAATCCATCCGAGTTTTCCCGTGACCCCGTTATTTCTTCGCAAGGAATCCCAGGAATGCTCCAAGGACAGTCTTAGGAAACTGGGGGAAGAAGCCCGAAAGCTCGGCATCGAGCTGGCCGTGGAGAACGTCGGCTTCCGCGAGCACGCACTGTTCGACCAGGAAGAGTTCGTCCGCTTGTTCGAGGAAATTCCGGAAATTACCGCGCTGGTCGACGTAGGACATGCCCATATTAACGGATGGGACATCCCGCAGTTGATCCGTCAATTGGGAACCCGGCTTAGCGCCCTCCACCTTCATGACAATGATGGGTATGATGATTTGCATCAGCCGGTAGGAGAAGGAACAATCGATTGGGAACCGATTTGGGAAGCTCTGCGGGAATTGAATCACGGCTATCGCGCCATTCTGGAATATCAGTGGGATACTCCATTGGAAACGATGCTAAAGGATGCCGAAGCGATAGAGAAAAAGCTGTAATTTCCGGGAACCCATCTGAAAAAGACTGATATTGTTCCTTAACGAACAAAATGAACTTACAAAGTTTCCCAAATTATTAAATGACCGCCCTATCTACCGGTCGCCTCTTTTTGATATGATGTAGGAAACAATCCCAATGAATGTCAGACGGACGATTTTCTGCATCATTATTTCATTAGTGAGGTGGCGCTATGACCGAGGCAAGCAGTAATTCCGTTCAAGAGTTTGAAGGAGAGGTCAGCTTTCAACCTGGTACTCCCGGATTCTATGCTAATCCGCATGTCCTGTACCGCGCTTTGCGTGAACGCGATCCCGTCCATGCGGTGCCGGGTTCGAGCTCTTGGCTGGTAACCCGTTATGAAGATGTGGCCCATGTGCTGAAGGATGCCCGATTCGGCAAAAGAATGGATCATTCGGGGCCTCCCCCGGAGATTGAAGCGGATATCCGGCCGGCCGTGGAGCTTCTCAATCGGTTTATGCTTTTCCGGGATCCCCCGGACCATACGCGGCTGCGCGGCCTTGTCAGCAAGGCCTTCACACCGAGAATGATCGAACTTTTGGTTCCGAGAATCCAGGCGATTACCGATGAATTGCTGGAGGAGATTGCCACGCGTGAGGAGGCGGAGCTGGTCGCGGATTTTGCTTTCCCGCTGCCGGTCATCGTTATTGCCGAAATGCTGGGGGTTCCCGCCGGCGACCGGCAGAAGTTCAAAGATTGGTCGAACCTTGTGGCCTGCCTGATCGATTTCAATGCGTCACGTTCATTGTTCGTTGAAGGCAGTCAGGTCGTTCAGGAATTAACGGAGTATCTGCGGGGCATTGTAGCCGAGCGCAGACGCAGCCCGCAGAATGACTTGATCAGTGCGCTCATCCGCGCGGAAGAGAATGAGCAGAAGCTGACGGAGGAAGAGTTGATCGCTTCGTGCGTCCTTCTACTGGTCGCCGGTCATGAGACGACGGTCAATCTGATTGCGAATGGAGTATATACTTTACTGACTCACCCGGAGCAGCACGCTTTGCTTCTGGAGAAGCCCGAGCTTATCCCCGGGGCGGTGGAGGAAATATTGCGCTATGAAAGCCCGGTGCAGATGACCTCCCGTTTGGCGCAGACCGATGTTATCATCGGCGGCCGGACGATAACGAGAGGCCAGGAGGTTCTGGTTTCGTTAGGTGCGGCCAATCGGGATCCGGCTGTATTTGCCGAGCCCGACCGTTTCGATATAACACGGCAGCCCAATCCTCATCTGGCTTTCGCCGCGGGCATTCATTACTGTCTTGGGGCCGCCTTGGCCCGGATGGAAGGTCAGGTGGCTATCGGTTCTCTGCTGCGCCGATTCCCGAATCTGGCATTAGCCGAGCCGGAAATTACATGGAAGGAATCGGTCGTCTTCCGTTCTCTGCAATCGTTGAAGGTCAGACTGATCCCTTAATGGAGGAGGAGAAAACATGCACGAACGCCGTTTTAACCCGGACAATTTGGAGAGATTGGATAACCCGGAGCGCCGGAGGACGATCCCTCCCGAGCAAGTGCTGAAGCTGCTTCCGATAGAAGGAAGCGACGTCATCCTCGACGTAGGGGCCGGCACCGGTTATTTCACGATTCCCGCGGCACAGATGACCGGCGGAACCGTGTATGCTCTTGATGTGGAGCCAAGAATGCTGGAGCTGCTCAGAAGCCGGGTGGAGGAGCAGGGGCTGTCCAACATCGAGAGCAAGGAGGGGCCGCTTGAGGCCATTCCGATGCCTGATGGGAGTGTGGATCATGTCATTGCTTCCATAGTGCTTCATGAAGCGGAGCCGTATACGCAGGGGCTGGCCGAAATCGGACGGGTGCTGAAGAAGGGCGGGCATCTGCTCTGCCTGGAATGGGAGCACAAGGTGACGGAATCGGGTCCGCCGCCGAGCCATCGCATTCCTTCGGAGCAGATGGAGGAGTCATTGAAGGAGGCCGGCTTCGAATTGGTCTCGAGACAGGATCCTTCCGATGCCTTGTACCTGATGATTGCCCGCAAGATTTAGCTTGAATTCTTAATCTTGAAATTGCAAGGGACTGCCCTCAGCGGCAGTCCCTTATTTGATGGACCCTAGTCCTCGCCTATTTACGGGCCTTGTAAGTGCCTTTGATAAACTGATAGGTGAGATCATACACTTCGCGTGCGTCGGGATCGTCGGACTGCGCCGCTTTCAGCAACGTTTTCACTTGCTGGTAGTAAGCGTTATAAGATCCCTTCATATAGCCGTATTCCACGCCTTTATCCAGATATGTGTAATACTTGTCACGAATCTCAGGATTGGTCAGTACGGCGTCGCTCATCTCGATCTCGACACCCATGCCGTGAGCGCGGGCGGCTTGAGCAACGGCATCGACACGATCTGCCGTTGTGTTATGGAACGTATAATTCGGCTGCATCAGGGCGGAATCGAAGCCAATGTCCTTCCATTCGTCCCAGCCTCGGCCGAAGTAATAAGGAATCCACTGCAGCCTCGCTCCTTTGGAACGGACGTAATCGCCTGTGCGGCGGATCAGCTCCCCGTCTTTCTCCGCAAGCTGGTAGGCAACGAATTCGTTGTACCAATAGAAGGAGACCAGCTCCAGCTCGGTATATCCGGCCTGCTGCCAGCGATCATAAACTTCGTCCACGAACCAGCGGACGACCTTCTCCCGGTTGGCCAACGCTTGGTCTTCCCCGACCTCGCTTACCTTCATGTTTTCACTGATGCCGTCCCCATCCACATCGCCAAAATCGTTCTGATCGGTACGCGGATATGGAATGGCTATCGCTACTTTAGCCTTATAAGCAGGATTCCCCAATTCCGCTTTGGCTTCCTGGACAGCCTGGTTCAACGCCCCCAGCTCATAATCGTCGCGGAACAGACGATCCAGGAACGACTCGAAGTGGGCTTTGTTGGTCGGCTTTCCAGTAGTTGGCCCGAAGTTGGCGCCATCCAGCAGCGGCGCGTAGGGGAGGAACAAATAGCCGTCGAACATGTAATCGACCCTGTTCATATCGGTATCCACATAAGAGACATAGGGCTTGAAGTCCTCTTTAGTAAACGAAATCCAGTCTGCGGGCTCATATTGCCATTCTCCGGTGTAGATCAGCACTTCGCTGCGAATGCCTCCGGCTTGCTCCGAGCCAGGTCCGGGATACTTAATTTTGTCTTTCGGCCCCTGCGGTGAAGGGGTTAGCGGGCGTCCAGACCGGCCCGGCGTTCCCCAGACTTCGATTTCATCCATGAATACCCAGGAGTCGACAGCAATCTCTGCTTTAACATAACGGGCTACCTTGTTAATTCCTTGCAGAGTGAGCTTTTGGGTGAGCGGGCCCTTCTCCGTAGTGGAGATTTCGTTGTTCACCGTGTCCAGCTTCTCCCAGACCTTCCCGTTATGAGAGATGGAGAATTGGACCTGCTTGGGAAAGAAGATGCCGACCGGCAAATCTTGCAGCACATTCACGGAAATTTCCTGAATCGTAGATACTTGCTCCAGATCGATGGTGACGATCCGGCTTCCCTGCCAGATGCTGCCGACATATGCCATGTTCGAGAAGGTCGTATCGCCGTATTCCCCATCGGTTAATTGCCGGCCTGTATCATCCGGATGAGCGGCCTCCACCGTACTGAAGTGTGAATCCCGCGGATAAGGGGTTTCCAGCGTATAGCTCTTGCCCAGCGCCAAATTGACCAAACCGCCGTCCGGTTCGGAGTGAGCCGGTTGGGCGAAACCGGCCGCAGGGACGAGAGAGATGGCCAGCATCGCTGCTAGGCATAATGAAAACCATTTGCGTAATTTCATAATTTTTATCCTCCTTTGTACCCATGAAGTTTAATAGCTATGAGCTGCCCCTTCAGCCTGCTTCTACTTGAGGCCTGTCAGGGAAATGCCTTGGATGAATTTCTTCTGCACGAAGAAGTACAGGACGACAATCGGAACCGTGAACATCGTAGCCGAGGCCATCAACAATCCCCAGGAGACCTTATGTTCTCCGATAAAGGCCCGCAGGCCGACTGACAAGGTCCACTTGTCGGGATCATTCAGATAGATGAGCGGACCGAGGAAGTCCTTCCATTCATTCAAGAAAGCAAACAGCGCCACCGAATACAGCGCCGGCTTGGCCAACGGCATAATGATTTGCCAATAAATCCGAAATTCCGAGGCCCCGTCGATCTTGGCCGACTCCGTTAATTCATACGGAATGGTCAGGAAAAACTGCCGCATCAGAAAGATGTAGAAGGGGATCCCGAACAGGTTCTGAAGAATGATCGGCCAGTATGTATCGACCATGTTCAGCTTGTTGAACAGCACATAAACCGGGATCATCGTCACCTGGTAAGGCAGCATCATGGAGCCCATCATGATGAAGAACATCAGATTGCGGCCGCGGAATTGAAGCCTGGAGAATCCGTAAGCGGCCAGCGGTGCGGAAATAAGCTGGCCGATCACCGCCAGGGCGCACAAAAACAGCGTATTCAACGTATAGCGAAGAAAAGGAATGGCCTGCACAGCATTGGAATAATTGAGCCATTCGAATGTACTCGGCCACCATACGACAGGCAGCGAGAAGATTTCTTCCTCCGACTTAACCGAGGTTAAGACGAGCCAGACGAAAGGAAGCAGGAACAGCAAGCCGACGAGAGCAAGCCCAAGATGCGGCACCAGGCTTGTGCGGATGGAACGTGCAGCGGATGGTCGGGCCATTATTTCTCACCCCCGTAATAAACCCAGCGTGCCGAAGTCTTGAACACAAGCAGGGTAAGCCCCATAACGAATAGAAACAGAATCCAGGCCATGGCGGATGCATATCCCATATTCAGGAACGAGAAAGCGGTCTGGTACAAATAAATGGCGTAGAACAGCAAGGAATTCTCCGGTCCTCCGACCGACTGGGACGCTTCCGCGAAGATCATCCCTTCGGTGAAAAACTGGAAGTAGCCGATCAGCCCCATAATCAGCAGGAACAATGTGACCGGAGAGATGGAGGGAAGCGTAATGTTCCAGAACTTGCTCCATCGTCCGGCTCCATCGATCTCCGCAGCTTCATAGAACGATTGCGGAACGTCCTGCAGGGCGGCCAAATACAGCACCGTATTCGTTCCCGTCGCCCAGAATCCCATCAGGATGATGGCGGGCTTGGTCCATGCGGGATCGACCAGCCAGTTCGGCCCGTTAATGCCGATGCTCCCGAGCAGATCGTTGACAAGGCCGTATTGCGCATTGAGCAGCCACATCCACAGCAAGGAGCTGGCAACCGCCGGAACGAGAGTGGGCAGGAAATAAATCGTGCGGTACAGAGCCTGCCCCTTTACCTTCGTATTCAACAGCATGGCCATGGCTAACGCGAAGGCCAGGTGGGGAATCAGGCCGAAGACGATCAGGTAGCCCGTATTGAATAAAGACAGATAAAATTTATCATCGGCAAAAAGATTAACGTAGTTCTCCGCTCCGACGACATCGGGCGGGGAGAATAAATTGTATTCCGTGACGCTGTAATAGAACGACATCAGGATCGGATACAGCTTGAAAACAACGAAGCCAATCCACCAGGGACTGGTGAACAACAGGCCGATTAGGAAAGCTTTGAACGCCCTGTTCCGTTGCCCGGCCGTTCTCGTTCGATTGGTCATCAGTTCTTCCGGCCTCCTTCAATGGCTGAATCATAGATAGGGCTTGAACGGCGGCGGACGGACGGCCGAAGAACGCGGAGCATCATCCATGCTGCTTCCCGGCGTCCGCCTGCTGCCTCCCGGATTATTTATTCGCTTTGTCCGCCAGCGGCTGGATCTTCTCCGCCACTTTATCCATAGCTTCCTGGGCGGAAGATTGGCCTTTCAGAGCTTTCTCCGTTTCTTCGCTCAACGCCTGTAAATATTGATTGATATACACGTTGTTGGGGAAGCCCTGCAAATTCTCGCTCTTGGCCCGCTCGTAGAAATCCCACATCGTTCTCAGCTCTTCGTTCTTCGTCAGCCTTTCGTCATCCAGTGCTTTCTTGACGGTCGGAATGACTTTGGACTCCTGGGCGAATGCCACTTGCGTATCGACGCTCATTAAATATTTCAAGAATTCCCATGCTTCGTCGGGGTGCTTCGCTTTCTTCGGAATGAAGACCCCGCGCGGGGAAACCATACCCGATCCCTTCAGGTCGGGGCGATCCGCCGGGTAAGGGAATGGGGCGATGCCGATAGGGCCGTCAGCGGTTCTTTCCTCGGTGAAGTTATATTCCCACCCGATGATCATGGCGATTTGACCGGTCAGCATCGGATCCTGCGGCGTGCCTCTTTGGCCGAGCCCGGACTTGAATTTGCCGACGGCATCGTTGCCGTACAGCTCGTAGAATTTGCGCTGATACTCGATGGAGGCAACGTTCTCCTTGCGGTTCGGGGTTACCTTGCCGCTATCGTCCACCCAGGAGCCGCCGAAGATAACGGGCCAGAAAACGTTATCGATCCACGGATAGTCCGGCAGAAAGCCGATGTTGGTCAGATTGCCCGATCCGTCTTTCTTGGTCAGCTTCTGGGCGTAATCGAGAAGCTGGTCCAAGGTCTCCGGCGGTTCGGTAAGGCCGGCTTCCTGGAAGGCTTGCTTGTTATACATAAGGGTGTTGGCCATGCTCATGGTAAAAGGAACGCCGTAGTATTTGTCGCCTACCTTCATTCGTTCCATAGCGGCAGGGACGACCGAGCCGATATCGAAATTGTCCTTGGAGAAATAGCTGTCCAGATCCAATACGGCTCCGGCATCGGCCCAAGGGCCGATGTTGTTCCAGAAGGTCAGGGCCACATCAGGCGGATTGCCCCCTGAAATCGCTGTCAATTGTTTCGTGGCGTCCTGATTACCGAGCACCTTCACCTTGATTCGGTCTTGACTCTTGTTGAATGCTTCCACCGTCGCTTCGATTGGTCCGGAGTCTTTCTCGGACCAGACATGCCAGAACGTAATCTCCACCGCATCCTTCGGTTTATCCGCCGGCTTCTGGGATGGCTGCGTTTGCGGCGATGTTCCGGGCGTGGCTCCGGCGTTGCCGGAAGGGGTTGAGCCGGAACCGGAGCCGGAGCCGGAGCTGCAACCGGCTGCCAAAGAACCGATTAATAAACTAATCAGAACAGGAGAGGTAATTTTTTTGAATCTCGCTTTCATAGACCGAACTCCTCCTTCTTAAAGTCACTGACATAATTTTTTATCTTTTTGCCGCTTTGTCCCGAATCTTGCTGTTGAGTAACACCCTCCCCCTTTTTTACGGACAAGACTGAATCCGCTTACATCGTTTTTCAAAAAAATCAGATAAATTCGGTGCTACTAAAAATATAGCACAGAATGGAATTAAATTCCGCTATTATTTTAAAAAATAACGGTTTTTTTCACCTTGTTCTTAGAAAGAGAATTTTACTGAAAAAAGCTTGCTGCCGGATCTTCAAAAAGTCAGTGAAGGTTAGGAGAGTGTGCCAATATTTGCTATAATAAATGATATATTTTGCGATGGAGAGATTTTCTTGAACGCGAGCGCTTTCTTGAAATACTCCGATTATCTCATACATATTAATATCTATATATAGAAAGAAGGGCTGGCAGAATGAATATTTATTCAGTGAAATATACATCAACCGAAACCTTGTTTGACGAAGAGAAGCAGAGAAAGCAAAACATCGTATCCGTTCGGGCCAAGGACGAGGAAGATGCCAAGCAGAAGGTGCTGGAGAAGCTTAAGGCGGAAGGCAGGCACAGCCAGATCGTGATCCACTCGGCTAGGCTGGAAGGCAAGGTGAAACGAAGCACTCCGCTGCTGATCGGAGTCGTGATCGTTGTTATTCTGATTTTGTTATCGATATTTAACCGTTAATGGAGGGTTCTATGCATATCAAAGGGAACCCGCAAGTAGCTGAAATCCCTCTGACCATGATCAGGCCTCATTTGCAGGGCATTCCGGATGTTGCTCTGCCGGCCCCTTACCGGATTCGTTCCTTCCGGCCGGGAGATGAGCATCTATGGGCAGCCATTGAGTGGCGGGCCGGAGAGTTTCCGAGCCAAGAGCAGGCGGAGCTTCATTTTAACCGCGAGTTCGGGAAGCATCTCGATGAAATGCAGCTTCGGTGCTTCATTCTGGAAGACGGGCCGGGAACCGCCGTCGGAACAACAACGGCATGGTACAACACGTTACGGGGAGAACCGTATGGGAGAATACACTGGGTCGCCATCGTACCGGAGCATCAGGGCCGGGGGTTAGCCAAGCCTCTGCTTTCCCATGCGATGAAACGTCTGGCCGATTTCCATGACAGAGCATATTTGACCACGCAAACGACAAGCTGGAAAGCGATTCAGATGTATCTTCAATTCGGTTTCGAGCCTTGGGTTGTCGAGGAGTCCTGCAGGGAAGGCTGGGCCATGATGGAGGAATTGCTGCAGCGAAAATTACTTTAACGGACCGGATCGGCTGCCAGGCCGTGAAAGCGTTATAGCGAGAAAGACGGTTAGCTGCAACCGGCAAAAGACCCGCAAAAGTGCAGGTCATTGTCGGGTGGGTTGGCTAAAACCGCAAAAGACGAGCAAAAGTGCAGGTCTTTGGAAGGTGGTTGGCTGAAACCGGCAAATGACGAGCAAAAGTGCAGGTAAATTTGGATGTTTTGCTGATTTTACGCATTTTGGCCGGAAAGACCAGCAGATTTGCACGTCTTCTTCGGGATTTACCGAATTTTTGCAAAAAGACATGCACTTCTGTCTGTCCTTGCCCAAGGAAAAGCTTTTATCACCTAATGGACAATCCGAGTAAGGCGAGTATCCGATAGAAGAGGGAAAAAACAGAACAACGCGCGCTGTTTCCAGCGCGCGTTGCTGCTTGATAACGGCGGGACGGGCGCTAACGGCTAATCCCCCCTGCCCCCGGGACCGGCTATCGGTCCAGCTTGACCTTCAATCCGACCTCGAACATTCGCTTCCAAGGCATTTCCACCTGCTCCAGATGAATTCGTTCCGGCTGCAGATCCTGCAGGTAGGTTTCTACAAATTCGGTGAGCTTCTGCCAAACAGTTGCGGTCACTGTATCGTATACGTGAGCGACATCGAAGTAATTGGCCCCGAGACCGGGCAGAACATTCTTCGTAATGTCGGAGCGGACAAGCGCCTGATATCCCCAGTCCTCTATCAGGCGAAGCAGATAGAATTCCCGGCTAAGATGCAGGCGGTCCTCATCTTGCCGCAGTCCGGGACGGCGGTAGTAAGACTCGATAATTCCGTGGGCAATTACCGTTCCCAAAGTATTCCCGGACGTATTCCAGGCCGAATAACCTGCCAGCTTCGGCAGAAGTCCGGAGCGGGACACCATTTTCATGAAGGTGTGGTCGCTGCCGTTGGAATTGGCCACGTCCGCGAGCGCTACTGTCTTGCCTTTGGATGTGTAGTTGCGCATCGCTTGAATGAATTCATTGAAATGAACCTCCGAGAAGTAGGAGCGGTGCCGGTCGCGGAAAGCTCTCGACGATTCGGCGGCATCCTTCTGTCCGACCGGCGGCGAATGGACCATCAGCACTAAATCCGCCTCATGCGATGAGTCCGCCATGAAGGCTCCCCCTGCAGTAATATGCGATTTGATGCTTTCATTCAGGCTGCGGTCCTCATACCGGGGAATCACGAAAGGTCCTTGGGTAGACGAGTACCGGACGAAGATTTCCGGATGGTAGTCCATAGTTTCGCAGAACACTCTCGCGACCAGCGTACACCCGATTTCGTCCGCTCCCGGATATAGGAATACCCGGTCCATGAGGCCCAATTCCTCAGTCAGGAAAAGCAGCCTGCGCTGCTCCATAGCGGAGAAGCCATAATGGGCATTATCATCCAGAGGAATGATCAGGAAGTCTATAATTCCTTCCTCGGCCAGCCGGATGGAATATTCATTGACATAGGAATTAACGCTCCTGCGATGCAGATGCTCTGTCAGCACTTCCTCCGGAATCTTGCGTAGCAGTTCTTCCCATTCCTGCTGTTCTTCAGCATCGAGCTCCTCGCGTTCCTGCTTGTCCTTAAGCCAGGAATAGCGGAAGATGGAGCTTCCGTACTCCGCGTAATAATCCGGCTCTTCATCGTTGCTGCTCGCGGCCGGCGTCCTCATGATCAAATTAAAGGCATAAATTTTCAAATTCGGACGACTCAGCTTTAATTCCCGAAGCAGATCGATTCTTTCTTGGCATTGCTCGGGGCTGTAATGGTGCAGCCGAGAGGGGACGATGCCGCCATACACGAGCATATCGATCGAAAGGATAAGGCTGTCTGCCTGTTCGGCCTCTTGCTTCAGCCATTGGGCGAGTTGATCACAATCCGCCGGGCGTTTCTTATCCCCCAACATGGAAAACGGCGGTACGGAAAGAGGCAGGCCGCCCAAACGGGCAAGCTGCTCGGGATAATCTACATTGCACGGTCTTTCATCCAGCGGCAGTAAAACAATACGATTCAAAATAAATCCTCCTTAAGCTGTAAGTTCTGGGGCTCCCCGCAAAGTACCCGGAATACGCTTCGTAGGCCACGCGTCACTTTGTGGGGAATGTTTGGGGCTCCCCGCAAAGTACTGTATAAACCTTTATCGAAGCAAATCATGAAGAACGACCGCGATTAGAGGAAGGTATAGACGCCGACTCCGTTGGAGTGCAGACGGAATAAGCTGCGAAAGCTATGCGTCACTTTGTGGGGTCATCCTATGAGCGTTTGCCCACATTATAGCATGATTGACTCGGTTACAGCCGAACAATTTTATTTGATTTTGACATTTGCGGTGGAATATTTCTTCAAATGGCGGTGGAGATGAGAACAGGCGGACAGAAGGTGCAGCGCAAAAACAATGGCAGTCCGGAACAAAGGGCCGCCGCTGAGGTCGTTAACAGCGCTTGCTTTCCCGCTTTCTTTGAACTATAATTAGAGCAACTTTCAAAATATAGGGGATGTCTTGATGTCGGCGGTTGTTCTTAACTAATCAATTTCATAAGGTCTCTTCCATTTCCATGAGGGATACCACAATATCAGGGCAAGACAGGCTGGTTCTTTTCCGTTCTGATATTTCTGTGCGACGTCTTTTTACTGTCTGTTCGTTTGACGGGTGAAATTCGCGCATTTGAGGTGGTTTATTTCCGTATGGATTCGTGGGAGGACCCATTAGTTAAGAACAACGGTCATCTACCATACCTAACGGATAACGGAGAGCCGTGCTTCTTGAGCACGGCTTTACTGTTGCTTATTTTGCGGGAGAAGTGTAAGGATTTCCATCCTTTTCTTTCGCGATAAGCCGATTCGGGCAGAGGGTGAACGCTTATGTTCATCCTCTGTTTTTTTATGTTTCGGGGCTCCCCTCAAAGCAATGTATAAACCATTATCGAAGCAAAGCAAGAAGAGCGACCGCGTTTAGAGGAAGGTTTAGAAGCCGACCCTTTCAGGGTGTCGGACGGATACGCTTCGAAGGCCGAGCGTCACTTTGTGGGGAATGTTCGAGGCTCCCCGCAAAGTAAGCAAGAAGAGCGACCGCGTTAGAGGAAGATTTAGACGCCGCCCTTTCAGGTTGCGGACGGATACGCTTCGGAGGCCATATGTCACTTTGCAGGTAGTTCTACCTATTTTGAAAGTAAGAGAGGTTATAACCATGAAGGATTATATAAATGAAGCCAGTGCCCATGTACAATTGCAGGAAGGAATCCGGGTGATCGAGCAGCTTTTCCTGGAATGCTATTTAAGACCGGGAATTTCTACGAAGGAGTTGGCGAGAAAAACTTTGCTTCCGCTTCCCGTTGCGGCCGCCATCAAGAAGGAATTGATCCGTGCGGGAGCCTTGCAGCAGGAGCGCGGAGTTCATTGTACTCCGGCAGGCCAAGCTTATATTGAGCGAGAACGGAAGTACGAGGGAATCGATAAGCGGCTGTATCTGAGGCTCATGGAGAAGGAATTCGATTGGAAATCGGAATTGGCCGAGCTTCTGGCGATGCTGCAGGAATGCTTCCATGGCCGTCCGCAGGTTAATGTGCAGATCGATCAATCCAAATGCACCTTGGAGACCAGCTTGAGCCGGGCGGTTCTATGCTTGAGAAACCATACTCTCATAGGTAAAAAAATATTATGCGTAGGCGATGACGATCTTGTCAGCGTGTCGCTTGGCTTTTTGCTCAAAAGACTGTTTCCGTCAGCCTCCGGGCCGAAGGGTATGATCGATGTTGTTGATATTGACGAGCGATTTTTAAGTTATATTAGTGATATAGCAGAGAGGGAAAATCTGCCGATCACCTGTCATCACGCTGATTTGCGCGAGCCTCTGCCGGAGAAGCTGTACGGGCAATACGATTGCTTCTTCACCGATCCGTCTTATACTTTGCAGGGAATGGTTCTTTTTCTCTCGCGGGGAATTAGCGCATTGAAGCCGGGGAAGGGGCTGCCTGTGTTCTTCTCTTTCGCTCATAAGTCACCCGACTTCATGCTGGCCATGCAGCGTGAATTCATTCAGATGGGCTTGACCGTCAGTGAAACAATTCCCTCCTTTAATGAATACGAGGGAGCCGAGATGATCGGAAACCGCGGACAAATGTTCATTCTGAAGTCAACGGAGCATACTCGCCCCGATATTAGCGGTCGTTTCGAGGATGCGATCTATACCGGAGAGGTCAGGAGGACTATGCGCACTTACGGGTGCAAGCAGTGCGGGGAACCGATCCTGGTCGGGATTCAAGGGAGCTATAAGACGATTGAAGAGTTGAAAAACAAAGGCTGCCCCCGCTGCAGCCATGCAACGTTCGAGCTTAAGGAAAAGAAGTCAATATAACGGATTGGATACTCCGGGGAGGAAAAACAGAATATGAAAATACGTACCATACAAGAGAGCGATCTAGAGATTATAGCAGAATACGAGAAAGAGATTTCGGTGATTTCCTTCGGCAGTGAGGCGGTAACGGATCTGGAATTCCACCGCCGCAAGCTGGCCAAGGCCATTCCCCAGGAACAGCAGGGGATGCTGGTGGCAGAGATGGAGGGACAGTCGGCCGGCTGGCTCTGGATGACCCCCAAGGTTAATTTCGTCACCAAGGAGAAATATATTATGTTCAAAAGCTTCTATATTGCCGAGCCTTACCGGGGATCCGCCTGTGCCGAGGCTTTGTTGGATGCAGGGATGCGGCTCTGCAGAGAGCAAGGGGCGAAGCGTATTGTCGGGCATGTCCATGTAAGCAATCTTCCGATGAGGGTGCTGTACAAAAATTATGGGTTCGAGCCTACTCATCTGACGATGGAATATGTAATGGATAATCCGCCCAATCCTGCGGAGGATGGGGGGATGTCGGAATGATCAAATGCCTGATCTGGGATTTGGACGATACGTTATGGGAGGGAACTCTGTCCGAGGATCGCAGGGTGACCTTGCGGCCGGGGATCATTGAAGTGCTCCGGAGCTTGGATGAGCGCGGCGTGCTGCTCAGCATTGCCAGCCGCAATGATCATGAGGACGCGATGGAGAAGCTGAAGGAGCTGGGGCTCGCCCATTATTTCATCTATCCGCAAATAGGATGGGCGCCCAAAGCGGAAGGAATACGCCGAATCGTGAGCCGGTTGAACATTGGGATGGATGCCGCCGCCTTCATCGATGATAATCCTTTCGAGCGGGAGGAAGCCCGGGCCTGCTTGCCGGGGTTGGCCGTGTATGAAGCCGGTGTCTATGGGCAGCTTCCTGATTTTCCGGAGTTTCAAGCTCCGGCCATAACGGGTGAAGCCGGGAGACGAAGGGAGCTGATGCTGATCCGGGCTGAGCGGGAGGACGCAGAGAGACAGTTTCCCGGTATGCGGGAAGAGTTCCTGCGTTCCTGCTCCATGGAATTGATGGTACGCCCGGCCCGCCAGCAGGATTTGGCCAGGGTCTATGAATTGGCCGCACGAACGAATCAATGGAACAATGGGCTCGAAAGGGTCTCGCAGGACGTTGTGCGTAATTATATGGAAATGGGAGATAAGAGGCTATATGTGGCGGAGCTCAAGGACCGATTCGGTGACCACGGCATTGTCGCGGTAGCTATGCTGGATCTGCTGGAGGAGGGGCTGGCGGAAATTCGCTTGTTCTGCATTTCCTGCCGGATAGAAGGGCGCGGGATTGGAAATGCCTTCCTGGGGACCGTGCTGGAACTTCTTCAGCTCGATCATCCTGAGCTGCGGGAGGTGCGCTGCGGGTATAAATCGGAAAGCCGGAACCGCCCGGCCTTAATGCTGCTGAAGCTGCTTGGATTCACCCTCCAGGAGAGGAAGGATGACTTTTCCGTGTACGGATTGCCGCTGCCTGTTTCTTATCTGACGCCGGATTGGATCCATGTTCACAGCCCGCGCAAAGCGACAGAACCAGTGGAAGAGAGGAACGGCGATGAGGTGGAGCGAAGAGTGATCAGCTTGGTAGCCAAGCTATGGGGGCGGCCGGAGGTCGGACCGGAGACCGTGCTGCTGGGCGGCCGCGGGATTCTGGATTCGGTGACGGCCGTTCAACTGATTGCGGAGCTGGAGAATGAATTCCGGGTCGTTTTCGATGAAGACGATCTGCTGCTGGAGTCCTTGTCAACTGTCGGAAACGTGGTCCGCTTTATTGAAGCGAAGCTCAACTAGGGACTTCAAAACGGCGATTTCACCTTTGATTCCCTTTCCTCCCTTTACGGGAAGCAAACTATAAGTCCGGCCCGAGCGGAAAGATTTTACGCGGTCGTTCAGTTCGGATGCCGGGGTGCTTCATCTGTATCTCCGTCTATTTATCGAAAAAAGACAAAGAAATGGTTTCAATTGGCGGCGTAACATGATTAAATGAAAAGGAGAGTAGGTCATTCACGGAGACAAGGAATTTTGGCCTAATTTGGGGCGGGTCCAAATATTTCCATTTGCCGCGTTTCGCGTGGCTAATAAAAACTGAGTGAGGTTTACGGTCATGAAGAAAGACAGAGACAGCAATCTGTTGGTCAGAAGATTGTGGTTCAAGACAAAACGGGCTCTATTAAAAACTGCCGCTGTATTAATGATTATTTGGAGTATTCTTTGCTTTATTGTTATGCTGACGAACGGAGTGGATGAAATCGGGTTATTTCTCATTATGATTCTTCTGTTCGGGATTCTTCCGCTCGGCGTTGCCCTCTATATTCTCGGTCATCTGAAGAAAACAAAATATGACCTGCCGGAGCCGGATTATGACCCCTCCAAGGATCAGCAATTGGAGAAAATCGTGCTGGCCATTGCCGTATCCCAGGACGGTCTCGTCACTCCTGCAGATATTGCCTTGGGATCCGAGTTCTCGCTGGAAGTAGCGAAGCAATATTTGGAGTCTTTAAGAGAGCAGGGATTCGCTCATTTGAAGATCGCCGAGAATGGGACTTACGTCTATCACCTTCCCTATGTGCTTTCGTATGACCAGAAGAAAAACGCGGAAAGCATATAGGCCGCCCGGCCCGTTCCGTTGTGGCTTGCCATCTATGCATTATTCATGCGGCTTCCCTGAGTAAGCCGCTTTAATATTTTCGGGCAAGGGCAGCCGCAGTGAATCCGAAAAATAGGAAACAGGCCATATTTTAGCAAAATAAATAGCGGCCAAATTCTAGTTCTGAAGAACTTAAAGACCACTTTTGGACTAAACGGACATCACCGGAACAGACAGCCTTAAGTCGTAATTTCCAAGCGATTAATTTACGTTTTTCGCCAAAACAAGAGACTTTTGACGCTGATAAAAAAACTTTGTCAAATCCTATGAAAGCGCAATAATATTTTGGGTTTTCAAAACTGGAAATCATTATATAATAGAGGTAGATTATTAAAAATATTAACATCATCAAGGATTACCGACCTGAAAAATTGTATAGGGGAGCGTTGAAGTCTATTCCTTATGTGGGCACTTGGGATAGATGGAGCTAGTAGTGCAACCGACCATCTTTCATTTTAATTGAGAGGTGGTTTTGTGTTTTTTTTGGCCCCTATCAAAACCGTGAGGCTGAAAATATGACTATTCGGAAGGTGATTTTTTGAATCGGTACATTAAGAACGATAGTGATTTTGTACTGGCGCTCATAACCAAACAGCGTGTCTCTATCTGGGATAAGGATCATCTGATCGATTCCGGAGGCGAGGTGGAGTGGGTGACGGCCAATACCGTGAAAATTAACAGCCGGGCATATCCTAGAGAGTTCTATCAATTTCGACTGGATTTTTCAAAATGTTCGCAGGATAAAAAAGGATTATTATAAGTTATGTAGAATATCTTCTATATTATGTAATAGCTGCTTCATCTATATTATCTAATAACTGCAGTAAATCAGGATGGTCATCATCGGTTATGCGAATCCGTATGGCTTCGGGGTTGACGATCTGCTTCCATATTCCTTTCTTTGAAGACCTTTACATAGCCTGGAGGAACTATGAAGCCAATTCCGCCGGAACAATGTAACGGGTTGCGAGCAATGAATGGCTGGCGGATTGACATGCTCTGACAGAAATCATCAGGCGGGGAGCAATAGGGAAGATTCCGATACGGACCAGATGGACGCTGCAAGCTTTGATCCGATGATTGTGTTAACTGAATAGGTTTACTTCCGTAATCAAAGTTTCCGGTATATAGAGAAAGAGCCTAATCCGGTGTACAGCTCTTATATCAGGATATAAGCCCTAATAATCAATAGTTTATTCGCAGCAGCACTTCAATTAAACGCGGAGGTTAATGGCATTGGATCGAGTTGTTATAACGGGCTATGGATTAAAAGCTCCTGGTATTGGTAATAAAATTCATTTCAGGGATATATTAGAGAACGGGGTTTGTACACAACAGATCGTTTCCGGCTTGGGACCTAATGGATCTGACATCATTTGCGGCAGAATTGATGATGAGCTGATTTCACTTCCCGATCGCAAATATCGATATTATCCACGTGTGGCCCGAATGGCCATTGCCGCCTCGGAGGAGGCTGCCGAAATGGCCGGACTCAAGGGAGACGAGCAGCAAGCGGGCATTATCATGGGAACATCCGTCGGGGGATTGAAGGAGATTGAGGAATACGCGCTTATCAGCGGCAGTCGGCAGTACCGGAAGTTTCCGATCTCCGGCGCCGGAGCCGGCAACCCGCACAGCATTACGGCTGCGATCTCCCAGCACTTGGGTATAAAGGGCCAAGCCTTCACCCTGAGCACTGGCTGTACCGCCGGAGTCGATGCGATGATGATGGGGAAGCTGCTTCTGGAGAGCGGGCAGTGCGAAATCTGCATTGTCGGCGGATCGGACGCGCCAATTACGGTTGGCAGCGTATACAGTTTCATGAGATTAGGCGCTATGTCACGAGAGACCGATATTTCCAGTGCCGGAGTGCCCTTCTCCCTGAGGAGCGACGGTTTTGTCGTCTCTGAAGCAGCGGCGGTTCTGGTTATGGAGCTGGAGAGCCGCGCCAAGAGGCGGGGAGCCCGAATATACGGAGTGCTGACGGGAATTCATAGCAACAATGATGGCCTATCCATCTTCGAGTCGGATACGACAGGACAGAATATGATCGCTGCGATGAAGGGAGCCGTTGGAGGTATTCAACCGACCTATGTGAATAGTCAAGCTCTGGGAATGAAAGTTAACGACCAGGTGGAGGCCATTACGCATCGCGCTCTGTTCGGCTCATCGGTTCCGATTACTTCTATTAAAGGAAATATCGGACACTCCTTCGCCTCGATCGGCAGCCTGCAAGTCATATCGGCTCTTCTATCCATGGAGTACGGATTTATACCGCCAACGATCAAGACAGAGGGGGATGGCTACGAAGACCTTCCCATCGTGAAGTCGGTCCGGTATGAAACAGTGAATCATGTAGCGATAACAACTCATGGGTACGGCGGGAACAACACATGTCTTCTACTGTCTAATTCTCAAGGAGCGAATTAAGCGGATGCTTTTTATTACAATGATCGCTTTTGCTGTCGTACCGCTATTTCTCGGTGTGGCTACAGTATTTACATTCAGGAAAACCCGATTAGCCAGAGGGTTCTTCATTTTTATGCTGTTTATCAGCGTCTGGCAGTTGGATGTGGCCATTCTATATGGATATGAATGGTGGACCCCGGAACAAATCGACAGGTTGTTCCGGTTTTTTCGCTTTGGTTTTATTATGCTGGGGCCGGCTTCCTTATATATAGCCCACATTGTTTATCATGATCTGGAAGGGCCCAAGACTGTCAAACGCCGTTTCGGCAGATTAGTCGAACATTTGGTAAGCATCCGGTTTATATTGATCTATTATGCGTTTTCTTTTATTGTCTATCTGCTGGGCTGGAGTTCCAAGGGAATCGAGAAGCTTTATTATGTGGAGCATCCGCAAAATGCCAAATATTTATACCCGATCTACGGTGAGTTCCAATTTCTGATCGCGGTAGTTCTTGTAATCTTTTTGTGCAGCTTGATCCTTTGTCTCGTTATCAGCCGTTCCGTAATCAATCGTCATATGCGCTTTTTCTTCCTGGTCTTCTGCGTTGTCTCCTTCCTGGCAGGAATAGTAGGAGTCTTTAACCTGGCAGAGGACAAGGGATTGTATCCGAGCGGGATTGCGGTGATGATATTCTCCATTACGATCTTCGCCGTCTATAACCGGATGAACGCAAATACGATACAGGATATGAATACGGAATTACTAGGGCAGAAGGAATTTCTGCGCAAGATGATCGATATGAATCCCAACTATATTTATGCGAAGGATTCGCAGGGAAATTTCTCCCTGGCTAATCTGGCCATGGCCCGCTTGTATGGCAAAAGTCCGGACGAACTGATCGGCTGCAATGAGAGGGAGTTGTCCGCCATTAGCGGCTCTTCCTCTTTCGGTATCTGGGATCGCGACCGCCGGCTTCTGGAAGGAATGGAGGAAACCGTCGGCCTGGAGGAGAAGTTTGTAGACGCGCAAGGTCATTTGAAATGGGTCCGGGTCTCCAAGATGCCGATCCATACCAGCGGGGGCAAGCAGCTTCTCTGTATCGCAACGGATATAACAGACTACAAGAGATACCAAGAGCAAATTATAAATCTGGCGTATCATGATTCATTGACCGGGCTGCCTAACCGGCTGCTGTATAACAATCGGTTGGCAGAAGCGATCACCACCTCGGAGCCGGGGCGGCTCGCGGTGATGTTCCTCGATCTGGACCGGTTCAAGCTGATCAACGATACGTTCAACCATACTACGGGGGACCTGCTCCTTAAGCTTGTAGCCGAACGGCTGCAGAAGTGTCTGCGGCCATCGGATACCGTATCGCGGCGTGGAGGGGATGAATTCAATATTATATTGAAGGATGCCACCCGGGAGGATGCTATACAAATTGCCAATGCCATTCTAAATGTATTCGATAAGCCTTATTGGCTGGACGGTCTTGAGCTTTATGTCTCAACCAGCATAGGGATAAGCATATACCCGGAGGACGGGGATGATGTCGAAACGCTGATTCGAAATGCGGATACCGCGATGTACCGCGCTAAGGAAAAGGGGAAAAATCATTATCAGTTCTATACGCCGGATATGAACGAAACGAACATGAGGAGAGTGCTGCTCGAGAAGGAAATGCATAAAGCATTGGAGAAAGGGGGATTCGAGTCGTGTATGGTGGTCTATCAGCCGCAGGTAAATGTCGCCACCGGTTTACTGACGGGAGTGGAAGCACTTCTGCGGTGGGATCATCGGGAATTAGGAATTATTTCTCCTTCTGAATTCATCCCGATCGCGGAGGAAAGCGGGCTGATTGTTCCGTTAGGGAAGTGGGCGCTGCGAATGGCTTGTTTGCAAAATGTAGCCTGGCGGAAAGCCGGTTACCTGCCTGTTCGGGTATCCGTTAATTTGTCCCCCCGCCAATTCCGGGATGAACGATTGATGGGGATGATTGAAGAGGTGCTGGAGGAGACAGGTATGGATCCTGCGTGCCTCGAGCTGGAAATAACGGAAAATATGGCGGTGCAGGGTGCCGACTACTTCGTGCGCAAACTGGCGGAGCTGAGAAGTCTCGGGGTGCAGCTTTCCATTGATGATTTCGGGACAGGCTATTCGTCCCTCAGCTATCTTAATAAGCTGCCTGTGCATAAGCTTAAGATTGACCGGTCGTTCATCCGGGATCTGAACACAAGTGTTGAGAATGCTGAAATCATTACCAGCATCATATCCATGGCCCATAAATTGAACCTTAAGGTAATAGCCGAAGGTGTGGAAACCGAAGAGCAGTTGAATTGGCTGGCGGGGAATGGCTGTGACGAAATCCAGGGATTTCTGATCAGCCGGCCTTTGCAGGCCGCCCAGCTGGAACGGAAGGGGATGTTAAGGCGCTGAGCGCGCCATCCCCTTGCCGAGTTTCCATAAGGAAAGCAATGCAGATGCAGTCGTCTGGTCCTATATAAGGAGCCGGATCAGATGACTGCTTGGTCGGAAGAATGCTGATACGTATCGGAGCTGGCCACTTCCTCCCTGGTGATTCGGTCCACAACCCGGTAATTCCAGCCCAGGAAGTTGAGAAGCGCCTTTTTGTGATTGCTTTCCATCATCGTGATCCACATTCCACGGTTGGTATGGCCCACTGTTAGCTTTTGCAATACATATCTCTTCACTTTGGATCACCGCTCCATCTCTGTAATGATAATGCCTTGACCATCCTAAGTATATGACAGCTTGATAGAAGAGTATGTCACGCAAAAAAAGTTAAAATTTTTAATTAAATTCCTCATAATTCGACAAAAATTGTTTCCGATTTGCTATATAATGGAGACAACTGTTAAAATAATGTATAACTTAATATCCTTTACCTGATTGGGAGTTTTGAAGTCTATTCTGTATCTGGGCACTTGGAATAGATGGAGCTAGTAGTGCAACCGACCATCTTTTGTCATATATCATGACGAAAGATGGTTTTTTGTTTCAAAGGGGCAAACAAGCTTTAGTTCGTATGTCCTTGAAGCATGGGGAAAGGAATTAAGTAGAAGGTTTGGAACGCCTTTATCATCGGATTTCAACTCCTGTGGTAATTCATTCATAAATTGTATAAGGAATCTGAGGATTAACTTAAGATGGGACGTCCGAACCTGGCGTGAAGTATTAATTAGCCGCTGCTTAATCAAGAATGAACCGATCCCTTAGGCTGCTGCCGTTCTCTATAAAGAGAGCGGATCGCTTATCCCGGCTGTACATAGGGCAGAAAATTTAGAGCGAGACCGGCAGACAGGGCAACGGGTTGTGAAATCAAGCAGGCAGGCATAGCTTCATCCGCAGTAAAAGGACAAAAGGAACAGAAGGTGAGATGATGAATAGAAAGTGTACCATCCCGGGGTGTGACAAGCCGTTGAAGGCGAGAGGGCTATGCTCTATGCATCACCAGAGATGGTGGAGAAATGGCGATCCGTTAGTGCTGAAACAGCAAATCATGAAGATTTGCAAAGTGAAGGACTGCGGGGAGCCGGCCAAATGCAAAGGCTATTGTTCTGTACATTATGCCAGATGGAGAAAGCATGGCGATCCGAATCATGTGCGTGAAGTTATCCGTATATGTACGGTCGAGAACTGCGGCAAAAAACATCGGGCCAGAGGTCTATGCGCTTCCCATTACCAAATCTGGGCCAGGAACAGAGACCTGCTTAAATCAGGAGACAGCAATAAAATCAATTTTCGGAAATTGCTTTATCGAAACATGCCTTAGAGGCATGTTTTTTTGTTTGGAAACGCTGCTGAATGTCTGGTCCCCGAATAGCATCCGGGATAGGAATCTAACAATTGGGCTCCATTTTGTGGGATTATGTTGGCTGCGAAGACGTCTTTGAGAAGACTTATGTAAAGTTCTTATTAATTTAATAAGATTACTCAACAATTTTCTACATGGATTTAAGACAACGCAGTCACAGGTTTTCAACAAAAAACGTGACTAACGCTCTACGATTTATGGATTTTTCGATTAATTATTGATGGGAACACATCCTAGTTTATGCCAGCGGAACTAATTTCTATCGGAGCTACTATAGTCTGTTTGTAGCTTGTGAGCTTTTTATTCCCTATGTATAATCTTGGAAATAAAGCGGTTGTTAGCTCTCCGGTCGAGCTAATTAGGTCGAACCGGATAGCATGGTCCCGGACAAGCCGACATCTGTTGACAAGAGACAACAAGGCAGGGAGGCCATTCCGGTTAATCTCTTTGTAGAGAATTAACGGTCTGGCCAGGAAGCAGTCTGTGAGTAAGCTCCTTCAGAAAGTCCCTCGGGCATGAACGCCGGAAGAGATTGTTATGAAATGGCATGGATTCGACAGCATCTTTGAAAGGATACCTACGGAATCTCTTGTTGGAACACAACTTCGATCCGTCTGCGGCGGCGACGAGCGGCATGTCCGACGACTGCCGGTTAGTAGTATGAACCGGGAGAATGGTTGCGGAATGAAGGATTTCATTCGGGACACTAATAGGGTCCTAAGAATCAACTTTAGGAGATTAAGACGAATTTTGCGGCATGTCTGTTTCTTGTTGTCGGTTTTGGTTAATAACAACACTGCAGGATCTTCTTTATGAAAAAGCTCCTAAGGAGGGATTAGGGATTGAGTTATTCAAAAAGATTGATACTGCTGATGGGTATCGATTCTGTCATCGTCATCTTCGCGATTTACGTAAGCAATTATGTTGCGTCATCTTCCTTCAGCCCATTCTCCTACACACTGGCGGTTAGCGCAGCAACTTTGTTTACATGCCATCATTTGTTTGCCTATAGGTACAAGCTGTACAAAAAGGTGTGGAGATACGCAAGCGTCATGGAGCTGCTCTCGATTTTCAAAGCGGTTACTTTCTCTGCAGCGATCACGATGCTGGTTCAGGGACTGCTGGCCGGACAAATTTACTGGAAGATCATGCTCATTACCTGGATGATGCACATGATCCTGATCGGCGGACTTCGCTTCTCCTGGAGGATGTACCGCGACAAATTTGTCCATAGAATAGGCAACCGCAAGCGAACCTTGATTGTCGGAGCCGGTTCCGCCGGGACGCTGGTAGCCAGACAGCTGATGCAGAACCCGGATGTGGAGCTCTATCCGCTGGCATTCATCGATGACGATGAGACGAAGCATCGGTTCGAGATTGCAGGCTTGCCGGTGCTTGGCGGGCGGGACAAAATCAGGGAAACGGTGGACAAGCTCTCCATTACGAATATCGTTATCGCCATACCGTCATTGAAGAAGAGAGAATTGAACGAAATCGTTCAGGAATGCAGCCGGACTGGCGCCAAGGTACAGATTATTCCTATGTTCGAGGATTTGGTAGAGGGCAAGGTATCCGTCAATGAGATGCGCGATGTTCAAGTCGAGGATTTGCTGGGCAGGGATCCGGTAGAGCTGGATACGGAATCGATCCGCAAATATATTACGGGCAGCACGGTTCTGGTTACCGGGGCCGGGGGCTCAATCGGCTCCGAGATTTGCCGACAGCTTGCGGTTTTCTCTCCAAGAAAGCTGATTCTGCTCGGACACGGCGAGAACAGCATCTATACGATTGAGATGGAGCTGCGCTCCATTGTGGGAGATTCGATAGAGTTAATTACCGAAATTGCCGACATTCAGGATCGGGCCAAGATGTTCAGAATCATGAGGATGCATAAGCCCAGGGTTGTGTTCCATGCGGCGGCGCATAAGCATGTTCCGTTAATGGAACGGAATCCCGAAGAATCGATCAAGAACAATATTATAGGCACGAAAAACACGGCGGAGGCCAGTCATGAGGCAGGGGTGGAAACCTTCGTCATGATCTCCACGGATAAAGCCGTCAATCCGACCAGCGTCATGGGAGCGTCCAAACGGATTGCCGAAATGATCATTCAAGAGCTGGATGGCCGCAGCCGTACCCGGTTCGTGGCGGTCCGTTTCGGCAATGTGCTGGGAAGCCGCGGGAGCGTCATTCCCCTCTTCAAGGAACAAATTCGCAAGGGAGGTCCTGTAACCGTTACTCATCCCGATATGGTCCGGTACTTTATGACCATTCCCGAAGCCAGCCGTCTCGTCCTGCAGGCCGGAGCACTCGCCCGGGGAGGGGAGATTTTCGTCCTGGACATGGGGAAACCGGTGAAAATCGTCGACCTCGCAACGAATCTGATCAAGCTGTCGGGCTATGATCTGGACGAGATCGGCATCCAGTTCAGCGGGATGCGCCCGGGGGAGAAGCTGTTTGAAGAGCTTCTTAACGAGAATGAAGTTCATGAGGAGCAGGTCCATCCCAAGATCTATATCGGCAAAGCTACTTTGAGCGATGAGATGGCGGAGATTACCGAGATTCTGCAGCATTATGAGAAGTGGGACCGGCTGGTGATTCAGGATAGGCTGCTGCAGTTGGCCAATCGAAAGCAAACCAAGAAACTAATTGTGGTGTAAGGGAAAGGAGCAACATGGAACTAGAGATCCGCGATTACATTCGGGTAATTGGCAAACGAATCTGGTGGCTTGTCGGGATAGTCTTGTTGGCTACGATCATTACCGGAGTGGTCAGCTACTTCTTTCTGAAGCCGGTGTATCAGGCTTCCACCAAAATAATTGTGAATAAAACGAATTCATCCGCTTCCTTGGAGCAATTGGGACTAAGCGAAATCAATTTCCATATCAAGATTATCGATACCTACAAAGAAATTATTAAATCTCCCTATATTATGGAGATAGTCGCGAAGGAACAGGAACAGCTTGGAGTGACGGCTGGGGAGTTGATCCGCAGAGTGAAGGTCAGCTCGGTCAACAACACCCAGGTGATGACTGTATCGATTACAGACGGTTCCCACGAAAGAGCGGTTCAACTGGTGAATGCGATTTCTCACGTCTTCGAAAGGGAAATTGTGAATCTTATGTCCGTAGACAATGTTTCCATTCTGAGTGAAGCCAAGCCGCAGAGTCATCCGTCTCCTATCAAGCCTAACGTGAAAATGAATATTGCCATCAGCTTCGTCGTTTCGCTAATGGCGGCCCTAGGGCTGATATTCCTTCTTGAATACCTCGATGACCGGATCCGGACAGAAAAAGATGTTCACCATCATCTGGGTCTGCCGGTACTGTCTATCATTAATAAAATGAAACCGGAAGATGTTATTAATGTGGCTTCTTCCGCCATTCCCAAACAGGCAGGTGAGCCGCATGTCACGCTTGGACAGCAAGAATAGACCGATTATAGCCGATATCAACAAGAAGTCACCGATTTCTGAAGCTTATCGGACGCTGCGGACGAATATCGATTTTTCGTCGATCGATCATCAAATACAAGTCATTATGGTTACCTCGCCTGGGCCAGGAGAAGGAAAATCGACGACGACGGCCAATCTGGCCACAGTGTATGCACAGGCTGAGAAGAAAGTATTGGTCATCGATGCGGATTTACGCAAGCCGACGATGCACCAGACCTTCGTCAAGACCAATCGATGGGGATTAACGAGCGTATTGGCCGGGCAGTCCCCGTTCGCCAAAGTGATTGCGAAAACGCATATAGACAATCTGGATCTGCTCACCTCCGGGCCGGTTCCGCCCAATCCGTCGGAGATGCTCTCCTCCAAGAGATTGAGCGCACTTCTCGAGGAGCTTCGCACCCAATACGATGTCATTCTGATGGATACTCCTCCCGTATTGGTGGTGACGGACGCCCAACTGATTGCCGCCAAAAGCGACGGGGTCCTGATGGTCATCGATTCGGGGAAGGTTAAGAGGGAGTCCGCACTGAAAGCCAAGGCGAGTCTTGAGCTGGTGCAGGCCAGAATGCTGGGAGTCGTCCTGAACAACGTCGATCAGCGCCGCAGTGAGGACAGCTATTATTACTACTACGGGGCCGAAGAGTAGCTGAACCAGTTGGAATGAGGCCTGCTGTCCGCCCAATACCAAGTATTCACATATTTTTAATAATAATTTTTTAATAAAAAATAACCGTTTCGACATAAAGGCGATTTCGCGGTTTCCAACTGCGAAGGCCAAGGAAACAGGTAAAGTCTGCTGCACCTCTATCACTGCAGGCACTCGGTCATGCTGTGGGCGCCCGGCGCCTTAGACGTAAATCGTCGAGGGTATGATGTGAGGAAGGGTTGAATGCCCTATGTCAGCATGAACCAATTAACGTTAAAAACAGCATCAAACGGTTTTGGTTCTGCTTTTAACGTTAATTCTCACACAACAAAAGACAGCTTCAGGTTTTATCATCTATACAAAATAATTGACGAAAAGGGATAAGAAATGGGCAAAAAAATATCATTGAAGAGAAATTTCAAATGGATGTTTGCGGCAAATCTCCTATACGCTTTTTTGCAGTGGCTGATGCTGATCATCATGGCGAAGCTGGGTAACGAAGAGCTTGTCGGCTACTATACATTAGCTCTTGCGGCCACCACTCCCATTATGCTGTTTTTCAGCTTTCAATTACGGGGGATTCAAGCTACAGATGCCAGAGATGATTACCAATTCAGAGACTATTTTTCCTTAAGAGTTATCGGAGTTTTCCTGGCTCTGCTTGTCTGCATAGCGGTTTCATTCTTAAGCGATTATTCCTTCGAAGCGAAAATCATTATATTTCTAATTGCCATAAGCAAGATGATCGAAGGAATCAGCGATGTCATCTATGGTTTGCTGCAAAGACACGAAGTGATGAATAAAGTGGCCGTGTCCATGATTTCCAGAGGGGCGATAAGTTTATTATTGTTCGTTCTCTTTTACTGGGCTACTCGCAATTTTTATCTGGCGATTCTAGGTTTTGTCCTGGGTTGGCTTCTCGTCATGCTGTTTTATGATTTTCCTAATGCCATGAAGTATATCGACAAACCCTATTTGACGTTTAATTACAACAAGCTATGGCGGCTGTTTCTTCTGGCCCTGCCTTTGGGAGCCATCATGATGATGGGAGCGTTGAGCACGAATATTCCAAGATATTTTATTGAGAATTATTTAAGCATAGAACAATTGGGGATATTCGGGGCGATTTCCTACATTTTGGTTGGGGCATCGAGGTTTACGACAGCGATCTCCCAGACGGTAAGTCCGCGTTTAGCCAAATATTACGCAAGCGGGAATAAGGGAGCTTTCGTCAAACTATTGGCGCTCGTGCTGCTGGTCAATGGTGCTCTGGGAATGGTTGGGCTTGCCGCCGCAGTTCTGTTTGGCGAACCTATATTGACACTAGTCTATACGGAAAGCTATGCGGTATATTCGGATTTATTTGTATGGGTAATGCTTATTTCTCTATTTTCTTTTCTGGGAAGCGCGTTGGGAGTCGGGGCCACGTCTATGAGGATTTTTACTTCACAGGTCCCCATTCACATTACGAAGCTGGTTGTCACGATTATTTGCTCCGTATGGCTGATCAAAGATTACGGATTGAATGGAGCTGCATGGACTTTGGCTGTTGCCGCTTTTGTTTCCATGGTCTTTTACACCACGTTGATTCATAAAGGCTTGAAAAATATCCGACAAGTTGAGGTAGGAATATGAAAAAACTGATGGATGGGCAAATTTTAATGCAGAATAATGTGGGCGGATTGTACCCATATATGTTTAAGAAAGAGGATGGGATCTATTACTCGGATCAATGCCAGTCTGCCGTCAGCCTACTATCGGAAGAAGAAAGAGTAATAGACGAGGCATCGGTCTACTCTATGCTATGTTATGGGTATATTTGCGGCGATCGTACCTTGATCCGGAACTTGTTTCGCTTGCCTTGGCTAACCGAATTTCACTCCTCCGGAGAGCTGGTTCATCACAGCGTAGAGCCGTATAATCTGGAAGAAAGTCCGCCGAAGGAAATCGCCAAACAATTAATCGCAGCTTTATCTAAGGAAATTAGGGAGCAGTGCCAAAATTATGATCATATCTATCTCTTATTAAGCGGCGGGATGGATAGCCGTGTTGTAGCCGCAATTCTTAGGCAATTGGAGAAAAACGGGGAAATTCAGGGCCGCATTCATGCGGTGACTTGGGGGAAGAACAATAGCCGGGATGTTGTGTATGCGCAAAAAATTAGCGAGCTGTTCCAATGGGAGTGGCATTATGCGGAATTGAACGAAAGCTATCTCCTTTCCAATTTTGAATTGGCCGCTGTGAAGCTTGGCGCGGAAATCAGCCCTGCCCATTTGCATCGTTTTAATTGGTTCGAGCGATTGGGGAAGGACAGCATTGTTCTGGCCGGCAGTTATGGAGACAGTATCGGGAGAGCCGAGTATTCATCGGTTCACGCTTCAAGGCTGAAGCCGCATTGCCCCAGAGAAAGATACAGTCTGCTGAATACGGAGCTTCTTAATGACGTCGATGCAGAGCTTAAGAAAGAGCTGGCCCAATTTAGAGCAAGATATAAGGAAGCTTCTTACGAGCAGCTTAACGAATACGAGATGCAGGCACATTATTTGCGAAGAATGCTGGGCAATGCGGCCAACCTGATCATGAATTGGACCCATTTCTATCAAGCTTTTACCGCCAAAGAAGTTTTTACTTTAATGTGGAAATATAGACACACCGTGCGTAATGACCAAATATATTTCGAGCTGCTGCAAATGATCGAGCCCAAACTGTTAGATCTTGCCTGGGCCCGTACGGGAAATAAATACGGGGGAGATGGCGAGGGGGACACCTTGTCCAAGAAGCATCATGATTACGGGTTATGGTTGAGAAAGCATTGCTCGGATTTCATGGAAGAACATCTGTTTAATCAACAAATGCACAAATTAAACTTATTTGATATGAAGCAGTTGGCTTTTATGTACAAGGAATGGAGAAAAGAACCCGAGGCCATCCATTCCAAGCTGGGCGACCGCCTTAGCTGGATTACGGTCTTATCGTTGTTCGTCAACCATTACGGACTTCAGAGCCGCAGCCAGCGGGTGAAGAGGAGTATAATCGATATTCCCAAATTGAAGGCCAAAATTTATGAGAAAACCTATCGAATAGGGAAGAGTATCCAATATAAGGCGTGATAATGTGGCAAACAACCAAATAAACATTCTTCATATTTTCAGTAAAATGAACCGGGGAGGAGCCGAGCTGAGGACGATCGATCTGCTGGATAAAATCGACCTTGATGCTTACTCCTTTTATTTTTGCGCCTTAAGCGGTCAACGCGGCGAGCTGGATGATCTCATTGCCGGCATGGGCGGACAAATGACCTACTGTAAATTTAGAAGCATCACTTTTCCTTACAGGTTTATCAAACTGTTGAAACAACATCGCATTCATGTCGTCCATTCCAACATGTACTATTTCTCCGGATTAATATTAATGTTGGCGAAAATCGCCGGAATTAAAGTAAGAATCGCTCATTTCAGAACGACGGATAGCGGCAAAAAGGGAGGCAGGCTGCAGCGGTACAAGTACAATCTGATGAAGTCCTTGATCAATCGCTATGCGACGATAATCCTGGGCGTGAGCAGGTCCTCTATAGTATCCAGCATGGGCAAGGATATAGTAAACGACAAGCGGACAGAGGTTATCTATAATGGCATCGACTTGAACAAAATTAATGGGCCGGTGGATGAGGAAAAATCGTTGAGAAGTAAGTACCGCCTAGGGGAAGACAGTAAAATCGTTATTCATATCGGGAGATTGGTGGAAGCGAAAAACCACATTAAATTAATTAAAGTATTCAAAGAAATGTTGCGAAAGGGGGATTATTATTTATTCTTGGTTGGCAAGGAAAATGAACCGACAGCCGGTCTGATAAGGGAGAAAATAGAAGAGTATGCGATCCGGGACAGAGTCTTCTTTCTGGGAGTTCAGAGTAATGTATACGAATTATTGCAGCAAGCCGATCTGATGATTTACCCTTCAATCCGTGAAGGGCTTCCCGGTGCGGTTCTCGAAGCGTTGGCTTGCGGGGTTCCGGTATTGGGCAGTAGCATTGATCCTATAGTGGAATTGGCCTCCTACTTTAAAGTTCTTAAGTATCTGCCTTTAGAGGCAAATGACGAGCTGTGGGCTTCCGAAGCGGTCGGGTTAATAGGAGAAAGCGAGAGAATGTCTTTCAAAGATCATGCTTATGAAGAGTTTCGGAATACTCCCTTTACCATCGACAAAGCCGCTGAGCAATATGTTCAACTAATGGATAAGGCCATGAAATGATCTTGCTGCCGGTAAATTTATGATCGGATAAATGTGTCATAAGAGGGTGGTTAACATAAAGGTGCTTTTTGTTCATTCGCATACTTTCCAATATGATGATGAGGGTGTCGTTTATTCCGACGGCAAATTGCCCTATGAGGTCTGGCGAAGATACCTTAACCATTTCGACGAGCTTGTCGTTGTGGGAAGGGGGAGGAAAATCAAAGACAATAAAATATTAAAGGAAGCGAACGTATCCAGCGGTCATCGCGTTAAGCATATTTTCCTGCCTTCTTTGACGGACATCAAGCGGAGAATTCGCAACAAGGCAATTGTAGTTAATCGTATGGAGGAAATAATCAGTGAAGTGGATGCGGTCATCGCCAGAATGCCGAGCGAGTATTCCGAGATCGCCATTCGAATTGCAGCCAGGAACAAGAAGATGTACGGGGTAGAGCTGGTGGGGGACGTTTTCAACTCGTTATGGAATCATGGGCATATTTTCGGAAAGCTGTTGGCCCCGATCAGTATGCTGAAGAACAAAAAAATAGTGAAGCAAGCCCCCTTCGTGCTATACGTCACCCAGAAGCAGCTGCAGGAAATCTACCCCAATACAACAGGAAGGCAAGTCGGCTGTTCTAATGTAGAGATCCCAAGTGTCGATGAGGCAGTTCTTCTGCAGAGATTGGAGAGAATTAACGCTACTACGGCCGGCAAGAAAATTCGAATCGGTCTCATCGGCTCCTATGCGTCGAAATATAAAGGAATCGATACGGCCATCCGAGCTCTGGATATCATCCGTCAATCCGGGCATAACGCGGAATTGAGAGTGTTAGGGAATGGCGATCCTGCCCGTTATATAAAATTGGCCAAAGAACTTTATCTGGAGGATAAAGTTTTTTTTGATGGGTCGCTGCCGGGGGGAGGCCCCGTACTGAGATGGTTGGATGAAATAGACCTCTATATTCAGCCCAGCAAGACCGAGGGGCTGCCCAGATCCTTAGTGGAGGCTATGAGCAGAGGCTGTCCATCCGTGGCTTCCAGTGTAGGGGGGATTCCCGAATTGCTGCCTCCGGAGCATCTTCATCCGGCTGGGGATTACAGACAGTTGGCGGGCAAACTGCTTCATTTGTTGAAGGATCAAACTTCCATGGCGGAAGCTGCCCGAAGAAATTTCGCCCACGCCTCCCAATATTCCTCCCCTTATTTGAACAAAATCAGGGATGAATTCTGGCATGAATTTGCGGCAGCGGTCAGAACCGGGAGAGATAGAGTAGAGACAATATCAAAAATGGATGAATTCGAGGTGCTGTAAGGATGAGCAAAAAAATAATGGTAACGGGAGCAGCCGGTTTCATAGGCTTTCATTTGTCCAAGAAGCTACTGCAAAACAACGATCAGGTTATCGGAGTCGACAATCTCAATGACTATTATGATGTTCAGCTAAAGAGAGACCGTCTGGAACAGTTGGAGAAGAGCAGCTCGTTTATCTTCCATCAGGAATCGTTGGAGAATCGGGAAGCGATTCAAGCTGTTTTCGAACGGCATCAACCGGAATTGGTCGTCAATCTTGCCGCCCAGGCGGGAGTGCGCTACAGTCTAACGAACCCTTATGCCTATATCGATTCCAACATTGCAGGCTTCATGAATATACTGGAAGCCTGTCGCCACAATAACGTAAAGCATCTGATCTATGCCTCCTCCAGCTCCGTCTACGGAGCCAATACGAAGATGCCCTTCTCGGTTCACCAGAATGTGGACCACCCGCTAAGCTTATATGCGGCTACCAAGAAGGCCAATGAATTAATGGCCCATACCTATAGCCATCTATATGGATTACCGACCACCGGTTTAAGATTTTTTACCGTGTACGGTCCTTGGGGGCGCCCGGATATGGCGCTCTTTTTGTTTACGAAAGCGATTATAGCCGGAGAACCTATTAAAATATTCAACCATGGAAAAATGAGAAGGGATTTCACTTATATCGATGATATCGTGGAAGGAATATTCAGACTGACCCGGAGACAGCCGGAACCGAACTCCGCTTGGTCAGGGGATCATCCAGACCCCGGTACAAGCTATGCTCCGTACAGGTTATACAATATCGGGAACAATCAGCCTGTAGAGCTGCTCAGATTTATAGCAGTGCTCGAGGAGAAGATCGGGCTCACGGCCAAGAAAGAGTTCCTGCCCCTGCAGGACGGAGATGTTCCGGCAACGTTTGCCGATGTGGACGACCTGATGCGGGATGTCGGTTTTAAACCGGGAACGAGTATCGAAGACGGAATCGGCAGGTTTGTAGATTGGTATAAGCAATATTACCAAATAAGCTCCTGATGTATTGGCGCCAGGGGAGACAAGGGGGTGACACGATGAAAATTAAAGTGGTCCATGCAGTGACCATCTCACAAAGCCTGAATTTAATGAAGAGCCAAATCGGTTATTTAAAAGAGCGGGGCTATGAAATGACTTTGGTATCTTCGCCCGGAGAAGAACTGGAAGCGGCGGCCCAAGAAGGGACGCTTACTTATGAAGTGCCTATGGAGAGGGAGATTTCGCTTCGCCGGGACATCCTCTCGCTGCTGCGGTTAATCCGATTTTATCGGCGCTATAAACCGGCCATCTCTAATGTCGGCACCCCGAAAGCCGGCTTGCTGGCGGGAATGGCCGCTTTCTTGACCAGGGTTCCGTGCCGGATCTATACGTTGAGAGGGCTTCGGCTGGAAACGACAAGCGGCTTTAAAAGAAAAGTACTCCTATTCATGGAGAAAATAGCTTGTCTATGCGCACATAGGGTCATCTGCATAAGTGAGAGCTTGAAAGAACGTGCGATAGAATTAAAGCTTGCGCCCCGGGCCAAAACGATAGTTCTGGGGCATGGCAGCAGCAACGGGATTCAAGTCAGCAAATTCGAAGCATGCCGGCACAGCGAAGAAGCGGATAATCTGAGACGGAAGTACGGCCTGAAAGATTGCTTCGTGTTAGGTTACATAGGCCGAATTACGCGGGATAAGGGGATAGTTGAGCTCATAGATGCCTTTCTCCAGGTTCATAAATCCCGGCCCGAAGCAAGACTATTATTGGCAGGAACGTATGATAATGCCGCAGCTCTGCCGGAGAAGACAGTCAAAGCGATCGAACAGGAGCCATCCATCATCTATGTAGGCCGCGTCAATAATCCCGCGCCTTACTATTATTTGATGGATGTTTTTATTTTTCCCACTTATCGCGAAGGATTCGGGAATGTTTCGCTCGAAGCCGCCGCATGCCGAAGGCCGGTAATAACGACTAACGCCACCGGTGCAAGAGATACGGTGGCGGATAACGAGACAGGAATCATCGTTCCTGTGCGGAATGCCGATGAGCTGGCCATGGCCATTCATCGATTGGCTGATGAGCCGGAAACCCGCCAAAGAATGGGGGAAGCCGGATATGAGAGGGTTAAGACCTGCTTCCGGTCAGAGATCATCTGGGAAGGGCTGGATCAGCTCTATCAATCCATGTTGGCCGGCTTAAATCAAAATCAAGTCAATATTTCTAAATTAGGGAGAGAGAAGAATGGATAGGACTATTGGAGTTGTAGGACTAGGTTATGTTGGTTTGCCTGTTGCAGTAGCTTTCGGAGAATCTTATCCAACGATCGGATTCGATATTAATGAAGGAAGAATCGCCGCTTTACAATCGCATAATGACTATACCGGGGAGGTTTCCTCGGAAGAGCTTAAGAACAGCAAAATTCAATTTACCGCGGATGAGACGAAATTAAGAGAGTGCGATTTTATTATCGTGGCGGTTCCTACACCTATTGATGATTCGAAGCAGCCTGATTTCCGCCCGTTAATCAGCGCATCGGAGCTGGTTGGCCGGAATATGCAGCCGAATACGATCGTCGTCTATGAATCCACGGTTTATCCGGGGGCAACGGAAGAAATATGCATCCCTGTCCTGGAGAAGCATTCGGGTTTAACCGCGGGTAAGGATTTCTATGTGGGCTATTCTCCGGAGAGGATCAATCCGGGAGACAAGGAGCATACCTTTAAGAAAATTACCAAGGTAGTATCCGGTCAGAATGAGGAAGCCTCGAATATCATTGCCGATGTTTACGGATCGGTAGTGGAGGCCGGAGTCTTCAAGGCTTCCACCATTAAAGTGGCGGAAGCGGCCAAGGTGATAGAAAATACTCAACGCGATTTGAATATCGCACTTATGAATGAATTATCCATTATTTTCGATAGACTGGGGATCAACACGTCGGAGGTTCTTCAGGCCGCCGGGACGAAATGGAACTTTCTGAAGTTTACCCCGGGACTGGTGGGCGGACATTGCATCGGGGTCGATCCGTATTATTTGACGCATAAAGCCGATGCCGTAGGCTATCATCCGCAGGTGATTCTGGCCGGACGAAGAATTAATGACGGAATGGGCCAATTCATTGCCACCTCCCTGGTGAAGCAGATGATCCTGAAAGGAAATCCGATCCAGGGATCGCGTGTAACGGTGCTCGGCCTTACCTTCAAAGAAAATGTGCCGGATTTGCGGAATTCGAAGGTTATCGATATAATCCGGGAGCTGCAGCAGTTCGGGGTAGATGTTCAAGTATCCGATGCCCGCGCCGAGGCGGAAGACGCTTACCGGATTTATGGAATAGAGCTGGTTCCCTTCGAACAGCTGCGCAAAGCGAATGCGGTCATTCTGGCGGTGCCTCACCAAGAGTACAAAGATTTGGGATGGGACGGGTTGAAAAAATGCCTCTACGGCGAATCCGGGGTATTCGTGGACGTCAAATCGGCTTTGGATGCTTCACAGGCTCCTGCTCATATTTCTTATTGGAATTTATAGTTTCACTATCGATAGTGATAATAAGGAATAGCGGTGATACGAATGTTTATCAAGAGGACTTTGGATTTGGCCATATCGATTGCGGCTCTCCTGGCGCTGTCCGTTCTGATGATCTTTATCGCTCTGTGCATTTACATCAGAATGGGTAGGCCAATTTTTTATACTCAAATTAGGGCCGGGCAAGGAGGCCAGCCGTTCAAGATCATTAAATTCCGAACGATGAGGAATGAAATGACGAAAGACGGGGTGAAGCTCACCAACGAAGAACGGGTCACCAAGCTGGGGAAAATCTTGCGCAAATACAGTCTGGATGAACTGCCGCAGCTTTTTAACATTATTAAAGGTGATATCAGTATCGTCGGTCCCCGTCCGCTCCTGATGGATTATGTACCGCTGTACAACGGGGAGCAGGCGAGAAGATTGGAGGTCAAGCCGGGTCTGACAGGCTGGGCTCAGGTGAACGGAAGGAATACCCTTACGTGGGAGGAGAAGTTTGCTCTTGACGTATGGTACGTTAACCACCAGTCTCTATGGCTGGATCTGAAAATAATCATACTTACTTTTGTCAAAGTGATTAAATCCGATGGCGTAAATCAAAGCAATGAAGTCATTGTGCAGAGATTTACGGGAAGCAAAGAGGTGTAGGCTGATGAATTTGCGCTCTCTCTATATTGTTGGGACAGGGGGATTGGGCAGAGGGATAGCGGAGCTGTTGAAATCGATCAATGCGTCGGATCCGAGGTGGATCATTGAAGGCTTTATTGATGACAACACCGGGACGGTCGGCCGGAAGGTCAACCATTTGTCCGTAAAGGGAACGACAGACCGTTTGCTGACGGTGGAGAAGCCGTCCGATGTAGTTCTGGCGATCGCGAATCCGGCGGTGAAGGAGAGACTCATCCGCAAGTTGAAGCTCAACCCCTATTTGAGTTTTCCCAATATCGTTCATCCACGAGTTGAGCTAAATGAATTCGTTGCGATGGGACAAGGAAATATCGTGACGGAGGGGGTCGTCTTCTCCGCGAATATTCAGATCGGAAGCTTTAATCTTATTCACTTCAATTCGACCATCGGTCATGATGTCGTAATGGAAGATTACTCTACTATTTATCCGGGGAATAACATTTCCGGCTATGTCAAGATTGAGAGCCGTGCAGTTATCGGCACCAATGCAGCAGTTCTGCCCTCGGTCCGGATCGGCAAGGATGCCATAATCGGGGCAGGCAGCGTTGTGTTAAAGGATGTAGAACAGGGAGCTACGGTAATAGGCTCCCCCGCTAAGCCGATAAACAAAATCAGTAACTCTATAAGGGGCGATAATTCATGAATACACGTATTCTTCTATCTCCTCCTCACATGGGAGGGTTCGAGCGTCAATTTGTCGGGGAAGCGTTCGACACGAACTGGATTGCTCCTCTAGGTCCTAATGTCGATGCATTCGAGCAGGAAATGGCCGCCTATGTGGGCAGCCGGGGGGCGGTAGCGCTCAGCTCGGGGACCGCCGCCATTCATCTGGCTCTCCGTTTGCTCGGAGTGGGGGAAGGCGATCTGGTGTTCTGCTCTTCCCTCACCTTCGTAGCCAGTGCCAATCCAATTGTATATCAAGGGGCCAAACCGGTCTTTATCGATTCGGAGCCGAACACCTGGAATATGTCTCCGGAGGCGTTGCGTAGAGCATTTGAAGATCATGCGGCCCAGGGAAAGCTTCCGAAGGCGGTTGTCATCGTCAATTTGTACGGTCAAAGCGCGGATTTCAAACCATTACTCCGCATCTGCAATGAATATGGGGTGCCTATCGTTGAAGATGCGGCGGAATCGCTGGGGGCGACTTACTACAGCAAGATGAGCGGAACACTAGGCAAGTTTGGGATCTTCTCCTTCAACGGCAATAAAATCATTACAACATCCGGAGGCGGCATGCTGGTCTCCGACGATCTGGCCGCTTTGGAGAAAGCCCGTTTCTGGGCAACCCAGGCCAGAGACCGGGCACGGCATTACCAGCATAGTGAAATGGGCTATAACTATCGTTTAAGCAACATTCTGGCAGGTGTGGGAAGAGGGCAATTGAAAGTGCTTGAAAATCGGATACAGCTGCGAAGAGACATCTTTAAGAGGTACTTCGAGGCACTGTCCCGAATAGACGGGGTGCAGTTTATGCCGGAGATGGATTTTGGCCGTTCCACCCGCTGGCTTACTGCCCTGACCGTGGACAAGAGGAGATGCGGGATATCTGCCGGGGAGCTGATTAATGTTCTGGCGGATAGGAATATAGAAACCAGGCCCGTGTGGAAGCCGCTGCACCTGCAGCCGTTGTTCGAGGGCTGCGCATTCTATCCCCATGAACCGGGATTCAGTGTGTCCGATCAATTATTTGAGAGAGGGATCTGCTTGCCTTCCGGCTCCAGCCTGACAACGGAGGATCAGATGCGGGTCATTAATCTGCTTAAAGCATGCTTGAACCGTACGGTCAAAGTAACGGGCTAACTATCCGGTATATTTGATGAGAAAGGAGGTGTCTTTTTTTGAATATATCACCAGCCGCAAGAATAACGACATGCAAAGTTTTTCCGTCTGTTTTACTTTACTTTCTAATCTCTTCCGCCATTACTTGCGTTGTCATTTTTAGGGTGGATGAATCGCTGGGGTTTTTGCTTTCAATCCTTCTAATGACAATCGCATCCATGTTATTAAACTGGGAATCCCGATCACACTTTTTAATGATTTCCATATGTTATTTCGGGTTAATTAAAATCTTGTTCTTTTTAACTTTGGATCCTATTACAGGCCCTGATGCCACAAGGTACTATGCACAAACTTTCCGATTCGGGGATTTAGATAGTTTCTTCACTGCCGTCGTGAATGATATTCAACGGAATGGTTTCTTCAATGCCACCTCTTATTCTCAGTATGGATTAGTGTACATGCCTTTTTACAGCCTATTAAATGCAGAGTCGCCGCAGGCCATAGCCATCCTTAATGGCGCTTTTATTATCATGGTCATTTATTTATGGGGCAAATTAGGATCGGAATTCATGCCGGATAATTCTAAGTATGCCAAAATGGTCGTGCCTCTTTTGTTTTTCAGTTCTTCTTTATCTTATTGGTCCTCGACTTTCTTGAAAGACTCGCTAAGTTTAATGCTAGGTGGTTGTGCCTGCTACTTTATGATAAGAAAGAAATATGTGAGATGTTTGCTGTTTGCTGCGTTGGCTATTGCTTTAAGACCGTATGCCGTTGCTTATATTTTTTGCTACTGGGTGTTTATAAAGCGGAAATATAAAACGGCGCTAGCGGCAACCCTGTTATCCCTCGCGTGGACGCTTAAAACCGCCGGTATCCTCGGCGTCATCAACGCGTTTCCGATGTCGGCCAGAATATTGATCAGTCCTAATCCGTTGTCGATGGAAAACTGGAGTAATTTCTTTCTTCCGACGATCGAATCATTTTTTACCGCTCTCATCCTGCTGTTTTCTGTTATCAATTTCTGTTTAAACAGAGACACTCGATCCACCTATTGCTTATTCGGGCTGACATTGCTGATCTACGCTTGCGTATTGACGCTTGTTGGCCATAGCAACCTTATGTATAGAGACATGGGGTATGAGTTTTTATCCGGGGGAGATGATATGTTCAGAAAAAAACTCCCTTTTATTTTAATTATTTACTCGGCAGGAGCTTATACCTTATCCACGTTTAGAATTCAGATCCTGTCAAATTTCCAGTTGAAGAAATAAACCTTGACCTTGTGCTTATAGCTCATAATGACATGTTTTTATCCGATAGTAGTTATCAGTCTGCTTCAGTCTGCCGGAATAGTAGAATGGATATACTTAATAGAAAACATATTTTCTGGAGGGTAAACCGATCAAACGAAAGCTTCTCTATGGCATTCCTGTTTTGCTTTGGCTGGGGCTCATTTTCATTCTGTCGTCCCAGCCGTATCAGGCGCAAAGCCTGAAGCCTCTACTGAACCAGCAGTTCTCGCAGGATAAATTGCAGGAAGTGCTCCCGGATGTGTCCTTCCCGTATCGCGAGAGTATTATTTCTGCGAAGAAGGACCCCGTTCATTTCATCGAATTTGTATTTCGCAAAGGGGCGCATCTCTTTATGTACGCCATGCTGGCGGTGCTGGCTTCTATCGCCCTGCTTCCTTACCGGATGCCCCTCATGGCGAAGGGCTGCTTCACCCTCGCAGCAATCGGAATGACCGCCATTCTGGATGAATGGAATCAACTGCATCGCGCCGAGAGGACCGGTGCCGTTCAGGATGTGTTCATTGATTTGTCCGGCGGACTGATCGGCTTGCTGCTGGTCAGCCTTGTATATCTCCGCCTCCGGGCAAGCCGAAGAGAGAGCGCGTTGCGGGGAGGACGGGAGTCCGGGCAGCCGTAGAATTGGAGGATCATAAGTCCTTGGAGCATGAGCATAAGCATAAGATCCTCCCATTCGTCTCTGTTTCCCCCGCCATCCGCAAGAATAAAATACTCGCAGAATTCGCGTTGTAAGATTCGCGATGCAACCCCGATTCCTCCACATCCCGTGAAAAAGAGGTTACCAATTTAACCCATTAAACCCAATTAGATCCAAATAGTGATTTGCGATGCAAGCCCGTTTTCCCAATCCCGTGAAAAAGGGATTCGTCGAATGCAACCTATTTTCCCTGATTCCCACCAAATAGTGATTCGCAACGAACCCCATTTCCCTAATACACGCCAAAAAGGGTTCGCGATGCACCTCCATTTCCCCAATCCCGGGAAAAGGGATTCGCGATGCAAGCCCGTTTTCCCTCAATCCCGTGAAAAAAGGATTACCAATGTAACCCATCCCACCCAATTGGCGCCAAATAGTGATTTGCAATGCACCCCCATTCCTCAAATCCCGCCAAAGAGTGATTCGCGATGCAGCCTCGTTTCTTCCAATCCTCGCAAAAAGGGATTACCAATGTAACCCATTCCACCCAATTGGAGCCAAATAGTGATTTGCGATGCACCCCCATTCCTCCAGTTTCCGCTAAATGGGTGTCACCAAAGCAACCCATTCTACCCAATTGACGCCAAATAGTGATTTGCGATGCACCCTCATTTCCTCAAATCCCGCCAAAGAGTCGATAACCCGGTCGCGCAACCGCTAACCTTCAATCATAATCGGGAGCATCGTCCCATGCTTTTGATTTCCAGTCACCGAAGGATCAGAGCAGGAAACCGAGCGGACCCCGGAGCATATGTCTTCACTTAGATTGAAAAGTAAGCGCATACATGTTAATGTAATAAAGTAAATATAGGCAGGGGACAAACTTAGCCGTAAGCAAACACATTGCTTCGTTCTTTTGTTTGTCGGACATTTAGAAGGCCTGCGGCCAAAAGAATGAAGATCCGAGTTTGTCGGACTTTTTGAAATCCCACGGCTCAAAGAATGAAGACCCGCAAAAAGACATGCACTTTTGTTCTTCTTTGGGAGGCAGGACTGGTAAAGCACGCCGGGTATCCGAAAAGACCAGCAAAAGTGCATGTCTTTGGACCGATTTTAGCTGAAATCAGCAAAAGACCAGCAAAAGTGCAGGTGAATTTGGCGATTTCGTCGATTTTCTGCATTTTCCGGAAAAAGACCTGCAGATTTGTCCAGCTTTCCGGAGATTTGCCGAATATCCGCAAAAAGACATGCACTTTTGTTCTACTTTGGGAGGCAGGACCGGGAAAGCGCGCCGGGTATCCGAAAAGACCAGCAAAAGTGCATGTCTTTGGACCAATTTTAGCTGAAATCAGCAAAAGACCAGCAAAAGTGCAGGTGAATTTGGCGATTTCGTCGATTTTCTGCTTTTTCCGGAAAAAGACCTGCAGATTTGTCCGTCTTTCCGGAGATTTGCCGAGTATCCGCAAAAAGACCTGCACTTTTGTTCTATATTGGGAGGCAGGACCGGGAAAGCGCGCCGGGTATCCGAAAAGACCAGCAAAAGTGCATGTCTTTGGACCGATTTTAGCTGAAATCAGCAAAAGACCAGCAAAAGTGCATGTGAATTTGGCGATTTCGTCGATTTTCTGCTTTTTCCGGAAAAAGACATGCAGATTTGTCCGTCTTTCCGGAGATTTGCCGAATATCCGCAAAAAGACCTGCACTTTTGTTCTACTTTGGGAGGTAGGACCGGGAAAGCGCGCCGGGAATCTCCGAAAGACCATCTACATTTCCAGTTTATGTATCCACCGGATATGGTAAGAGACTTCGAAGCCATGGACATCAGGAGGCCACATGTTCATCCAATTTAAAAACAAGCTGCTGCCGAATCTGTTCAGAACAAGGCAAAGCGGATTTTACCGCAAGAGCCTTATCATCCTGCTGCTGGTTACCAGTATTCCCACGGCCTTGCTCGCCCTTGCAACCTATTATGTAGGCACGAAGCAGATCGAGCAGGAGGTTCACCGTGCCCATGAGTTCCGCTTGGAGACGATGGCGGGCAAGCTTGAGGAACAGCTTCTGCAGCTGGAGAAAATGTCGACGATGTGGACCTTTTTTCCGATTCTTCAAGGAAACCTGGGACAAATGACGGTCGAATCGTTCAAGAAAGAGATTGTCTTTACCCACGATTTGGCCAAAATGCTGCTGATTATGGGGGACTCCAATCCGCTAATCCGCGAAGTCCGGTTGTTTCTGCCTGACTCCGGCCTCTATATTTCTCCGCTCAAAGCCAACGTGGCCGTGCCGATCGACAATCCGGAGGAGCTGGAGTTTTTTCGCTCGCTGTATATTAAAGACATGCCCCAGTACTGGACGGTGGCCCAAGGCTATTTATCACTCGTGCGGCTCGTTCCGGACGAAGCGCCATACGGCTACTTCTTGACGATGATAGACGAGACCGCCATGAATAAACTGATTCAGACGGAGCACGATTCCCAGTCGACCGCTTTCATGCTCAGGGCCAACGGGGATTGGCTGGACCCACAAGGACCCACAATACAGCAAAGAGGCGGAGTATCGTCCTTTCGAATATATGCTGCGCAGGCAGGTGAATGAGCAGAATCAGGCAAGCGGCTCCTTCTATACGAAGTGGAACGGGGAGAAGTATACCGTATCCTTCGGCACGATTCCGCGGACCGGCTGGATCTATGTATCCGCCACTTCTCTGTCCAACCTGACGCAGCCGGTTGTATATACGTCCCGGATTCTGCTGGCAGCGGGCGGGCTTGGAATCGCTGTCGCCGTTCTCCTCTCCTGGTTCGCTTCACTCCAGCTGTATCAGCCGATCGTCCGGCTTATGAAGCTGTTCCGCTCGTCCAGGAACGAAACGGGGGATCTCCCTAAGGACGAGATCGAGTTTATTGAACGGCAGTGGCAGTTCCTGAACAGCGAAAGCCAACTGCTGCATGAGCGGATGGAGCAGAACCTGGCCACTCTGCGGGAAATTTTCCTGTTCCAGCTTCTGCATGATCATCTGAGCCATTTGCCCGAGGATGATCTGCTTAGACGAATGGAGCAGTATGGCTGGGAAACCGAAGGAAGAACCTATTATCTGATGGTGGTCCGCCTGCTCGGATTCTCCAAGCTGCTGGACCGGTTCGGCGAAGGCGACGAGCAGCTGGTGACGTTCGCCGCCTCCAATGTCATTGCCGAGCTTGCGGCAGGCCGATTCGATCAGGCGGAAGTGGTGAACGAACAGGAGCTGGCGGTCAGCGTCCTCGTGCTTATGCCGGAGGATACCGGGCATGAGGAGGCCAAGCGGCAGCTTTATGAGTTCGGCGAGAACCTGATTCAGTCGCTGTCCTCGGTGCTCAAAATGAACATTCTCATCGGCCTGGCCGGACAGTCGTCCGCCGTCTCCGATCTGCCGGAAGCGCACAGGGAGGTTAGTCTGCTGTTCCGGTTCCGGAATGTGCAGGAGAGCAACCAGATTCTCGATCTGGAGCAAGCGGGGCTGCATTCGCAGGAGAGCTTGTATCCGTTCGCCCTGGAGAAGGACCTGATCCGCAGCGTCCGCTCGGGAGAACGTACGGAAGCTCTTCATAAGTTGGACCGTTTCGTGGAGGAGCTGACTACAAGCGGAGGGAAGGAAATGATCATCCGCCAGGGGATGAACCAACTGCTGGGCGTTCTGCTGCAGCAAATCATTCTGTCCGGGATCAGTCCGCAGGGGCTCTATAACTCCCCGGATCTGTATAACGATCTGAACAAATTGCGCGAGCCGGAAGAAATGTCCGCCTGGTTCAAGGAGAAGCTCATCCTATACATGAATTCCCTGAACGAAACGATGAGCCAGGTCCAGGACCAATGGATGCAGGAGACGGTGGATAAGGTCATCGCCCTTATGGAAGAAGAATACGCACAGGATATTTCACTGGAATCATATTCCGACCGGTTCGGTGTCAGCATATACAAGCTAAGCTCTGGATTCAAGGAAGTGACGGGCATCAACTTCATCGATTACTTGACCCGGCTGCGGCTGGACAAATCGAAGGAGCTGCTGCTTACGACGAATGACAAAGTGAACGACATTGCTTACCGTGTCGGTTACCAGCCTTCCTATTATTATCGGGTATTTAAGAAGCATGAAGGCATTACGCCGACGAAATACCGGGAAATGTACAGAGAAGGGCCGTGACGCATCTACCTGCGTTAACGGGCCTTTTTTAAAATATAAGAAAGTATAAGTTTTCATCTATATCTGTTCTTACCACATTAGAAAGTTTAAGTTCATTAAAGCATTAAAATGGGACAAACTTTCTAATTGGCATAAAAAGCTACCTTTAAAACCGGGTTATTCGTCTTCGAAGAGGCTCCGTTAGGAGCTTTTTTTTAATTTCACCGCAAGCGGACTACAGGCATGACGGAAATCGCCCAACCCCTTGCGGCATAAGGGAAAACGGGTCAAGTGCATATTTTTGGAGGAAGTGCAGTTTTTTGTACAGCGAAAAAATGCAGTCCTTACAAATCTTTCATGTTGAGCGAATATAGCGCTTTCATGTATAGTCGGTTCTGCCGGTACTAGACAGAGTGGAGGTTGAATCATGGCTGAGATTTCCTTGAACAAAAATACGCGGCATACGGGGAAAGGTTCATTAAGAAAGCATACCCACCGCAAGCATCTATGGTTTTATTTGTTGGCGGCGCCGGGCATCTTATATTTTCTGATATTTCATTACGGACCGATGTGGGGAGTGCTGCTCGCGTTCCAGGAATACAGTCCCTACCTCGGATTTTTGAAGAGCGAATGGGTGGGCCTGGAGCATTTTCAGAGATTTTTCAGTGAAACCACTTTCCTGGAGCTGCTGAGGAATACTTTGCTGCTGAGCTTGTATAATCTTCTGTTTTACTTTCCTTTTACCATTATTCTGTCGCTCTTGCTTAATGAGGTCCGTTCCAGCCTGTACAAACGTTTCGTGCAGACGGTGCTGTATCTTCCCCACTTCGTGTCATGGGTCATCATCGTCGGAATTACGTTCATCTTCCTGGGCCCGTCCGGAGTGATCAATCACTATCTGGAAATCTGGATTCAGAACAATCTTCCGTTCCTGATGAGCAACGAATGGTTTCGTCCGGTCGTGCTGTTCCAGCAAATCTGGAAGGATGCCGGGTGGGGGACGATCATTTTCCTGGCGGCGCTGGCCGGAGTCAATCCGGAGCTGTATGAAGCGGCCAAGGTCGATGGGGCCAACCGGTGGCACAACATCTGGCACATCACTCTTCCTTGTATAAGAAGCACGATCATCATTCTGCTCATTCTCCGCCTCGGATCGGTCATGGACTCCAACTTCCAGCAGGTGTTCCTGATGTGGAACAACTTCAACGAGAACGTCTCGAACGTATTCGATCTCTATGTGTACAAAGTCGGGTTGCAGCGATTCGAATTCAGCTACAGTATAGCGATAGGCCTGTTTAATTCGGTGGTCGGCCTGATCCTGATGCTGATCGCGAATTTCTTGGCCAAGCTGTTCAACGAAGAGGGAATATTCTAGGGAGGACCAACCATGAAGCTACGGAAACTATCGATATTTGACGGCGTGAATGTTCTGTTCCTGCTAGGGCTTTGTTTGCTGGTCATCATACCTTTCTGGTATATGCTTGCCGTTTCCCTCAGCCCGGTCAGCGAATCGGTCGGCGGCAGATTCTATCTGTTTCCGAAGGAATTCACGCTTGAAGCGTATCAGTACTTGTTCTCGACGAACCAATTCGTCCGCAGCCTCGGAAATTCGATCTATTTAACGGCACTTGGTACGGTCGTCAATCTGATCGTTTCCATTACACTGGCCTATTCGATTTCCAGGAAAAGCCTTCCGGGACGCAGAGTGATGCTCTTGCTGATGCTGTTTACGATGGTCTTCAGCGGCGGGATGATTCCGAAATATTTGCTTGTCAAAAGCTTGGGCTTGCTGGACAGCTATTGGGCTCTAATTTTGCCTGCCGCTACGAATGCTTTCACCATACTGGTGATGAAAACCTTCTTCCAGAGTCTGCCGGAAAGTCTGGATGAAGCGGCCCGGATTGATGGAGCGGGGGAAATGCGGATTCTGTGGTCTGTCGTCATCCCGCTGTCCATGCCTATCATTGCGACTTTCTCCTTGTTCTTTATGGTCTCTTATTGGAATGATTTCTTCTCCGCCATTATTTATTTGAGCAATCCGGAGAAATGGCCGATCCAGGTGCTGCTGCGGCAAATGGTTGTCGTCGGCAATTCCAACTTCGCCAATGAAGCGAATCTCGATTTCGAGCTGGCCAGCCAGGTAGGCGATAACGTGAAGATGGCGGCGATTATCGTGGCCATGATTCCCATTGTGCTTGTATACCCGTTTCTGCAGAAGCATTTTGCGAAGGGGGCGATGCTCGGATCGATTAAAGAGTAGGCACAGGGCACACAGGTTTTCCGGTATGCTTCGCTTACTGAACTGCTAGGTTTCAATATTTAAAGAGGGGAGTTAATCGATATGAACATGAAGAAATGGGCAGGGATTTCCCTGGCGCTTACTTTGACGATGGGCACCGTGGCCGGATGCGCTTCCGGCGGCAAGGAGGGACAGGGAGCTTCCGTGAAGGACGGGGGAGGTGAAGGCCAGCCGACGGAGATTAAAGCATTGACCATCCTCGCTTCGGGAGAGCCGCCCGTTCTGGAGAACAATAAGACGCTGGAGGAAATCGAGAAGCGGGCGAACATCAAGCTGAAGCTGGAAGTCGTTCCCGGAGACGTCTACAGCGATAAGGTCAATATTGCGATTGCGGCCGGAAACCAATACGATCTCATCCTGCTGACGGACGGCAAGGACGACAAGTATGTGAAGCTGGCCAAGCAAGGAGCCTTCCATGATTTGACCGAGCTGGTCAAGAAGAACGAGAATCTGCAGAAGATTCCCGAATACACCTGGAACAATACGATGGTGGAAGGCAAAGTATTCGGCATTCCGAGACCGAGGGGGATATACGGTGGAGGAAACTCCAACATCTTCATCCGCAAGGACTGGCTGGACAAGTATAATTTGCCCGTTCCGAAGACGCTGGATGAATTTACGAACGCTCTGAAGGTGTTCAAGGAGAACGATCCTGCCGACGGAGGCAATACGATTCCTATGGTGGCCGGGCCGTTCAACTCTCCGTGGTTCGGTTCGTTGAACCCGATCGGATTCTCCTTCGGGCTGCCGTATGTGTACAAAGTGGAGGACGGTAAGCCGGTCGCCTATTTCCAAACCCCGGAATATAAAGAGTATCTGGACTGGATCCGAATGGCATATACGAGCGGCCTGATCGACAAGGATGCGCCGGTGACGAAAACCGTCCAATCCAAGGACAAATTCAAGTCCGGGATGGTCGGAGCCATGGTGGACAATGTAGGGATGCTGGACGACAGCAACACGTCCGTCATGAAGAAGGCCGATCCGAATGCGGAATTGGTCGGCATTCCGATTCTTGAGGGTCCGAAGGGTCATAAGGGAGTGCAGATGATCGAAGGATATTTCGGCATTTGGGTCATTCCGTCCAACGTGCCCAAGGACAAGGCGGAGAAAATCGTCGAATTCCTGAACTGGAGCGCCTCCGAGGAAGCCACCATCATCTCCAAGGCGGGAATCGAAGGGGTTCATTACAACAAGTATGATCTCGCTTCCGGGGAGATAGACCGGACGGAAGAGCAGAAGAAGCTCTACGATAAGGAGAAGCCGGCCATTCTCATTCTGCAGAACGAATATGACAAATACTACTATGCTTCCTCCCTGATTCCGGAAGTCCGCCAAGCGCAGAGAGCGGTGCTGGACGAATTTGAACAAGCGGGAGTGGAAAATCCGTTCCTGTCCATTCTGTCCCCGACATTGGGCAAAAACCCGGACCATACGAAAAAACTGACCGAAGCATCGACCAATTATGTGCTGGGCAAAGGGGAATGGGATGCCGTTCAGGCGGAAATTGACGCCTGGAGCAGCGGAATCGGCGCCCAAATTCTGAAGGAATATATGGATGAATATAACGCAAGCAAGAAATAAGGGAGATTCGCCCGTCCTTGCGACACGAGAAGCCGGAAGTGGGGACATCCAACTTCCGGTCTTCCGGTTATTGCGCTGGTGAGCCCGTCCGGCTAACGCAATAAGACGATGACTTAGACTTCTTCCCGTGCGAGAGGATAGTGATCTCCCAGGGAAAAAGCCGTCCCAAGGACGGCATACATAAAACAGGGCCGAGATGTGCAGCACTAGCAAAGTTTTCCGCACTATGGATGACCGTGCCTAAACGGGCAATCCGATGGACAGCCTGCGGCTTTCCTCGGACAGCATAAACAAACTGGCCGATCGGCTGTCGGGGAAATCATAAGGCTCCGACAGCCAGGCTTGCAGATGGAGGGGACCTTGATGTACCCATTGGGAACAGCGGAATGGAAGAACGACCTGAGATGGCGGGTGTCCAATTATGACTGGGCCGGGAGAGCATTGGCCCTGCTGAAGGAAGAGATGGAGCCGGTCCTGGAGCTTCCTCTCGATATTCCGCTAATGCCGAGCGGCTTCGTTCATAATTACTTCTGTCCGGAGGATGGCGCCCGGCTTCAGCGAATAGATCGCCATCATCATCTCTGCCGCCTCTGTTCGAAGGTATGGAGCGGTTCGCCCTGGGATGAAGCAGCCGTTGAACAGGAGCACAGCTCGTACAGCCGTCGCACACGGCTGGCCGCCATCCTCCATGCGGTGACCGGGGAAGAGAAGTGGGCGGATTGGGCGAAACAGGTGCTGCTCTTCTACGCTGAGCGGTATTCTTCCTTTGTCCTGCACGATATCTTCGGCAAGCAAGGGGAAGAGGCGGGGAAGTACGGCGCGAGGGTGCAGAATCAGACGCTGTCCGAGGCGGCCTGGCTCGGGCCGTTGGCCCAGGCGTTTACCGTGCTTCGCTTGAATGGCCGGCTTACGGAGGAGAAGCAGGAGAGAATAGCGGGGAAGCTGTTCTATCCGGCGATCGATGTCATTAACCGGAATCCGCGCCGTGAGTCGAACTGGCAGGCTTATCATAATTTCGCCATGTCTGCAGTGGCCGAAGCCGTACAGGACAGGCCGCTGCTGCACCGCGCCATTCATGACCCGGATAACGGTTTTCTGTTTCAGATGGAGCGCAGCGTCGGGACCGATGGGTTCTGGTTCGAGGGGGCCTGGAGCTATCATTTTTACACTTTGGAGGCGCAGCTGCAGATCGTCTGGTCCGCCCTTGGCCTGGGAGAGAGGCTGTATGAGCATGACCGATTTGCGGCCATGTTCCGCATTCCTCTCCAAGCCTGTTGGCCGGATTATACATTCCCGGCTATTCACGATTCCGTTGAAATTGCTTTGCGGGATCACGCCCATCTCTTCGAATTCGCATTCGCGCAGTATGGAATCGGGAAGGAGCTGCTGCAGAGGTCGGAGCGCACATCGCTGTACAGCCTGCTGTTCGGGCGGCCGCTCGCATCCAGAGAGGGCAAGGAGCTCGGCGTGTCCGCCGGCGATGGCGCAAGCCGTCCTGCAGGCAGGTCATCGGTCTGCCTGCTGCGCAAGCCGGGAATGGCGGTGGCCCGGACCGGTGACAGCCCGGCTGCGCAATCGGTGTATCTCGATTACGGCGGGCATGGCGATTGGCACGGTCATTACGACAAGCTTCATCTCATGTATTATGCGCGGGGACGGAGCTGGCTGACCGATGCCGGGATGCTGCCGTACAACAATCCGCTGCATGACGCCTGGTTCCGGCAGACGATCGCCCATAACACGATCGTCATCGGGGGGCGTTCGCAGAACGCTTCGAACGGGGCATTGCTGATCGCCGAGGAGGATAACGGCGTCATCCGGCTTACCGCAGAAGTCGCGGACGCTTACGAAGGGGCGAGAATCGAGCGGAGAGTGACGCTGGCTGAGGGGATACTGATCGATATTTGCACCGTAGCCTGCGACCGTGAGCAGGTTATCGATTGGGTCGTGCATACTCCGGGGGTGCCCGTCCCTAACTCTTCGCATCGTTTGTGTCCGGTGGAAGCGTCCGAGCTGTCCTTCGAGGACGGATATCCTTTCCTTAAGGAAATCGTCCGGATCGACAGAACCGGAAACGAATGGATGCTGGAATGGAAATGGGACGAGGGCGAAGGAGCGGACGAACGCATGCAGGTATACGGCTGGGATGGGGAAGTCTCTCTCCTTTATTTGGCCGAATCGCCGGCTATGCCGGAAATCGGACGGAGGAGCGCTCTGATCCGCAGACGATCCGGGGTCAGACATGCTGAATTTGTGACGGTATTCCGGCCTTGCCGCCAGGGAGATGGGCCGCTGGACTTCCGTCTTTTTAAAGAAAGGGCACACGGTAATTAGAACAGGTTTCTCCTCGCGGACGCCGACGGGGAAGACCGGGCGAAGCTGGATAGGTTTGCACCACGAACGATTCCCGGCTATTCGATTTGGAAGCCATTGATTTGGAAGTCAAATTTGTCTGACAAGGGTGAGCAATGATGGATGAAGTGAGAATCGGAATCATTGGATTGGGGAATATGGGCTCGATGACCGCCAATTATTTATTGAAAAATGAGGTGGCGGGAGCACGGCTGACGGCCGCTTGCGATATCGATCCGGCGAGATTATCCTGGGCGAAGGAGCATCTGGGACAGAGCGTGCGCTTGTTCAATAGTGCGGATGCTCTGCTGGAGGCGGACTGCGTGGACGCGGTCTATATTGCCACTCCGCATTACGATCACCCGCCGATAGCTATCCGGGCGTTCGCGCGGGGACTGCATGTGCTGACCGAGAAGCCTGCCGGGGTGTATACGAAGCAGGTCAGGGAAATGAACGAGGCGGCCGCCGCATCCGGGAAAGTGTTCGGCATGATGTACAACCAGCGTTCCCTTCCAATCTATCAGAAGCTGAGGGAGCTGGTCCAGGCCGGCGAGCTTGGGAATATTCGCCGGACCAACTGGATCATTACGAACTGGTACCGGCCCCAGAGCTATTACGATTCGGGAACGTGGAGAGCGACCTGGGCCGGAGAGGGGGGCGGAGTCCTGATTAATCAGGACCCGCATCAACTGGACTTGTGGCAGTGGACCGTCGATATGATGCCGAAGCGAATGAGAGCGTTCTGCCACTTCGGGAAATATCGCGACATTGAAGTGGAGGACGATGTGACCGCCTATGTCGAGTACGAGAACGGCGCCACCGGCTTGTTCGTGACGACGACGGGGGAGGCCCCTGGAACGAATCGCTATGAAGTGACCGGAGACCGGGGGAAAATCGTCATCGAGAACGGAACGATGACGTTCTGGCGGCTGACGGTTCCCGAGCCGGAGTTCAATCGGACCTTTACCGGAGGATTCGGCCAGCCGGAATGCTGGAAATGCGAAATCCCGGTGCGCCAACCGGCCAAGGACGGGCATATCGTTATTTTTCAGAACTTTGTGGACGCGGTTCGCAGCGGTACTCCGCTGCTGGCTCCGGGAGAAGAAGGGATCAAAGGACTGTCTTTGTCCAATGCGATGCATTTGTCCACATGGATGGACGACTGGGTGGAATTCCCGATAGACGAAGACTTGTATTACGAGAAGCTGCAGGAGAAGATTGCGGGCAGCCGGATGAAGGCGGGGGCGACCGCCCGAACCCTCGATGTGAACGGAACGTTTAACAGTTGATTACCCGAAAGATAGTTAAGGGAGAAAGGACGGAGGCCATTGTCGAACTCAACGGAGGTTAAGCAAGCACAGCGTATGAAGTGGTGGACGGAAGCGAAATTCGGAATGTTCGTTCATTGGGGGTTATACGCCATCCCCGGACAAGGCGAGTGGCAGATGTACAGCGAGAAAATACCCGTGAAAGAGTACGAGAAGCTTGCCGGGCAGTTCAACCCGGTACGGTTTGATGCACGGGAATGGGTGCGGATCGCCAAGGAAGCGGGAATGAAGTATATCGTCATAACGGCCAAGCATCACGACGGTTTTGCAATGTATTCTTCCTCTGTCGAGCCGTTCAATATCGTCGATGCCACTCCGTTCAAGCGGGATCCGATGAAAGAGCTGGCCGAGGCTTGCCTTGAGGAAGGCATTCGGTTGTGCTTCTACTACTCGCATGTCATCGATTGGCATCATCCGCATTCGGTGCATAACGCGGCGAACAATACTTGGGATTACCGGATGGAAGAGAAGGATTTCCCCATATATTGGAACAGTCTGGCGAAGCCGCAAATCCGGGAGCTGCTGACGCAGTATGGACCCGTCGGACTCCTCTGGTTCGATACGGCGGGCGGTTTGTCCAAGGATGACAGCGAAGACATGGTCGCTCATGTGCGCAGCCTGCAGCCGGAATGTCTGGTTAACAGCCGGGTGAGCCATTTCAAGGGAATGGGCGATTACCAGTCCAAGGGAGATAATGAGACTCCGATGTATGGCGAGGATGAGCGGCCGTGGGAAACGCCGATGACTCTGAACCGGACCTGGGGGTTCAGCCCGAAGGACCAGGTGTGGAAGACGACGGAGTCGCTTGTTCGCAAGTTGGTCCATATCGTTAGCAAGGGAGGCAACCTGCTTCTCAACGTGGGGCCGTCTCCGGAGGGGACGATTCCCGGAGAGTCGGTGGAGCGGCTGAAGGAGCTGGGAGAATGGACCGGCCGGAATGCGGAGGCGATCTATGCGGCATCGGCCAGTCCGTTTCCGTATGAATTCGATTGGGGAGCGATTACGGCCAAGCCTGGGAAGCTGTATCTGCACATCCACAATGACAAGTGGCCGAAGACAGGCAAGCTCGTGCTAAGAGGCGTGCGCAACCGGGTGAGCCATGCGTATCTGCTGGCCGACCCCGGGAAGCGGGCCTTGGAGACGGAGCAGACCTTCGACGATGGCCTGCAGCTTCATACGCTTGCGATCGGCCTTCCCGCGCAAGCGCCGGATTCGTATGTTTCCGTTGTCGTTCTTGAGCTGGAGGGAGAGAACGACATCGACAGCGGATTTACGGTACTGCCTTCCGGAAGTCTCAAAATGGATATCCCGTCCGGCCGCCTGACGGAAGGGTATGTAATAGCAGGTTTCGAAGGCGGTGGTCCGGTGAGGAATGCTGAATGGAGCGTTATGGTTCCGCAGCCGGGAACCTATCGGTTGTCGCTGGTCAGCTTCAGGCGGACAGATGCCGTGCTGGAGGAAGGATTCAAGGCTGGAGTGGAGCTTGTCATGAACGATCGGCCGTTCGTCGGCATTCCGAAGGAGGACCGGATCATCACGGATTCTCCGGCTTGCCAGCACCCTTATTCGGAGGTCCATTCCGTAATGGGAGAAGTGGAGATTCCTCGGCCGGGCCTCTATTCGTTAACGCTGAAATCGGCCTTGATCAAAGAGCGCCATTCGAAATTCACCGAGATATGGCAGGCGGATCCGGTGAAGCTGCGCTCGGTCATGCTTGTTCGGATATAAGGGGATTTAAACGGGTTAAATCCGGGTATCTTTTTATCCGCAGGGAATCATCAATGGCTTGTACGGATGCTTATGCTAGAATAGGGGGAAATCCAAGGAAAGGAATGAGCTTGAATGGATGGAATGGGCGAGAAAGCGGTTCCGGTACCGGAGCCGAGAGTGGAGCGATTCGAGAAGCTGGGCTTCGGCATGTTCATTCACTGGGGATTGTATTCCCAGCTCGGGCAGGGCGAATGGATTCAAAAGATCGGCGGCATTCCCGGAGCGGAATATGCGAAACTGAAGGAGAGCTTTACCGCCTCCGAATTTGATGCGCGGGAGATTGCACGAACGGCCAAAAGCGCCGGGATGAATTATATTACGATCACGACCCGGCATCACGACGGCTTCTCTCTGTATGATACCCGGGGGTTGAGCGAGTATGATGCTCCCCACAGCGCCGCCAAGCGCGATCTGATTGCCGAATTCGTCCACGCCTGCCGGGAAGAGGGGCTGCTGCCGGTCTTCTACCATACGACGCTCGATTGGCATCAGGAGAGCTATAAGTTAGATTTTGACGCTTATTTGGATTATCTGTACCGGTCGGTGGAAGTTCTGTGTACCCATTACGGGCCCATAGGCGGCCTCTGGTTTGACGGGAATTGGGACAGACCCGATGCGGACTGGAAGCTGGACCGGCTGTACGGAATGATTCGCAGGCTGCAGCCGGAAGCGATGATCATCAACAACACGGGACTGGAGCATAGGGGCGAGGTAGGGCATCCCGAGATCGACAGCGTCACCTATGAGCAGGGGCGCCCGAAGCCGATGGACCGCAGAGGAATGAGCAAGTATGTGGCTGCCGAAATGTGCGAGACGATCAACGATCATTGGGGAATCGGCCGAGCCGATTTCATGTACAAGTCGGTGCCGGCACTTATCGAGAACCTGTGCGCATGCCGCAAAGTGGGAGCGAATTATTTACTCAATGTCGGCCCGACCGCCGAGGGGGCCATTCTTCCGATTCAACAAGCGATGCTCGAGATGATCGGAGACTGGCTGAACGTATTCGGCAAGCCGATCTATGAAGGCAAGCCCAGCGATGTACAGGGGGAAGGCGATCATTTCGTATTGGAGACCCCCGACGGGAAGCTCTACCTGTTCATTTACCATCTTAAAATCAGCGGCCACGCAAATGTAACCGTTAACGGGGGCGGGGCCGGGGAGAAAACATTCACCGGCCTGAAGCGGAAAGTCGCGTCCATTCGTTGGCTGGACAACGGGGAAGAGCTGTCATTCACCCAAGACGAGGAAGCCGGAACGCTCCGTTTCTATGCTACCGGTTATCCCTATGGAGTCAATTATGTCGTAAGGGTCGCGGAAGTTTCTATGGCATAAATAATGGAGGGGATTAGGACATTGACAACTCATGTGGCGGATGAAGGGATTTTGGACAGAAGCAAATATGCGGAGCCTCCCGTATGGACTCAGGCATCAGTCGAAAGGGCGATCCACTATGTTCTTGCGCAAATAGACCGCAATCTGGACGTGTTTACGGACAGGTTTCCGTCCCCGGCCAGCAAGGGAAACGTCTACGAGCCGTGGGAAAATATCGAGTGGACTCCCGGATTCTGGACGGGTATGCTGTGGCTTGCCTATGAGGTGACAGGGGACGACAAATACCGCAGAACAGCGGAAATCCAACTGGAAACGTATCGCAGACGGGTCGATGAAAGGATCGGCACCGAAACCCACGATCTGGGGTTTATTTATTCGCTGTCCTGTGTTGCCGCCTATAAGCTTACAGGCAACGGGCAGGCCAAGGAAACCGCGCTTAAAGCGGCGGATCTGCTGATGGAGCGTTATTTCGAAACCGCCGGTATCATTCAAGCATGGGGAAATCTGAATAATCCGCAGCAGCGCGGGCGGATGATTATCGATTGCTGCATGAACCTGCCGCTGCTCTATTGGGCTTCCGAAGAAACGGGGCGTCCGGCTTATTATCGCGCGGCTGAGAGGCATGTCCGGCAGTCGGCCCGGTATTTGATCCGGAACGATTCCTCCAGCTATCATACTTTCTATATGGACGTCGATACGGGCGAGCCGAAATACGGCAGAACGGCGCAGGGCTACTCCGACGATTCGTGCTGGTCACGAGGGCAGGCCTGGGCGGTCTACGGCTTTCCTCTGAGCTACCGTTATACGGGGGATACGTCGCTCATCGATCTAGGGCAGAAAGTGACTCATTATTTCCTGAACCGGCTTCCGGAAGATTACGTTTGCTATTGGGATCTGATTTTTACCGAGGGAGAAGAGGAGAGGGACAGCTCGGCTGCGGCCATAGCCGTATGCGGGATGCTGGAGCTTGCCGGACATCTTCCCGTTATTAACGAGAACAGGCGCCTGTATGAGAATGCTTCTCTTCATATTATAAAATCGCTGGCAGAGCGCTACACGACGGAGAGCACTCCCCATTCGAACGGAATCCTCCTCCATGCCGTTTACGGCAAACCGTTAAACAACGGGGTGGATGAGTGCTGCATCTGGGGGGATTACTATTATTTCGAGGCACTCGTACGTGTGCTCAAGGATTGGAAGCTTTACTGGTAGGCGCCGGGCTTTCCGGCGGGGACAATGGAGGCCGATGCTTTATTGGCAAGAAACAATAAGGGGATCCCTTAGCCGGGACCCCCTGTCTTACCTTATAATGGCCGATCTTCGCGCTGATCGGAATTAGGGTCGAGGGAAGCATCTGCAGAAGATGAACCCCCTGCTTCTTCCGCTGTCTCCTTCTTGCCCAGGAATCTCTTGAACAGTCCCCAGAGTGCGCCGATTCCTGCGATAACGACAATCCAGAATTTTTTCAGGAACAGCAGCAGGGCTGACAGCAGACCTAATTTCTTGGCAGCCATAACTCCGGCCCCTCCAAGAATGAGTCCGCTCAATCCGTACTCTGCTTTTTTGTCCGTACTTGGATCGAAGTCGTCATATCTGTGTCCTTCCTTCAGCGAGAATGCGGAAAGCACCTGCTCTTCCATCACTTTGCGATCGGCTTCCAAATTGTCGGGATCCGATACGAGGATGACAGAAACTACGCCTACGCGAGTCAGGATACGGGAATTGTAGTTGATCAGCTTATTCCCCATGCCGTCGCGCGCCAGCAAGGACCACGATAGGTTGTGCGTTTTCTCGTCATAGAAGGGGGGAGTATCCCAGCCATCTACATATAAGCGGTTTTCTTCGGATAATGACTTGTTGCTCTCTTCTGTGCCATCTTGATAGCTTTTTAGAAGCTTCTTAGCGTCGATCTTGTCTTTTTCCTTCTCACTGATATGGCCGGTTTCTTCATACTCGAAGTACACTGCCCATAGCTGATTCTCATCTTCCGGGAAGACAACCCCGATCTCTTTGTTGGACGGCATGCCGCCGGTGATTGTCTGATAGCTTCTGGCATCGGTGCTGTTCAAAAACAGGAAACCTTCGTTCAATTTCAGTTCGGCGAGGCCATCGCCCATTTCTATTGTTTGCCCGCTGCCTTCCACCCAATTCAGAGCTGAAAGCTTTGCCGCGATATCATTGCTGCTTGTCTCGGCGAATGCGGCAGCCGGCCATAATGTCGTTACCAAGGTAAGCATAATAAGGTGTAAAAAAATACGTGTGCTTCGAATGATCTTCATTTTCTGGTTAAACCCTCCACTGATATGTTTTCCAATTTGCAAAAAAAAACCGGGCGCAGGTCCGTTGTCCTATGCCCTTTCCATTGCCATAGACCGTTGTCCTTTCTATACCTAGAATTTATGAATGAACACTAGATTCTATTATCGGGGAAAATATACCAGAATGTGACAGTCATTGAGAACTATTTATTTCTAGGACTTTTGTAATGAAAGCAAAAAAAATGTTATTTTATCACTTATTTTGGTCAGTTAGAGTTTGAATTTTTTTGATAATTGATTATAAATCGACCTTTTTCGACAAAGAAGGACAGGAAAATGTTGTCTTGCTAAAGTAGGGAAGAAGATGGATAATAGGCCTTAAGGGTATTATTGAGTCTATGGGACTACTAAGCTGAGAGCAGGCGGACGGATGCTATTGCGGACAAATCCGGTTTGCTTTGATCTTGTGTATAGAGGGGAAAATTCCCCAATAAGGAAAACAATGGGGGTTAATGAGGCTGGCAACGGAAAGGGGAGAATTCCCGTGGAATGGCCAAGCAAGAGCTATACCGCAAATATTATTAATTCATCCAGAGAAGGGCAGGCATCACGGGATCAGATGACAAAGAGCAGTGGTTCGAACGGAAAGTTTCATAAATTTAACATTCATGTATCGATCGAGAACATGGATGAACAGCAGGCGATAGATTATCTCCATGTTCTCTTTCGTCATGCGGGCGTAAGAGATGTGGAGATTATCCCGGACCGTCCCGACGGCATCTCTGAAGGAGCGGAGAATGCCGAGGCATCTAAACAGCATCATGAGGAGGACCGGAATAAGGAACGGATTCGCGGTTGGATGGCCAGCGGCCGGCTAATTTGGCTGGTAGTCAACCGGAACAGCGAAGCGAGAGGACGGATTCCGTGTCGGATACTAAATTACGATGAAAGCAGCCGCTTATTGACCATCTATCATGTGGATGAGAAGAAGGTATACACTTATAAACTTGATGAAGTGGAAGATTTCATAGAGTAGTGCGGAAGGCTAACGGCGTGATTCCGGCCGGGTGAGGTTAGCGGAGAACCAGTAATAAAGCGGGGATAAACCGGGGAAAATCAGGGATTCCGGTGTAATTTGAGAAAAACTGGGAAAAACAAGGAAAAACCAAAGGGCACCGAAAAAAAACGAGAAAGACCAGGGAAACTGAGAAAAACCGTCGGCAAAAATGAGCTTCGCGCAACTCGAGGTGTATGTCCATACTTTGACGATTGGTGCACTTTAATCTGCTTTTTTTCTGGCCGTTCCTTCCAATTTTTAAGAGAAAATCCGCTTATAAGTAAAAGGGCTGATTAACGTGCATTATTGGATTATTATATGATCGCTTCTTCGCAGCCGTTCGAAGATGCTCAAAGATTGTTGAATCGGGGGCCATTCAGGTTCCCGGTATTTTTTTGTCTATTTTGCCTGATGCGATAGGTAATGTGATGGAGAGACTGGTCCAGAGAATCAATATGTGCAATTCATAGTCTGTTCTCTGATGAAAATCCACCTCCGATATTAATGCTCCCTCGCCGCCTCAAGGAGGAACGGAGGAAAGAAACATCGAAGCGGCGGGCTCCGCAAAAAAGATGCGAAATGCCAGGAATGACGGGCATTGTAAAGAATTGCATATCGGCGTCCGTGCTGCCGATGGACAAAAAAACGCGATGCAAGGTACAGTGGTGGAAACATGAAAGGGGGAGCGGAGTTCTTAGGGAACAAAAGTCGAAGAAGAAATCTCAAAGAAGAAATCTCAAAGATGAAATGATAAAGAGAAATAAAGAGGAGAGCAAATATAGCATCATGCCTTCGATGGATAGTGGAGGGAATAGGTGACCGAACTGATTGGAATGGACCTATCCATGGATTAGGAGGAAGAACAATGTGTAAGAACAGAATGAATTTCATAATTATGCCCATTCTTGCGTTCATCCTGATGATCAGCATGCTGGCGACGGATTCTGCCATAGGGCTGGCGGCAGCAGGGGCAGCCCCGGGCAAGGACACCGTCAATTTCTCCGTCGAACTAAACGGCGACTCGGTTCCCCGCAATCCCCGCTTCAAGCTGGAGCTGGTGTGTAACGGCAGAACAGAAGCCTTGGCGGTATTGAACTCCCAGAGCAAGGCTCCGGTCAATCTGCCGCATCATGCCGCAGGGCAGCTCTGTACTGTCCAGGCTTCTACCGATGGAGGCGCTGTGCTGGGGAATGAAGTTGTCTTTACGATTCGACAAGACGAGGATGTTCTCGCCCGGCGTGTAGTCTATCCGGATGGGCAGCAGGCTGTTTCGACCGACTTCCATGTTCCGCATGGGGAATTAACCGTAGAAGTATCTCATGAATTCACCGAGGGACCGTTGGGCACTCCGGTGCGCGCCATGGTTTGGAATTTGTGGGGAGGAGGCCGGTCCGCCGGCGGGGAAGAGAACGTTCAGCAGATCATTGATGTGATGCGCCATGAGAATCCGGACATTCTGTTTACTGTAGAGACCTACCGGTCCGGGGAGAAAATATTGGCGGGGCTAAATGAAGGATTGCCTGAAGATCAGCAATATACGGCGGTCCAGGTAACGAATGAGCCGGTGCATCAGCCGGATAATGATAACCTGTGGATTTTCAGCCGTTTTCCGGTGGTCAAGCAGTATCCCGTTATGAAGCATCCGGGACTGATGAACAGCTTCCATTTCGGCGGAATCAAGGTACAGCTTCCCGACGGGCAAGAGGTGAACGTATTCAATACTTGGATCTACCATGAGGGCTGGGCCTGGGATTATGTGAACCGCACAGTGGGCGAAATTACGTACGGACTTCCGCGTACTTACACCAATGCGGAGATTGTGGCTACGGACTTGGTCCGCCGGATAGAGCATATCCGCAAGATTCTTACGGTCAATCTTCCCACTCTTCTGCAGGGCGATACTTCGCCGATTCTGCTGGCCGGAGACTTCAACACTCTGTCCAGTACAGACTGGAGCGAGAGGTTTGCCGATGCGCCGGGCCATGCCGGGCTTGTGCTGCAGTGGCCGGTCACTTCGCTGATGGAGGAAGCCGGATTTATCGACTCGTACCGCTGGGCGAACCCGGATGCGGCCCGTTATCCCGGAAGCACCTGGAGCCCTTACCACGGGTATGGCATGGCTCCGGGACGCATTGATTACATATGGGCCTACGGGCAGGAGATGAGGATCCTCGGCTCGCATACCCGGGATCAGCGGCTGCCGGAGCATGGGACGGATCGCCTCTTCTATTCCGATCATGCCGCGGTCATCACCGATCTGATCATTCGGAATTCGAATACTCTTCCCGATCCGCCGGAGCCGCAGCCGTCCTATGTGCCGCATAGTCAAATGACGGCCTACTCCACCAGCGAGCATGTAGGCTACGAAGCCTCCAAAGCGATAGACGGGAATCTGAAGACGATGTGGCATTCAGAGTGGGCTCCGAAAGACCCTCTGCCGCAATCGATTACTCTCGACCTCGGAGGAGTTTACGATGTTACCGGCCTGGACTACCAGACTCGCGCGGATTTCAAGCCAGATGGCATCATTACGGGTTACCGGGTGCTTGCCAGCGCTGATGGAGCCCAATTTGCCGAGGTCGCTTCCGGAGTATGGGATCGTGATTACTATCTGAAGAAGATCGAATTCTTCGCTCCGGGCACCCGATATCTTCGCTTGGAAGCGACCGAGGGGAGCGGCGGGGTGGCTTCGGCGGCAGAGATCCGTGTCCGTTATGAACCGGGTAAAGTGCAGGAATCCGTTGTGAATGCTGGTGAATAAGGGTCTGGGCGCGTGGGCGGCAGCAAGTATAAAGAGCCGCGGATAAAGCCGGATTGCGGAAGAAAAACACAGTGAATTACGTAACGAAGCTAACGGGCTGGCCAACGGCCGGCCGGATGAATTTTGAGAAGGAGAGGATAGGAATGAGGGGGAAAAGAGCAGGCTGGATGTCGCTGTCCATGGCGGCGGTCCTGTTATTAACGTCTGCATGTCAAAGCGGTGGCGGAGCAGCCGGCCAGAAGAAGGGGGAGGGCCCTTCGGAACAGGAAAGCACAGGTGCCGCTGTTAACAAGACCGGGTTTCCAATCGTGAACGAGCCGATCAAGCTCAATATCGTAGCGGGCAAGGCTACGGCGAACGGCCCGGACTGGAATGACATTATGCTGTTTAACGAATATGAGAAGATGACCGGCATCGATGTCGAATGGCAGATGATTAATAAAGAGATTTTAAGCGAGAAGCGGAATCTGATTCTGGCAGGGGGAGACCTCCCCGATGCTTTCTACGCGGCGCTGTTGTCGGATAAAGATGTAATGAAATATGGAGAGCAGGGTGTCTTTATCAAGCTTAACGAGCTGATAGAGGAATATGCCCCCAATATCAAAAAGCTGCTGGACGAAAATCCGGACATCAAGAAGGGGCTGACGATGCCTGACGGCAATATCTACTCGATCCCGAGAGTGTATGATCCGGGCTTCACCTCGGTACTGATTAACCCGAAGTCTTGGATTAATCGAGAGTGGACGGACAAGCTGGGATTGCAGAAGCCCGAAACGACCGAGGAGCTGTATTCATTTCTCAAAGCCATGAAGGGGCAGGATTTGAACGGAAACGGGGAGGACGACGAGATTCCGCTCGGGTCCGAGAGCATCAATTATTTGATCAAATGGTTTTACGGCCCTTGGGGCTTGCAGAACAGAGGGTCGCGCCATTCTTATGTGGACGTGAATCCGCAGACGGACGAATTGCGCTTCTTCCCCATCGACGACAACTATAGAGAGATGCTGGAATATGTTCAAAAATTATATCAGGAGAAGCTGATTGACCCGGATATCTTCACGATGAATTCCGCGGAGTTTCTGGCGAGAATGCAGTCGGGCCGGTACGGATCCTATATCGGCTGGGACCCCGTAGGCTGGGCGAACCTCAAGCAATTTGAAGGAGCGCCGGCGCTGGAGGGACCGCATGGCGATAAGACGGTCGTCAAAAATTCCTCTCTGGTTACGCTGGGAACCTTCGTTATCACGAACAAGAATGAGCATCCTGAAGCGACGATGCGTTGGATCGACCACTTCTTCGGGGAGGAAGGCAGCAAGATGTTCTTCATGGGCTTCGAGGGAGTGACCTACAAAGAAGGGGCGGACGGCAAGGCGGAATATCTGGACGAAATCTCCAATCATCCGGGAGGCTTGTCGCTGGACGAGGCGGTCTCGCAATATTTGATTTGGCCGGGAGGCGGAACCCCGGGAATCATCTCCGAGCAGTATTTCAAAGGGGGAGAGAGCCTGCCGACCTCCATGGAGACAGCCAAGCTGCTGGAGCCCTATGCCGGCAGCGAAGTATGGCCGCCCTTCTCCTTCACCTCGGAGGAAAACAGCCGAATGGCGGGCTTGAGCTCGGATATCGGGACTTATGTGACGGAGATGCGGGCCAAGTTCATTACCGGAGCCAAGCCTCTGTCCGAATGGGATGAATATGTACAGACCATCAAGAAGATGGGGCTAGAGGAGTATATGAAAATTTATCAGTCGGCCTATGAGAGATACAAGAACGGCTAATCCTGACCTGAACCAAGACTTTCCGGCCGCCCTGTCCGGACGCTAAGTGCCAATGGACAAGCACCGGGCGGCCCCTATAACTACTTATCGGTTCCTTTGATGTCCGTATGGTCAAGGGAACCGGGTTAGGGGGCAAGGGTGGAAACCTGAAACCTTTGGGGATAGTTTTCTACGAAAATATATAGGAGGAGAACGAGTCATTGGCCTATACGCATTCGAATATCCGCAAGACGGCTAACTCCATGCCTCCGCGGAAACACCGCCGGCATCCTGCGATCCGGTCGGTCTGGAGAAATTGGGAGCTTTATTTGCTGCTCCTTCCGGTGATCGCCTACTTCGTCATTTTTAAATATGTTCCTATGTATGGCGTGCAAATTGCTTTTAAAGATTTTATGGCGGCCAAAGGGATTTGGGACAGCCCCTGGGTCGGGTGGGATCATTTCGAAAGATTATTCAACAGCTATTACTTCTGGCGTCTCATCAAGAATACGCTTGGCATCGGAATTTACGAGCTGGTGGTAGGCTTTCCGGTTCCCATTATTCTCGCCTTGATGATTAATGAAGTAAGGGCTGCATGGTTCCGCAAGACGGTACAGACTGTTACCTACGCGCCGCATTTTCTGTCTACCGTCGTCATGGTGGGGATGGTATTTATTTTCCTGTCTCCGGGCAGCGGACTGATCAATCAGTTAATCAAACTGTTCGGATTGGAACCGGTTTCGTTCATGACCGAGCCAGGGTGGTTTAAATCAATTTTTGTGTTATCGGGCGTATGGCAGAATATGGGCTGGAGCTCTATTATTTATCTGGCCGCTCTGACCGGCATCGATCCTCAGCTGCATGAAGCCGCCAAGGTGGATGGGGCCAGCCGGCTGCAGAGAATTTGGCATATCAACCTTCCGGGCATTATGCCGACCATCGTCATCCTGCTTATTCTGAACGTGGGAAATTTGATGGGAGTCGGGTTCGAGAAGGTGCTTCTGATGCAGAACGATTTGAATATGGAAGCTTCGGACGTGCTATCGACTTATGTTTATCGGAGCGGGATATTGGAGGCGCAGTACAGCTTCTCCGCAGCGGTAGACCTGTTCAATGCGATAGTCAATTTCATTCTGCTGGTTTCGGTCAATTACCTGTCCAGAAGAGTGAGTGAAACGAGCTTGTGGTAAGGAGGGAAGAGCAGTATTGGACAGAGAATCATGGGGAGACAGGCTGTTCGGGCTCATCAACGGGTTCATGCTGGCAGTGGTACTCATTGTCGTGCTGTACCCGTTATGGTTCGTGGCCATGGCTTCGATCAGCGACCCGATGGCCGTTTTAAACGGCAAGGTATGGTTATGGCCGCAAGGCCTGACACTCGTCGGATATGAGAAAGTGTTCGCGAATAAAGATATTTTGCAAGGATACGGAAATACGCTTCTCTACACGGTTCTGGGAACGGCGATCAACCTGGTGATGACTGTGCTGGCCGCTTACCCGTTATCCAGAAGAGATTTGTATGGCCGCAACAGCGTGATGGCGTTTCTGGTGTTTACGATGTTTTTTAGCGGGGGAATGATTCCAACTTATTTGCTGGTGAAAGACCTGGGGATGATCAATACGATCTGGGCCATGGTGATTCCCAATGCGGTGTCCGTATGGAATATCATCATTATGCGGACGTTCTTTCAGCAGAGCCTGCCTCACGAAATCCAGGAGGCCGCCCAGATCGACGGCTGCTCCAACATCAAAATATTATTTAAAATCGTACTGCCCCTTTCGACCCCGATTCTGGCCGTTATGGTCTTGTTCTACGCAGTCGGGCATTGGAACGCCTTCTTCAACGCGCTGGTTTATTTGACGGAAAGAGACAAGTTCCCTCTGCAAATCATTCTGCGGGAAATTCTCATCCAGGGCCAGACCGCGCAAATGGTGGATATCGGTGCACAGGAGGGCATGGCCAAGAAGCTGATGGAAGCCGAATCGATCAAGTATGCCGTCGTGATTGCCGCCAATCTGCCGGTGCTTGTGCTGTACCCGTTCCTGCAGCGATATTTCGTCAAAGGGATTTTCATAGGATCACTAAAAGGCTAATCTTAACGAAATCTAAACATAAAATTGACATGGGTTACAAATTCGTGGTGTATTATACCTGTTGTAGCCCGTGTTTTTACATGTGTATACGCTTACATAATCTGGTAAAAAGTTTTTAGGCCATCCCTGCTCTCATCTATAACCTTAGTCAACAGAAGACCAATATCAGGCTGCAAAAAGGGGGAAAGCGCTCATGATGCGAGCGGTTCTGAAACGGATATTTCGCGTGCCCTCATGGTCCGGACGCTTCTATCAGTATTTGTTTTCTTATATATTACTGATCGTGATGCTGCTGGTTATCGTCGGCAGCGTCATATACGGTTCCTTTATTTCGGTGCTGCGGGAGGAAGTCGAGGGCTCGGTCATTGCGACCTTGACCCAAATTAAAGAGGCGATGGACACAAGAACGAGTGAAATGAACCGGATGGCTCTGCAAATTGCCGCCAATCCCCTGCTGACCCCATTCATGGTTGCCGAAGGCGGTTACGGAACTTATCAGGCGGTTCAGGATTTGAAAAAATACCGGTCGGCCAATGACTTTGTTCATGAAGTCGTTCTGTACTATGGAGATGGGCAGGCCTCCACGATGTATGCGGCAAGCGGCATTCACAGCATCGATTATTTCTTTAGATTCGCCTACCCGTTTAGCCAGTGGGGCAAGGAGGAGTTCGTCTCCACCTTGTCTTCCCTGGAGAAGCCCGTGATCCGTTCCGTGGAGCAAGCGGCCGCCGGAGGGGCGCCTTCCTCCGGTTATGTGCTTTATCTGCATCCGTTGTCGGTCGATGCCAGCCGAGGGTATGGGGTTGTTCTGTTTATCATCAAGGAAGACGAATTGAATTCGATGATCAGCAAGGTTCTCAAGGATTACAGCGGATTTACATTCATACTGGACGAGAACGGCAGACCCGTAACGAAAGTGCTGTCCAACATTTCGGAAGAGCAGGCGGGCAGCATTCTCGAAGCGTTCCCGCCTTCGGAATCCGGTGAGGCCATCCAGTCGGTATCCGTCAATCGAACGGATTACTCCATGGTTCAACTGAAATCCGAAACCAATGGCTGGTCCTATATTACGGTTATGCCGACGGATCAATTTTTGGGGAAGGTGAATGAAACCCGCACTATTTTTCACTACACGGTGGTCGCTGTCCTGTTGCTGGGCTTGCTGCTGGCCCTTGCTTTCTCGATCCGGAATTACCGGCCTCTTCTCAAGCTGGCCGGCGGGCTGGCCGACAGACGAATCATCAAGGAATGGCCGAGGAAAACCGATGAAATCAGCCTGATTTCGAAAGCGATCGGCGAGGTGACCCGGGAGAACCAAGGGCTGCTGGAGAAGCTGAACAGCCAAGCCAGTTTGTTAAAGGCGAGTTATGTTCTGTCACTTGTAGAGGGCAAGGTGAAAAGCACCGAAGAATGGGATGAAATCCGGGAAGCTCTGGATTGGCCTGCGGAGTACCCTCATTATGCCGTTATGCTGCTGCTGATTGATAATTACGACCGGTTTGTCGGAGAGAATACAAAGCCTATGCAGGATATAATCAAGTACAGCTTGATCCAGATGGCCGAGAATTTGTCCCAAAGGCTGGGCGCCGGATGGGGGGCGGAATACAAGGAAGGGCGGGGCATCGTCATCCTGCTCAATATCCGCGAAGGCTTGGACGAGCTTAACGATTTGGCCGACCTGGGGACGAAGGTAAGGCTGTTTGCCAATCAGCACTACCAGGTTGGCGTCACGGTTGGAATCGGCGGGATGTTCAATAATATCACCAAGCTTCCGCAATCTTTGACGCAGGCGGACCATGCGGCCCGATGCCGGCTGGTCAAGGGAGGCAATCAGGTCATCTGCTATAGCGAAGTCGAGAAGTCGAAGGAAAGCATCATCTGGTATCCGTTGGAGTCGGAGAAGCTTCTTGTCAAAGCGATTAAGCAGGGGAATAGCGATGAGGTCCAGACCGTCATCCGGGATATGATGAGCAGCATGGTCAACCAGCCTATATCGATTGAGAAGGTCGAGTTTATAGGCTTCGATATGATCAACACGGTCATGAAAACCTTGCTGGAAATGGATATGAAAATCGAGGCAGCGGATCTGGCGATGGAGCGTTTTTTCGTGTCCCGGTTTGAAACGGTAGAGGCGCTGGAGCATAAAATGATCGAATTCTGCGACCGGGTATGCGAGTACGTGGAGCGGCATAAGGAAAGCAAAAATATAGCCTTGTTAGATCAATTGGTCGCCTATGTGGACCGGCATTATCATGATAATACCATCAACCTGGAGCAGATTGCTGGGGAATTCGGATTTTCCCCATCCTATCTGACCCGCTTCTTCAAAAACCAAACCGGGGATTCCTTGATGCGCTATATCGACCAAATCCGGATGGAGAAGGCGAAGGAGCTCCTGAGGACGACCGATATGAATTTGGGGGAGATTATAGAGCGGGTCGGTTATATTGATCCGACCAATTTTATCCGCAAGTTCAAAAAGCTCGAAGGAGTGACTCCCATTCAGTACCGGAATCTGATCCAGGCCGGCCGGCTATCGCTGCCCCAATAATTACTGAGGATCGCTGACAAAATTCGACATTCATGGACGGACGCATATGTTAAAATTAGTCATAACGAATCCGGAGCAGGGTGAGCACGAGGGACAGCTGTGATTGACGGCTGTCCTTTTTTGGCATTGGGGCACTCTGCAAAGTATTTGGAGTAAGCTTCGAAGGCATGCGTCACTATCGTGGGGGATTTCCCGGGGCTCCATCGAAGCCCATCGGTCACGTTGTGGAAGAGTTGCGGGGTACACGGCAAAGTAACGTATTTTTTGAAGGAGGGGCAGGAAGGGGAGACCGCTTTTGACGTTGGTTTAGACGCGGGTCCGGGCAGGTGCGGACAGAATAAACTTCGAAGGCCACCCGTCACGTTGTGGAGTTGCGAGGGGTTCACGGCAAAGTAACGTATTTTTGAAGGAGGGGCAGGAAGGGAAGATCGCTTTTGGCGTTGGTTTAGACGCTGGTCCAGGCGGGGGTGATCTTGATTAGGCTTAGATGCATTAGAGCGGACAAAATTCCTGCGATAATACATCAATTTTGGCTCGATTTGGACCACTCCGGAGAAAAGGCGGCGAAAGCTCCACGGCCCCCTAACGAAACTGGAGTCCTACCCTACAATATATTATTGTATTTCTTAGGGAGGCGACCAGTATGA